>NZ_JADMOU010000007.1:0-230018 GCF_015558905.1 Bacteroides sp. D55t1_190419_B8
TAATAAGTTAATAATCAATCATATAAATAGAATAAAAACAGGAGTGGGATAGTAAAAAATATAATGCGTCTGCCCTGTATCAGATGTAAACAAATAAGCTAACGATAGTAAACAAATTCGTTCACTGCAGTGAGCTGTTAAAAGACATTAGGGCTTATCAGAAGAATCACGAGGGATAAACATCTATTATATAAGACATTGACGTCTATTGTATAGGAGAGTATAGGATAAAAGCGAATAGACAAGACACTTATTATAAACTGTTTAAGATAGAATCAGGACGAGACAGGGTGAGGGTAAAAAGTTACCCTCACCCTACTACCGCACTTACCCTCACACGTTGTAACCACGATGAATAAAGGGATTGAGCGAAGGTGTGAGGGTGTGAGGGTAAAAGTGATACAAAAATTTAGTTGAAATGAAATATTAAAAGCATCCATGTTCTATTAAAAAAGAAGGAGCTGCACAATGCAATGCATTCTTTCTGTTAAAACCTCCGGGATACTCAAACAAAAAGAACCTCCGTCTGTTACATTAGCGATTTAAACATAGTAACCTAAACTTTAAAATTATGGCTAGAGAAAGTGTAAAAATCCTACAAGGTAAATTAGATGTAGAAAGTTTAATTTCACAGTTGAACGCAGCATTGGCTGAAGAGTGGTTGGCATATTACCAATATTGGGTAGGTGCATTAGTAGTGGAAGGCGCCATGCGTGCCGACGTACAAGGTGAGTTCGAGGAACATGCCGAAGAAGAACGTAGACATGCACAGTTGCTTGCCGACCGTATCATCGAGCTGGAAGGGGTTCCGGTACTTGATCCGAAACAATGGTTCGAACTGGCAAGATGTAAATATGATGCTCCGCAAGGCTTCGATTCAGTCAGTTTGCTAAAGGATAATGTTGCTTCCGAACGCTGTGCCATTCTCCGTTATCAGGAAATTGCCGACTTTACTAACGGGAAAGATTTCACCACTTGTGATATCGCCAAACATATTCTTGCCGAAGAGGAAGAACATGAACAAGATTTACAAGATTATCTGACTGACATTGCCAGAATGAAGAAATCATTTCTCGAAAAGTAAATTCTAATTTAATAATGATTAGGTGAGAGAGGGTGCGTCCGAAATACAGGATATGCCCTCTTTTATGTAATAGTACGATAAAAACCAAACTATTTTCAAACAAATCAAGAAGAAATCTTTCTTTTTTCGTATTTTTGTCCCAATATGCATGTTTAATCCAAGTAGATAACAACATCAACGAAAAGGAATGAAAGTAATTGATTTAATAAATAACAGTAAAGGTACAGCTTTTTCTTTCGAGATTCTCCCTCCTTTGAAGGGAACCGGAATCGAAAAGCTCTATCAGACAATCGACACTCTTCGAGAATTTGATCCGAAATATATCAATATCACCACGCATCGCAGCGAATATGTCTACAAAGATCTCGGCAACGGGCTCTTTCAGAGAAACCGCCTGAGAAGACGTCCGGGAACAGTTGCCGTAGCGGCAGCCATTCAGAATAAATATAATATTACTGTGGTTCCTCATATCCTGTGCAGTGGTTTCACGCGTGAGGAAACCGAATATGTATTGCTGGATTTGCAATTTCTGAATATCACTGATTTGCTGGTACTTCGTGGGGACAAGGCTAAACATGAATCGGTCTTTACTCCCGAAGGAGACGGATATCATCATGCGATTGAATTGCAGGAGCAGATTAATAATTTCAATAAGGGAATCTTCGTTGACGGTTCAGAAATGAAAGTCACCGCCAGTCCTTTCTCGTATGGCGTGGCGTGTTATCCGGAAAAGCATGAAGAATCTCCTAACATAGAGACAGATCTTTACTGGCTGAAAAAGAAGGTAGAAGCTGGTGCAGAGTATGCTGTAACACAATTATTCTACGATAATAAGAAATATTTCGATTTTGTGGAGCAGGCTAAGGCAGCAGGTATCAACATACCTATCATTCCGGGAATCAAGCCTTTCAAGAAAATCTCCCAACTAAGCATGGTCCCCAAAACATTCAAGGTGGATTTGCCGGAAGCTCTGGTGAAAGAAGCATTGAAATGCAAGAATGACGCGGAAGCCGAACAGGTGGGTGTTGAATGGTGCGTGGCTCAATGCAAGGAGTTGATGGAACATGGGGTTCCGAGCATCCATTTCTACTCCATCGGAGCAGTAGACAGTATCAAGGAAGTAGCCAAAATCATTTATTGATATGTTTTTCAGAGACGTAATCGGACAAGAAGAAATCAAGCAACGACTCATTCAGGAAGTGAACGAGGGGCGTATTCCACATGCCCAACTCATTTGCGGTCCCGAGGGAGTTGGTAAAATGCCATTGGCTATCGCATACGCACGCTACATCAGTTGCACCAATCGGGGCGAGGAAGATGCTTGCGGTGTCTGTCCGTCTTGTGTGAAATTCAATAAGCTGGTACATCCGGATGTGCATTTCGTATTCCCCATCGTGAAAAGTGCGAAAGGCAAGAAAGAAGTGTGCGATGATTATATTGCCGATTGGCGGCCATTCGTTATCAACCATCCTTATTTCAACCTCAACCATTGGTTAAGTGAAATGGACGCAGAGAACTCTCAAGCGCTGATTTATGCCAAAGAGAGCGATGAGATCCTGAAGAAGCTCAGTCTGAAATCCAGTGAGGGTGGATTCAAGATTACGATTGTATGGTTGCCGGAGAAAATGCACCCGGTATGCGCCAATAAGTTGTTGAAACTGCTTGAGGAGCCACCCGAAAAGACGATTTTTCTATTGGTTTCCGAAGCTCCGGACATGATCCTGCCTACCATCTTGAGCCGTACTCAACGTATGAATGTGCGAAAAATTGACGAAGCCAGCATCGACCGGGTATTGCAGAGTAAATATCATGTTCAGCCTGCGGATAGCATCTCGATTGCCCATCTGGCAAACGGAAATTTCGTCAAGGCACTCGAAACGATTCATCTGAATGAGGAGAATCAGTTATTCTTCGAGCTCTTTGTCAACCTGATGCGCTTATCCTATCAACGGAAAATAAAGGAGATGAAGATGTGGAGTGAACAGGTGGCCAGCATGGGACGCGAACGCCAGAAAAACTTTCTGGAATATTGCCAACGTATGATCCGCGAAAACTTTATCTTCAACCTGCACCAGCGCGATCTGACGTATATGACTATTAACGAACAGAATTTTGCAACCCGCTTTGCACCTTTTGTCAACGAACGTAATGTGATGGGTATCATGGACGAATTAAGCGAAGCGCAACTACATATAGAACAAAATGTAAATGCTAAAATGGTATTTTTCGACTTCTCACTGAAGATGATCGTACTGTTGAAGCAATAATAAATATATAACTTATGGAATATAAACTTCATAATGGGAGCGGTGGCCTTTGCTGCAAAGGATGTTCCCGACAAGATAAAAAACTGAATACCTACGACTGGCTGGCTGACATACCGGGCAATGCGGAGGAGAGTGACATGGTAGAAGTGCAATTCAAGAATACCCGGAAGGGATATTTTCGGAACAGCAACAAGATCAAACTGGAAAAAGGAGATATAGTTGCCGTAGAAGCTGCTCCGGGCCATGACATCGGAGTAGTTACATTAACCGGCCGGCTTGTTCCCCTGCAAATGAAGAAAGCAAACTTCAAGGCAGATACGGAAATCAAACGTGTTTACCGGAAAGCCAAACCAGTGGATATGGAGAAGTTCAACGAAGCCAAAGCCAAAGAACACGCTACCATGATCCGCGCACGCCAAATTGCATTGAACCTCAATCTGGATATGAAAATCGGTGACGTGGAGTATCAGGGAGATGGTAATAAGGCTATCTTCTACTACATCGCCGATGAACGGGTAGACTTCCGTCAGTTAATCAAAGTATTGGCCGAAGCTTTCCGTGTACGTATCGAGATGAAACAAATCGGTGCCCGTCAGGAAGCCGGACGTATCGGCGGAATTGGCCCTTGCGGACGCGAACTGTGTTGTGCCACATGGATGACAAGTTTTGTGTCTGTGTCTACCAGTGCCGCCCGTTTTCAGGACATCTCACTAAATCCGCAAAAACTTGCCGGACAGTGTGCTAAACTGAAATGTTGCCTGAACTATGAGGTAGACTGTTATGTAGAAGCGCAAAAACGACTTCCTTCGAGAGAGATAGAGTTGGAAACAAAAGATGGTACTTTCTATTTCTTCAAAGCAGATATTCTAAGCAATCAGGTTTCTTACTCTACGGATAAGAACTTCCCCGCCAATCTGGTTACAATCAGCGGCAAACGCGCTTTTGAAGTCATCTCCATGAATAAAAAAGGGATGAAACCGGACAGCTTGATCGAAGAAGAAAAGAAACCGGAACCGAAGAAACCGGTTGACTTACTGGAACAGGAAAGCGTTACCCGCTTTGACCGTAGCCGGAATAATAAAGATGGCGGCAATAACGCTAACCGGAACAATAAAAAGAAGAAGAAAGGAAACAATAACAATAATAACGGTAACCGCCCGCAACAACAAACGGAAGGTGGAAATCGTCCGCAACAACCTCAACGGGAGAATGAAAACCGCCCGCAGCCGTCAGAAAACGGCAACAGAGGGGAAAGGGACAATCGACCGAGAAATAACAATAACAACCGGAACAGAGGACAGAACCAGGGACGGAATAACGAAAACAGACGTCCGGAAAGGGGACAGAACCAAGAACGCCCACAAGGACAAGAGCGCCCCAGTCAAGAACGTCCGCAAGGTCAGGAACGCCCGCAACAACAAGACCGCCAACGGGAGCAGCAAGGACAGGAACGTCAAGAACGTCGTCCTAATCTGGAGCGTCCTTCCAAACCGGAAAGAAATCAGAATCAGGAGAAACTGCCAAATAATGAAAAGTCTACTCAAGAATAGTTTATTTATTCTATTCAGTGCTTGCTTACTGACAGCCTGCAATGATAATACGGTGTATCACTCCTATCAATCCCTCCCTGACGAGGGATGGGAAAAGAGTGATACACTCTCTTTTCAAATATCCATAACCGACAGTATTCCCACTACCCTCCGGCTTTTTGCAGAAGTCCGCAACAGAATAGAGTATCCTTATCATGACCTCCACTTATTTATCAGTCAGAATCTACAGGATTCTACGGTATGGCGCACTGACACAATCGCTTTCAGCTTGGCTGATTCTGAAGGAAAATGGACTGGACATGGATGGGGAAGCATTTACCAATCGGAAACTTTTTTTAAATCTCTCCTCCCCTTGCATTCCGGCAACTATACTATCAAAGTGATAAACGGAATGAAAGATGAAAAACTACAAGGATTGAGCGATATAGGCATCCGCATTGAAAAACAGTAAAAGGTAAAAGTTAAAGCCTTCTGCCACGGCCTGCATCAATCCGCAGGAAAATAAACAGCAATATCGTAAATCCCCATAAAGAAGAGCCTCCATAACTAAAGAAAGGTAATGGAATACCAATAACCGGAGTCAAGCCCAGCACCATACCGACATTGATAAACAAGTGGAAAAGGAAAATACTGACGACCGAATATCCATAAACCCGGCCAAAATTCGAAGTCTGCCGTTCGGACAAGAAGATTAATCGCAAAATCAAAATAAGGAATGCCAACAGGACAGCAGCCGAACCAACAAAACCTTGCTCTTCACCTACTGTACAGAAGATAAAGTCGGTATCCTGTTCAGGCACATACTTTAACTTCGTTTGCGTACCATTCAGGAACCCTTTTCCTGTTAATCCACCGGAACCGATGGCAATCTTAGATTGATTCACATTATATCCGGCACCGGTCAAATCTTCTTCCAAACCAAGCACTACTTTAATACGGACTTGCTGATGGGGTTCCAGCACATTGTCAAATACATAATTACTAGAATACAGGAACCCGACAGAACCGATTGCAAACAGAGCAATCAGGAAATAAGTACGTTGCCGCTCACTTAATGCCAGATAAATCAGATAGCCTATCATTACAGCACAAAGCCCCCATTGCACCCAAACCAGACTAAAGTGCACCCAATATTCCGATATTAAATAGGTAATCAGCAATATGATCAAACTTCCACCAATGATATTGCGGGTAGCAGCCCATTTCTTGCGATATACCCATACCATGCCACCGGCAAATAATAAAATCAACAGCAATACGATAAATTCTCCCAGCGGCGTAGGAGTATCGGCAATAAATACTTCATCAAAACGGATGCCGACCACAAAGTAGATTACCGCGCATACGCCTGCAAAGAGCACTACCCCCGGCATTCCTTCACGATAAAGAACCAGAAAAAAGGCGAGATAAACCAATGCAGAACCCGTCTCCCGCTGACCGATAATCAATAACATCGGAAGCAGAATGATAAATCCCAGGATAAAGGCACACTTTTCTTTTTTGATGCTGAATGAATAAGAGTTCATGTATTTGGCCAAAGCCAAGGCTGTGGCAAACTTGGCAAATTCGGCAGGTTGCAAGCTAACCGGCCCCATCACCAGCCAAGAGCGTGACCCCTTTGTGTCCGGCGCTATGAAGATGGTAACGATGAGCAAGAGAATCATTCCTACATATATAATGTACGCGAACATATCATACATACGGTCTTCCAGCATCAACAACACAAATCCGAGCCCGAAGGAACAGATAATCCACACAAACTGTTTACCGGCACGGGTCGAAAAATCCAGGAAGTCACGTTCACCATAGTCGTAACTGGCTCCGCAAACGCTGAACCATCCACCAACAATCAGGAGCAGGTAAATAAAAATCGTTACCCAGTCCAGTGATTTCCACAAACTATCGTTCCTCGTTACCATACAATATCACTCTGTTACTAATTTCTTCCGCTCTTAATTCATTTTCCGGTGATAACTTCCCGTTTATATATTGTTCCATCATCAACGCACCAACAGGCACTCCATAAGTAGCTCCCCACCCACCGTTCTCCACATAGACGGCAATAGCTATCTTGGGTTTATTCATAGGTGCAAAACCCATAAATACCGAGTGGTCGTGCCCACGATTCTGTGCAGTACCTGTTTTACCACAGGCCTCCAGCCCCGGAACCATTACGGACAGCATACGGCAGGTACCACCGGTGGCTGCGCCACGCATCCCTTCTACTACTGATTCATAATGCCTCTTCTCAATAGTGGTATAACGCGGTACACGATAGATGCTATCCAACTGGTTATCCTGGATTTCCTTTACAATATGCGGTGTCACGAAATATCCTCTATTGGCAATCGTCGCCCCCAAGTTAGCAATCTGAAGAGGAGTGGACAGAATTTCTCCCTGTCCGATAGAAATACTGATTACGGTTAATCCGTTCCAATGTCCGCGATAAGCTTTATCGTAGAACTGTGCATTCGGAATCAAACCACGTTTTTCTCCCGGCAAATCGACTCCCAGTTTGTAGCCGAATCCCTGCGAAACCATGTGATCTTTCCAGACCGTTATGGCATTTTGCGGTGAACCGTATTTACGATCGCCGAACATACGAAACAGTCCCCAACAGAAATAGGAGTTGCACGAAGTGGCAATGGCAGGAATCAGAGGCAAGGGAGAACCATGAGCGTGGCAACCTACTGTCAATCTTCCGTAATGGAATCCATGCGAGCAAGGGAATGCCGGACTTTGTTCGGTAATAATTCCTTCTTGCAAGAAGGTCAGTCCCTGCGCTGTTTTAAAAGTAGATCCCGGAGGATACACTCCCATCAAGGCACGATTCAGAAGTGGTTTCGTCATATCACGTTGCAAAGCCAGATGATTCTTTCCACGCTGACGGCCAATCATCAAGTGCGGATCGTAATTGGGAGAGGATACCAGACAAAGGATTTCCCCGGTTTCCGGTTCGATAGCTACAACACTTCCGATTTTATTCTTTAATAAACGCTCGCCCAGCATCTGCAAGTCAATATCCAGGCTCAATGTCAGATTCTTACCGGGAACGGAAGGACGGTCATATTCGCCATCCATATAATGCCCCTGGATACGGCCATGTGCATCACGAAGCAGAATTTCAATTCCTTTCTCGCCACGAAGATATTTTTCATACGATTTTTCAACTCCCAGTTTGCCGACATAGTCACCACGAATGTAGTATCCTTCTTCATCAGCCTCCATTTCTTTTGCGGAGACTTCTCCAATATCTCCTAAAGCATGAGCGGCAGCGTTGTAGGTATACTGGCGAATGGTACGCCGTTGAATATAAAAGCCACGGAACTTAAATAGTTTTTCCTGAAAGACACCACATTCCTCTGCCGAAAGTTGCGACATAAACAACTGGTTGGTATAGCGGGAATATCCCGGATTACGGCGACGGTCTTTCATGTCGCTCATAATTTTCAGGAACTGCGAACGGGTGATATTCAGCGATTGGCATAAATCGAGGGTATCGAGATTCTCGACTTCCTTCGGCACAATTGTTATGTCATAGGCCGGCTGGTTGAATACCAGCAATTTGCCGGTCCGGTCGTAAATAGCACCGCGTGAAGGATACTGAATTTTATTCAGAAAAGCGTTACTGTCAGCATTCTTTTTGTAGTCATCAGTCATGATCTGCAATACAAAAAGACGTATCAGATAAATCAGAACAATGGAGAGAGCAATACCTCCGATTACAAATTTGCGCTTCTCTAAGATATAATCTTTTGCCATCGTTACCTCTTAATCCCTTCTATAGCTATGATACAGGTTACAGTCAGAACAGTGCAAAGGAGCACTCGCAACAATAACAGCCAAATGCTGGTGAATGAGAAGAACTCGATGGAGAGTAATGCCAGACTGTGCACAAAAACACTTGCAGTAGTATATTTTAGAAAAGGACTGATTCCCATCGTCTTGAAAGAGGGAATGAGGCTGTCCGGATTATCACGGGGCATGAACAGACGAAGCAAAGAGGGCCGGAGAAAAGCAAGCAACACGGCAGCCGCTGCATTCATTCCCGGAGTATCGGAAAAAATATCAATGGTCAGTCCGAAGAAGAAAGCCCACAGCATCAGTTCATTGCGGGAAGTGCCGGAGCTGAACTTCAGAATAAAGTAGATATAGAGAAAAGGAGTTGCGTATCCGGCAATATGCACATTATTCAGAATCAGTACCTGAAGAAGCACCAAGCCGATAAACCATCCGATTCTATGTATATAAGTAATTATCATTCTTGCGTCACCTTGTTTTCAAGTTTCTTCTGTTCTTCCTGTCCCGTCCGGGCTATCACGCGAACATCACTCAACTTACCGAAATCAGTAGCCAGCTTAATCTTCAACAGATAGGAAAGTCCGTCATTAGAATCGGACATATCATCCACCGTTCCCACCATGACACCTTCCGGAAAGACAGTCGAGAAACCGCTGGTGACGACCGTATCTCCCAAATTAAACTCTGCATGACGAGGCAGGTCTTTCAGATAAGCATAGCGCGAATCTCCATGTTCCCACTTCAGGTAGCCGAAGTAATCGCTACCGACAATCTTACAACTGATATTCGACTTGCTGTTCAGTACCGAAATCACCACCGAATAAGAAGGGGATGTTTCATAAACAATCCCTACAATTCCATTACCGTCCACGACTCCCATTTCGGAGCGAATGCCGGAAGAAGAGCCTTTATCAAGTGTGATATAATTATCAACGAGATTCAAGCTGTTCTTTATCACATGAGCCTTGAACAGCTCATAATCCGTTTGCGACACCTGCCGAATACTTTTGATAGTCAGAGAATCAAGCTGACGCTCTCTCAATGCTTTCTCCAGATTAGTAATCTGTTGTTCGAGCACCATGTTCCGGTCCATCAGGTCTTCATTGACCGATTTCAGATGAAAATAAGAGGAAACTCCTCCCGAAACTTCATAAACTGCCCCCACAACCGTATTGGCAGAAGTGAAGAATGCACTCTGCTGATAACGGTTGAACCGAAATAACAAAACAAAACTGGCTACCTCCAATACGATGAAGAGGAACCAGTAATTGTATTTCAGAAGGAAGTTTAATAAATTCCTCATTCCCGGTTTATCTCATTAAGAAAGAGAAACGGTCTACGTTCTTTAATGCCACACCTGTACCTTTGGCGACTGCGTGCAAAGGATCTTCCGCAATATGGAAAGGAATGTTGATCTTGTCGGTCAAACGCTTATCCAGTCCACGAAGCAATGCACCACCTCCGGAGAGATAGATACCATTGTGCACAATATCAGCATACAGTTCAGGAGGCGTATTTTCCAATGCACTCAAGATAGCAGTTTCAATCTTTGAAATAGATTTCTCCAGACAGTGAGCTACTTCCTGATAGCATACAGGCACTTCCATTGGAAGAGCTGTGATACGGTTCGGACCATGAACGATATAATCTTCCGGAGCATCTTCACCCAGTTCGGTTAAAGCAGCACCCACATTGATCTTGATACGTTCTGCCATACGCTCGCTGACTTTCACATTGTGCTGACGGCTCATGTATTCGCGAATATCTTCTGTCAGGTCATCACCGGCAGTACGAATGGAGTTGTTGGAAACGATACCTCCCAAAGAGATAACGGCAATTTCCGTAGAACCACCACCTATATCGACAATCATGTTTCCTTCCGGAGCTTCTACGTCGATGCCGATACCGATTGCCGCAGCCATCGGTTCAAAAATCAAATAGACATCACGGCCACCGGCATGTTCCGCAGAGTCGCGAACAGCACGGAGTTCGACTTCCGTACTTCCCGAAGGAACGCCAATCACCATGCGAAGAGAAGGTGAAAACAAATGGTTGCGAGTATTCACCTGCTTTATCAAACCGCGCATCATCTGCTCGCAAGCATAAAAGTCGGCAATCACTCCATCTCTCAACGGACGGATAGTACGTATGTTTTCGTGGGTTTTTTCATGCATCAACTTCGCCTTTTCCCCCACGGCAATCATCTTTTCTGTACGGCGATCCAAAGCAACGACTGACGGCTCATCCACCACGATTTTCCCATTCGTGATGATAATGGTATTGGCTGTGCCCAAGTCCATTGCGATCTCTTGTGTAAAAGAAAATAATCCCATTCTTGAATAATTTATTAAAGTGGAGTATTAAGTTTAAGTATTATAACTGTGCAGTGCAAGTTAACACTAAAAACTTAATACTTATTTTTTTAGTGTTTAAAATGACGGATACCGGTAGTCACCATCGCCATACCATGCTCATTGCAATAAGCAAAGGATAAATCGTCTTTTACCGAACCTCCCGGTTGGATAACAGCCGTAATACCTTCTTTATCTGCGATTTCCACACAGTCGGGGAACGGGAAGAAAGCATCGGAAGCCATCACTGCACCATTCAGATCAAAACCGAATGATTTGGCCTTTTCAATTGCTTGCTTCAATGCGTCTACACGCGAAGTCTGTCCTACACCGCTTGCAAGAAGTTGCTTATCTTTTGCCAATACGATGGCATTAGACTTGCTGTTCTTTACAATTTTATTGGCAAACAACATATCTTCTACTTCTTCCGGAGTAGGAGCTTTGTCTGTCACGGTTTTCAGGTCAGCTACCGTTTCAATATTAGTATCTTTATCCTGCACCAATACGCCATTCAGTAAAGCACGGAATTGCTTTTTAGGCAATTTGGCTTCTTTACGAACGAGGATGATGCGGTTCTTTTTTTGTCCCAGGATTTCGAGTGCATCCACATCATAATCCGGTGCGATAATCACTTCGAAGAAAATCTTGTTGATTTCTTCCGCTGCTTCTTTGTCAATGACGCCATTCGTAATCAATACACCTCCGAAAGCAGAAACCGGATCACCGGCCAATGCGTCTTTCCAAGCATCCAGAACAGTAGTGCGGGAAGCCAGCCCACAAGCATTGTTATGTTTCAGGATAGCGAAAGTGAGGTCGTCGAATTCGTCAATCAGGTCAACGGCAGCATTGATATCGAGAAGATTGTTATAAGAGATTTCTTTTCCGTGAATCTGGTCGAACATCGCTTCCAGATTTCCGTAGAAATAACCTTTCTGATGTGGGTTCTCACCGTAACGAAGTTGCTTCTGGCTATTTACCGAGCAACGGAAAGCAGAGCCTTCGCCGGCATCGAAATAGTTGAAAATAGCCGAATCGTAATGAGAAGAAACGGCAAATGCTTCTTTTGCCATCCAACGGCGTTCTTCGAGTGAAGAAGTAGCACCGTGCTCCATCAACATATCCAGCAATGGTTTGTATTGAGCTTGAGAAGCCACAATGATTACATCGTTGTAGTTCTTGGCTGCGGCACGAATCAGAGAGATTCCGCCTATATCGATTTTTTCAATAATATCTGCTTCAGATGCACCGGAAGCTACCGTAGCTTCAAACGGATACAAATCAACAATCACCAGATCTATCTCGGGGATTTCATACTTCTCAATCTGTTGCATATCCTGCTCCAAGCCGCGACGGCAAAGGATACCTCCGAATATTTTCGGATGTAATGTCTTTACTCTACCACCGAGAATAGAAGGATAAGTGGTCAAATCTTCCACTGCCTTGCAAGGATATCCCAATGATTCAATAAACTGACGAGTTCCGCCTGTCGACAAAAACTCTACTCCCTCTTCATGAAGTTTGGTAATAATTTCGTCCAAACCTTCTTTATGGTATACAGATACCAATGCAGTTTTTATTTTTTTAGACTCTGACATTGAATTGCTTATTAAGTATTTGGTGTGCAAAGTTACGAAATATTGTTTATCGTACGTAATAAATAAGGTGTGAATTAATAAAAAAAAGCGTTGACCCTCCTCAATGGAAAATCAACGCCTCTTCGCATATGTATTCTCTATTCAAAATCTATTACCAGATAGACACTCGTTTATCCTTAGGTACAAACATCGGATCCTGCTCGGTAATTTTGAATGCTTCATACCAATTTTCGATATGAGGAAGAGCACCGTCCACACGCCATTTTCCTAATGAGTGAGGATCGAGTTTAGTTAACCGGAGAATTTCTTCAGGACGGATATTTCCTGCCCACACATTAGCATAAGCAAGAAAGAAACGTTGTTCCGGAGTAAATCCGTCAACAATTTCCAATGGTGCAGCTTCTGTTGCTTTCTTGAAAGCCTGGAAAGAAACCTGCAAACCTCCGTGGTCGGCGATGTTCTCTCCCAATGTCAGGCTACCGTTTCCGTGTACGCCCGGAGCCACTTCAATGCTGTCAAAGAAGTTCACCATTACTTGGGCACGTTCTTCGAACTTTTTAGCATCTTCTTCCGTCCACCAGTCTTTCAGGTTTCCGTCTTTGTCATATTGACGTCCCTGATCGTCAAATCCATGAGTCATCTCATGGCCGATGACCACGCCAATTGCACCGTAGTTCATAGCATCGTCCGCATTCATATCGAAGAACGGAGGTTGCAGGATGGCTGCCGGGAAGCAGATTTCATTGGTAGTCGGGTTATAATAAGCGTTCACAGTCTGGGGAGTCATCAACCATTCATCCTTGTCTACCGGTTTGCCGGCTTTAGCAATCATTTCGTTGTAATCCCATTGGTTCGCACGTTCAATATTTGCCCAGTAAGAATCATTTTTGATCTCCAGTGCAGAGTAATCTTTCCATTTATCAGGATAACCGATTTTTACATGGAAGGTAGCCAGTTTCTCCAACGCTTTTTCTTTGGTCGGTTCGCTCATCCATTCCAAACCTTTGATGCGTTCACCCAAAGAAGTTTGCAGGTTCTTCACCAGTGTAACCATGCGTTCTTTAGCAGCAGCAGGGAAGTACTTTTCCACGTAAATTTGTCCTACCACTTCGCCAAGCACACCGTCTACGGTGCTCACAGAACGTTTCCAACGAGGTTGCATTTCTTTCTTGCCGGACATTGTTCTGCTGTAGAAATCGAAATTCTGTGCTTCAAAATCATCGCTTAAATAAGAAGCGGCAGCATCTATCAATCCCCATTGGAGATACAGTTTTTGATCGTCCAGCGATACGGTGTTAATCACATCGGCTACTTCCTTCATGGCAGCAGGCTGACCGATGTTCACTTCCTTCAGATCTTTCAAACCGGAAACGGTGAAATAAGTATCCCAGTCGAAAGTCGGGAAGTTCTTTTTCAACGTTGCCATGTCCATCTTGTTATAATTAGCATGAGGATCACGCAATTCCACTTGTGAACGAGCTGCTTTCGCCAGACGGGTTTCAATGTCCATCACTGCTTTTACCGCTTTCTGTGCAGTAGCGTCATCATAACCTGCCAACTGGAACATCTTGGCGATGTGTTCCTGATATTTGTTACGGATATTTTTAGTCTGCTCGTCATCTTCCAGATAATAGTCACGTTGTCCCATTCCGATACCTCCCTGATAGGTTTGTACGATATTCATGGAACTGTTCATATCGTCTGCACTTACGAACATGGTGAAGTAAGGACGGATGCCTTTCTTCTGGCTTTCGGCGATATATGCATAGATTTCTCCTTTATCCTTGAGAGCGTCAATGGCTGCCAGTTCCGCTTTGATCGGAGCTACACCTTCCTGATTCAGTTTCACGCTATCCATTGCGATATTATAAAGATCGCCTACTTTCTGGGCAGCACTGCCCGGTGCGTTATCTTTCTTTGCAGCCAATTCGGCAATCAACGCTTTCAGTTGCTCACGGCTGTTTTCGCGCAACATATCGAATGTACCGAAACGTGAATACTCGTCTGTCAGCGGATGATCTTTCACCCAACCTCCACAGGCATATTGATAAAAACTTGTACCCGGCACAGCCGTGGTATCCAGATTAGCAAGGTCGATACCGGACGTCAGCACGGCCTCTTTCTTACTGTTACATCCTGTTGTCATAAGGCATACGGCAAGAATTGGTAAATACTTGGTTACTTTCATACTCATATAATATGTTATAGAATTATCATGCTATTGGAAAGGAAGTTCTAGCCTTTCACTTCTTTCACTTCTTCCAGTTCCATCGAAACTCGCTCCCACTCTTCAACAATAGTATCCAACTGCTGTTTCAGTTTCTGATGCTGCTCATACAGTTTCATATCCGAAGCTCCTTCGGGAGTGGCCATTTTCACTTCTATAATGGCTATGGCCGATTCGGTTTCTTCGATCGAGGTTTCGCAATCCGCAACTTGGCGCTCGAGTTTCTTCACTTTCTTATTCAGTTCTTTTTGAGCTTCATAAGAGAGTTTGTTTTCCGAAGGTTGTGCGGCTTCCTGTTCATTATTTCCTTTGGCAGATGCCGTAGGAGAAGTGGATAAGCCTGCCCCTTTCTGAAGTTCGTTCAAGCTATCTATCTTTTTCTTTTGCAGAAATTCATAGATACCGCCGAGGTGTTCTTTTACCAGTCCGCCACCGAACTCATATACTTTAGTCGCAAGTCCATCCAAAAAATCACGGTCGTGGCTGACAAGAACTACGGTTCCGTCAAATTCGCGGATCGCTTCTTTCAATACGTCTTTCGAACGCATATCCAAATGATTGGTCGGTTCGTCCAGAATCAGGAAGTTGACGGGTTCCAGAAGAAGTTTAATCATTGCCAATCGGGTACGTTCTCCACCGGAGAGGACTTTCACTTTTTTGTCCGAGGCTTCGCCTCCAAACATGAAAGCTCCCAGTATATCACGTATTTTCAGACGGATATCGCCTGTAGCTACCCGGTCGATCGTATCGAATACAGTCAGGTTCTCATCCAGCATTTGCGCCTGATTCTGCGCAAAATAGCCGATTTGTACATTATGACCGATGGTGAGCTTACCATCAAAGTCAATCTCTCCCATGATACACTTTACCAATGTAGATTTACCCTCTCCATTCTTACCGACGAAAGCTACTTTCTCTCCCCGGTTGATAGTGAGGTTTACATCATGGAAAACAACATGGCTGCCATACGCTTTGCGTACATCTTCGCAAATCACAGGATAGTTTCCGCTACGGCTGGCAGGAGGAAACTTCAAACGAAGCGAGGAGTTATCTTCTTCATCTATTTCAATGCGGTCTATTTTATCCAGCTGTTTGATACGGCTCTGCACCTGTACGGCTTTGGTAGCTTTATAGCGGAAGCGTTCGATGAAGTCTTCCGTATCCTGTATCTGTTTCTGCTGGTTTTCGTATGCACGAAGCTGTTGTTCGCGACGTTCTTTACGCAAGACTACAAATTCATCATATTTCACTTTGTAGTCATAGATCTGGCCACAAGTGATTTCGATGGTACGGGTCGTTACATTATTGAGGAAAGCACGGTCGTGGCTGACCAATACGACTGCATTGGCACGTGTAGCCAGAAAGTTTTCCAGCCATTGGATACTTTCAATATCGAGGTGATTGGTCGGTTCATCGAGCAAGAGTACATCCGGGCGACGTAAAAGCAATTTTGCCAATTCGATACGCATACGCCATCCGCCGGAGAATTCCGAAGTAGAACGTTCGAAGTCCTCCCGGCTGAATCCCAGTCCGAGCAGAGTCCGTTCGATTTCCGCCTGATAGTTTGTACCACCCATCATCAGGAAGCGGTCATTTTCATGCGTGAAACGGTCTATCAACTGATGGTATTCTTCCGAATCGTAGTCTGTCCGTTCGGCCAGTTCCTGATTCATCCGTTCCAACCTCGCCTGAAGTTCAAAAATATGTTCGAATGCCAGTTCCGCCTCTCCCATCACCGTCCGGTTGTCGGAAAGAATCATGACCTGCGGCAAATATCCGATGGTTACATCTTTCGGAGTGGCTACAATGCCATGTGTCGGCGACTGCAAGCCGGCTAATATTTTCAGCATGGTTGATTTGCCGGCACCATTCTTGCCGACCAACGCAATGCGATCTTTCTTATTAATTACATAGCTGACGTCCTCAAAAAGCGGCGTCGCATTAAATTCTACTGATAATCCTTCTACTGAAATCACTTCTGCTTCTGATTTATAACATTTTGGACTGCAAAGATACTGAATATTTATTAGATACAGCTTAGTATTATACGTTATGAAAAACAAAAAAGCAGTCATTCTGATTGAATGACTGCCCTCTATCTTTACCTATGTATCTTCTTTAGAACAACTTAGCAGGATATTCGCCGGCATCTACCAATGCCTGAATCTTGTCTACTACGCTCTGACGATCTTCCGGATAAGTAACACCAAACCATTTGCTGGTAGTATCCAATACTTCAACAGTAGCAGTTCCGTCATTAATCAATTTATCCACCATCAATGGGATGAAGAATTCGCTCTTCAGGTTTTCCATGTTCTTCGGATCACTAAGGAAAGTCTTGAAAAATTCCTGGCTGTAAGCGAAGTAATCAGGAGTGAAGCCCCAGAAGTTCATACTTACCGGAGTCGTGTCAGGAGTAGCAGTCCATTCGCCATCATCACCGATATATTTCACTTCACCGTCAAGACGTTGAATCTTCGTACGTTCTACTACAGATGTCAACAATCCTTTAGCATCTGTGCTACAGATACCACGAGATACCGTACCGCTTTCGCTCAAGGTATTTCCTACACGGAAACCTACCATTGAATAAACGTTCTCTGAATTTTCAGGAAGAGCTGAAAGGAATTTACCCATTACCTGGAAAGAATCGCGACCATAAAAGTCATCGCAGTTGATTACTGCAAACGGTTCTTTAATCACATCAGCACCCATCATTACTGCATGGTTTGTACCCCATGGTTTTGTACGGTCTGCCGGACAAGTAAAGCCTTCCGGAAGATCGTTGATAGACTGAAATACCAGTTCGCAAGGGATGTGACCTTCGTATTTGGAAATAATTTTATCACGGAAATCTTGCTCAAAATCTTTGCGGATTACAAATACAAGCTTACCAAATCCGGCATTGATAGCATCATAGATAGAGTAATCCATAATAGTTTCGCCATTAGGACCCAATCCGTCTAATTGCTTCAAGCCTCCATAACGGCTACCCATACCGGCTGCCAATAAGAATAAAGTTGGTTTCATAAATTGTGTAATATTAAAAGGTTAGTGATGTCAACGGCATCAGATTTCGTTGCAAAATTACAAAAATAGTTGAATCCAACAGGACAAATATCAATCATTATTTACCAAAATCGTACAAAAATCATTCATTAGAAGGGATAACCGATAGCAAAATGTATTCCCAGATTCTTCATAAAGCTTCCTGTGACATTGTAATATCCGCTTCTTTCGGTATCGTAAGGCAAATGCAAAGGTATACCGAAGTCGAGACGGAACACCAGAATATCCATATCATACCGAATACCGACACCAGTACCCAAGGCGATTTGTTTCGGGAAAGTTTTCAGTTCGAGCTGTGAGTCCGGACGAGCCTCATCTTTACGCATCAACCAGACATTTCCGGCATCTAGGAAAGTAGCTCCCCAGATACTCTTAAAGATACGGAAACGATATTCTACATTTGCCTCGAAACGGAAAGTACCCGTCTGATCGAGGTAGGAATAGCGGCTTTCCGACGGATGGTAGCCACCCGGTCCGATGCTACGCACCGTGAAGGCACGAATACTGTTGGCACCGCCTACATAGAATTGTTCGCTGTAAGGGGCTATCGTTGCATTACCGTAAGAGAAGAGAGCACCCAAGGCCACACGGGAGGCAATCTTATTATTCTTGTCCATATTCCATAAATGGCGGAACTCCGTATTCAGCTTTACAAACTGTGCGAAAGGTACGTTGAGCAAACGCTTATCCTCT
This sequence comes from Bacteroides sp. D55t1_190419_B8, assembly GCF_015558905.1. NCBI lineage: Bacteria > Pseudomonadati > Bacteroidota > Bacteroidia > Bacteroidales > Bacteroidaceae > Bacteroides > Bacteroides sp. D55t1_190419_B8. The sequence goes on from NZ_JADMOU010000007.1 coordinate 18,638, forward strand.
TTGTTGAAAGGCTGACCGAAAGCACGGTAAATCAAGGAGGTCAAGTTTCCGGCAGAAGTAATGGTGGACTGCCACCAAATCGGATTCTTTATACCGCGTGCGGAAGCGTTATCATACGTATAAGTATATTCCATGGCAGGAATAAACTGGTCTTTCAAACTGATATATAAGGCCGGATTAGCTTCGGCTATTGCGATAAATTCGTCCGATTGATGTTGCAGGACATTGAATGTCAACTTGAAAGGGGTAATACTATGTCGGCTTGTACGTGTCGGCTGGAAATCGTAGGTAGCATTTCCACCGAAGGATAGCAGTTTGTAATATCTGGCGCGGTTCAACTGGTCGACGTACAGGCGGAAAGTCGTTGTTGCCGGAAAGTCGAACTCCCGTTTTCCCAAATGCGGGAAAACCACCCGTGGGAAAGTCAAAGAAGTAGAAACTCCCATCTCCCAGCTATTCATCAGAGAACTCTTCTCTCCTCCTCCGGTTTGCCACTCATAAGAACCTTTCAGCTTTACATTCCAGCTTTCTCCACCTCCGAACACATTGTTCCGGGTGACGCCGAATGAGGCTCCCGGACCGGTCTGGTCGTTACTTTTGGTTACGACATTCAATTCCAGCTCGGCATCCAGCGGCTTGGCAAAAGTAGCTTGCATGGTTACGTTCAATGTATCACAAACGGCTGTCGTATCTTTCGGAGCATATTGCAAATCCAGATAACTGAAGATTCCCAACTGGCTAAGTTTCTCCTGCACCTGCTCCTGTCGATACTGACTGTAAAGCCGGGTGCGGTTGGAAGCACGCATCTGTGTATTCCGCACAAATTGCTGATAGTTCAACCACCGATAAAGCATATTCGGACGAACCTGCAATTTCTTATAGAAATGAATATTCAGATTCTTGTACATCATGCTATCATTCGGCATTTCTCCATTTTTCCCAAATAAATAGACGGAAGCATCTCCTACATAGTAAGGACGCTGCGCAGCAGCAGGCAATCCCGACACAGGAATCAGACGAAGACTGATGTGTCCTCCGGGCACTAAAGTTGTATCTGCCTGATAAGTCATATAGTCGGGACGGAAATAAAAATATCCCCGGTTACGTAACAGCGTACTGATACGGGTACGTTCTTCATCCAGATCGACCACGTTAAACTGCTCACCGGGATTTATATAGGACATCCGGCGCCCCCGTTCCATAATACGTAAAGTCTGGGGTGTGAAACGCTGATAATAGACCGTATCAATAAAATAAGGATTCTTCATGTCAACCGTATAAAGAATGCTTGCTTTCAGGCTGTCTTTCTTATCCACCAAGGTTTCATAAGTCACTTTCCCATTAAAATAGCCATAATCACGGAGCAAGTTAGTAGCCACCTTGATACGCACTTCCGGATTGACAGTGGAAATAAATACCGGAGGGTTGGCAGCCAGGCGGTTGAACATCCACTTTCCAAATCCCTTTTTATATTTCACAAAGTCATTATACATCCACATTTTAAAAGGAATAGGCAGAAGGCCTCCTAACATCTTTGTACTGGGAGTTTTGTCAAGAGCCGCATCAATCTCTGTTAAGGCCGTCTCTCCTACCGGTGTTGCCGACTTATTCTCTACTACCGTTTTTCCTCCTGTATAGAGTACCTCCCCTTCAGGCAGGTGTTTTGTCACCGAACAGCCCGAAAACAAAATGATACCAATCAGACAACTTGCTAATATGTTATTATATATCCCTTTCATGCTTACTTCTTTTTCTTAAAGATGAACAGTTCACTGAGTTTGTCCAGTTTCTTGCGAAGTACCAGACCGACTCCGGTTTCCGTAATCTCGCCTTCGAGTACACTCTCGTAGTTTTTATCGTAAAACAGACGGACATAACGGGTTCCAGTTCTATCCAAACGATATTCCAGAGAGATGTTATCAATAAAGGATTCCGCATCATTCGTCGCACTCTCACCTGTAGAAACCTTACCTCCGATTACAATCTGGAAACGATTGTTAAAGAGACGTTGTGAATAACGGAAACTGTAATCCGTACGCTTACCACCCGTATCCGACAAATCGTGATCTTCGATACCGACAGAAACACTGGCATTTTTCAGATTTCCCATCAATGAATTGATTTGGCTGCTTAATACGGAGTTCAGTGCGGAACCCATATTCAATTTACCCAATCCACCACCTCCGCCACCAATCGGTCCGGTGCCAAGATAGGTTTTCATAACCATAATATAGAGAGCTTGTTTACCTCTCTCTTCCGCCCCCATGGCTGTCAACTCGTTTTGTATGGTTGCATCTTCGGGAGCAGATACATCAAATGCAAAGGAAAGATTATCCAACCGGTTCTTGACGACAATGGACACATCGAAATTAACCGAACGCGTTCCACCGTTCTCTCCTTCGGAAACAGAAGCACGGATACGATCGGTTGCTTTGAAGTTCAACATCGGGTCCATGGGGTTTCCTGTCCATTCCACATAGCTACCGTTATCGATAGCAAATTCTTTGGCAGCAATGACAGGTAAAGCATATTTCATCAAACCGCCGCTCAACGTATAGCGTCCGGTCAATGTCAGATCACCTTGCGGAGTATATTTCATAGAGAGGTCACCTCCCCCTTCCAGTTCGACACGATTGTCATTGCTTGCATCCAAATCGACTTTCAAACGGACGGATGGATCGATATGTACCATCATCACCATGTCCAACCCGCCTAAAGAAACAGTCGGCACTTCTTGTTGAACAACCGTAGTGGTGTCGCTAAACGAAGTAAAGGTTACCAGACTTCCCAAACGATCCTGTACCGTCAACGGTGAGTCGGTCAAGATATAGGAAACGTCTGTATTACCCAACAGGCTCATGTTTCCACGCATGTTCAATCCATCCAACGGTCCTTTCACTGTTGCCCGGAAATCGGCAAAGACTTTTCCGTAGACCAGACTCTCACGAGTGCGTTTGGCATCCAGAAGCGTATAGTTCTGCGCCAGCAGATTCAGATTTGCCATCGGTCGGGACATATCCCTGAAATCAACATAACCGTCAATCGTAAATGGAGTTTTTCCTGTTGTATAGATAGCGAATTTATCAAATTCCAACCGATTATTCTTTATCAGTACCGGACGGTTGTCGAACCTGAAATTAGCACCATACTGTTGAGAAAGGACAGAAACGCTATCCAGCACCAGTTCGCCATTAATCAAAGGCTGTTCGGTGCTACCCGTAATGTTCAGATTACCATCCATATCACCGGCCAGCGTAGCCATTTTATCAGGAATAAATACGTTAGCTACACGTAGCGGGAAATGCTCCAGAGTAGCGTTTACTTCCAGACTGTCTTTTCCTGTCCGGGTTGGAAGCAGCTTACCATCCGCCACCATCACTTCTACTTCGTCGTGATTCAGATAGGCGTTCAGGTATTGCTTTCCCTGTTCGCCCGGTAGCCAAGTAGCTCCCACTGTCACGTCACCAATGCGTTGACGTTCATAAGTCAGCTCATCAATAGCTGCTTCAACCGAAAGCTGAAGATCCTTTTCGGTCTGTACATAGTGCGCTTCCGCAGAGAATAAACCGGTTATTTCCGGGAAGTAAGGAAGTACACTGCTCAAATCAGCCAAACTGATTCTTCGGATTTCCACATCAATATTCTGTAGAGAAACGGTGTCTCCCCGTACGGAATGTACACGGAATCCCATTCCTTCGTCATCCCACATATCGACATTGGCGTATACGCGCATATTCTTATGTACATAAATCCAATTATGCTTTTCATTGAAATGGAACTTCTGGAAGGCGATAATCGGTTCTTCCGGAATCAAGGTGAAAGCCAGTCCATCGCCTTTTCCTTTGCCCTCAAACAAGGGACGTGCATTGACACCGAGTAATACTCCTGTTTCTCCTTTTCCATTTTTAAAGTCTACCAACAACTCGGCATCCCGGTCACGAATCTCTCCCGTCAGTGTGGTAGAGAAGGAGAATTGCGGATTCTTGGGGCCGTTAATAACTCCGGCACGCAATTTCATGAGTGTGGTATCTTGTTTGACGGTAAAGAAGATGGTATCCAATTGCAAAGTATCTACTTTCAAGGCATGGACAGCGGCCTTTCCATTGATTCCCCAGTTGGGAGCCGTTCCGAATTTCACTGAAGCGTCATGGTAAGCTATCTTCTTGGTAGCCAGGAAATATGCCAAAGGGTTCTCTTGTCCTGCGGAGAAAGAGAAAATAGCAGTTGGCAATGCTTTGCGTAATTCAGCGTGATTCAAGGCTTTCTCATCAATCTGCTTCATCAGTACATCTACAAAATGAGTGGACTGGCGAATCAAAGGATTAACGCCGGAACGTGCACTCAAATCGAGTTTCATATCTCCGGAGATTAAATGTGCCGAAACTAAATCCCGACGTGCTTCGGCAACTAAGTTAAAAGTCAGCGGACGTTTCATTGGCTCTGGCATGATTCCCAGTTCATGCAAATCCAGTTGGGTGACATCAATCGTTATTTTACCGTCGGGGTAGCTGTGTGCCAGATTGTATTCAGCATCCGTTGTCATTTTCAATAAAGCATTGTCACTTGTTAGATGTGCAGTGACCAATGCGCCTTTAAGTTCTCCCGTCAGATCAAGATTGGAAAGATGGTATTTAGCATAATGAAGCTGATCTAGTGAAAGATTCAATTTGGCAAATGAATGGTAGGACATGACATCTAATCCACGACCATTAGCCGCAGCCGAAAGAGAAAGTTCATAGATAGAGTCTTTCGGGAGGAAACTATGAAGTTGCAGATTGTCTATTTTCAGATCAGCCTTATAGACTTCGGTAGTGGTATTTAAGGCTGCATTCACGTCCATAGCTCCTTGTCCTTCTTTCAAACGGAGATTTGCTTTATATTCAGGACCTTTGATATCCACTTTCGCCACCAGATTCATGCTGTCAGGAATGACAAGCGTACCATTCGGCGCTTCTCCCGACAGAGCGGTCAGGAAGTTCAGGTTTTGAGTGGTCATTTTCAAGCCGATGGTTCCGGTGCGTGTGAGGCTGTCAGCAAGGTTTTCCAGAAGACCACCACCCTCCAATGCAAAAGCACCCGGCAGATCTACCGTGAAACGGGAAATCTGCATTTCTTTCAGATTGCCGTCCGTGCCGGCACGGATGACGAGCGGGCGGAAGGGATAGGCTTCTTTGAAGCTTTCAGGCAGACCGCCGGCAAATAGCATGACGTCTTCTTTGCCGATATAGGCATTGAGACGGGCGGATAAGCGTCCCGTAGTGGGGATATTGACCAGTTCCCAATAGGTATGGGCAGATAAATCGATTTCAGAATGGGGAGTGTTCAGTTTCAAACCGGGAACACAGATAACAGAATCATTGGAGTAGGCTCTACCCGTCAGGGAAGTGACGCTCAATCCGGAACGTTCGTTCATGGTAAATTCACGAATGACTGCGTTCATATCCCTCCCTTTATACAGCAAGGAATCCAGAGCGATGCGAATATCCCGGACGGCAATATGAGAAGCATCGAAGCCCTCTGCCGGTTGAGCAGTTCCGGTATCATAGCTGGCGGAGGTTCCCGATAATAAGAACTTCTTCAAGTCGTAGTACTGATTCTTCAAATCCGCTTGAGCATCATCGATGGCTGCTTCTCCAATATGGGTCGCCATACGCATGGAATCAGCAGGAAGCTGCATACTGAACGATACATTTTTCAATTTCAACTGATGAAGAGCTACTTTCCAGTTGATCGGAGTAGAAGCTGCGGTATCTTTGGGCGTAGTTGTGGTATCATTCATCAGTAGCTGCACGTGAGTGTCGGATAGTTCGACCTGATTGATTACCGCTACTTCATTAGATAGATCGACGCCATGACTTTGCAGGAAGAAACGTCCCAAAACGCCTTTAATCTTCATTCCCTCCATCAAATCGGCTGAATTAACGGCTACCCGGCTCAAAGTCACTTCATCCACTTCTACTTTTCCTTTTATCAACGGCCATGCCTGTACACGGACATTGAGGCTTTCTAAAGACAAAAGGGTGTCCGGCTGTTGAATGACCTCCACACCACGTACCAACAGATTAAGTGGGAAACGAAGGTCTATCCGCTCCACCTGAATCTGCATGCCGGTTGCTTTAGAGGCGTATGCAGTAACCTCCCGACGCAAAAGATTCTGAACGGGAGGAACATAAAGCAATACCATTAGTATTACAAAGAGTATTATAGGAGTAAGCAGTATCCAGCTTACCCAACGTATCCATTTTCGTTTCATGTAAAATGTGTCAGTGTAAATAAGGTGACACAAAGTAAACAAATTATTTTGAAAAAAGGTTTGGGTAATAGTAAGAAAGATATAAATAGTAGCTAAGGAGTAGGAGAAACCAGCTTATTGGGGCTTCTTCATTGTCTCCAAATAAAGCTCCGCTTCACTAATTATTTTACGGACAGCTTCTAATGTATTAAATGTTATTTCTTCTATTTTTTCCGAGAATTCTTCTCCACGACAAGCCTCCAACCATTTTAGCGGAGCGATGGTTTCCTCCGCTCCGATCATTGTGAAGAGAGGGAGAAGTTTATGCGCCATGGCAGCTATCCCATCCACTTCTTTATCGTTCAATACTTGTTGCATCCGTTCGATATTCCTACCTGTCTCTTCAATAAAAGTATGAATGATGGAGTATGCTGCTTCCGGATCATCTTCAGAATAAGCAGTAAGTGCAGAAAAGTTGATCCCGACAGTTCCCATATCTTCTGTAATATGCGCTTCATCGGCCGAAAGTTGACCTTCATTTACTGTTAGCAACAATTCCTTTACTGTAAACGGTTTATGCAAACAACCGGCAAAACCATGTTCATGTAAAGCGGCTTTATCCATCTCACTACGGGCAGTCACAGCAATAACAGGGATTGTTTTTGCTTGTGGTATATTAGAAGCCCGTAATAGTTTTACCAGATCAAACCCGTTAATGGCAGGCATTTGTATATCTGTCAGCAATACATCGAAGACGGAAGAGCGAAGTTGCTCAATCAACTGTTCCAGCTGTTCACAGCACACTGCATCAATACCATGCTGTTTCAACATGGCAGCAGTCAGATTCAACTGAATCTTATCGTCATCAATCAAGAGCACACGAATGACTTTCATGGGAGGAATGCCAGCCGACTGTTTGGGAGCGTATGGACTTTCGTTCTCCGATGATTCACTTTCCGGAGATTCACTCTCCGTAAGGGATTTACCTACCGGATACAAAGGCAGAACGACCGTAAAACAGCTCCCCTCACCCAATGTACTCTGCACGTCGATTGTTCCCTCAAGCAAGGTTACCAGCTTCTTCACAATAGACAGTCCGAGTCCGAATCCTTCTTCCCCCTGTGCACCGGAAAGACGTGTGAACTCCTGGAAAATACGTTCACGATCTTCTGATGCCATTCCTTTTCCTGTATCGGCTATAGCAATGGTTAACTTTGAAGAATCATAACCGGCTGTCAGGCTAATCTCGCCTTTTTGAGTAAATTTTACAGCATTGGACAAAAGGTTATTCACAATTTGCCGAAGTCGCAAAGGATCGCTAATATATCCTCCGTTCAGTTCCGAAGCGACGTGACATTGCAAGGCTAATCCTTTGGCAGCAGTCAGAGGTTCGAAACTGACATAAATTTCATCAAATAGCTGGGAGGGGTTAAAGGTTACACGATTCACTTCCGCTTTATTGAGATCAAGCCGGTGGAAATCGAGCAAGTCACTGACTAACTTCAATAAATGTTCCGAAGAACTTTTCATATTGTCGAGATAGAATCGTTGCCGTTCATCTTCTGTCAACCGGGACAGAAGCTCGGTATATCCCATAATTGAGCCTAACGGAGCTTTAAAATCATGGGTAATGGCAAGCATTAATTTCTCGCGGGCAACAAGCAAATCTTCCGCCCGTTTATTCGCTACCTCCAATTGCCGGCGGTAACGGTTGCTACGGGAAATATCCCGCATAATCAATATCAGGAAAAAAGCAGATAATAGTACGGCACCAACCGCGATACCGCCGATGATACGTGCCGACCGCATCCTCACTTCCTGCTGAAGTTCGGCATCCTGACGGGCACGCAAGGTCATTTCTTCCTCATATTGTTTAATCAGGCTATCCATCCGTGCCGTCAACTGCGTATTCATCCGCTGGTACTTTGTACTGGTACGCCGGATTGTTTTCCTCCGTTGCAGTCGTTTTTCTTCGGTAGCCATGCGGATTTTCTGCTGAAGAGAATCTTTGGAAGTGGTCGGTTGAAGAATGGTATCGGTAGCGACTTCCAACGATGTATTTACTAATACGGCACTGTCTTGTTTAGAAGGGGAAAACACCTCGGCGAGTCGTTTAAAGAATCCCTTCTTTTTAGGCGTAGTGATTAAAGAGTCACGCTTGGTAATGACCCGATGTTGTACCCGCTGCTGGGTAATAACTGAATCCTGTTCGGAAATGATTTCTTCGATTTCCGAAGCAGAGAGAAGACTGTCGTTTGCTTCACTTAGCACCCGCAACATCTGAATCGTGTTTTGATCTTTCTCATGGAGAAGGGTCAACAGACTGTCTGTTCTTAAATTCTGTTGATCGTCGGCGGCCGACAATGCTTCCATCTCACGATGTACAAACACCAGCGAGAAAAGGAGGATCGCCAGCAACAAAGTGTAACCGGCGGTTATTTTCAACTTTGTAAAACGGAAGGAAGCCATTGGGGTTAAGTATTAAGTTTTAAGTATCAAGTATTTAGTATCAGGTTTTGGGATGGGGTTCGGGGAGCTTCGTCATGTGATGAAAACGCCACCAAAGCATCAATCCTGCGCTCGTCAAACCAAAAGGGAACGCCATCCAGACACCTACTACTCCCCATCCCATCACAAAGCCACAGAAATAACCTACAGGAAGGGAAATAATGAAATAGGCGACAAAGGCAATCACCATCATTAGTTTTACATCTGAAATTCCACGCAAAGCGTTGGCAAAAGTAATCTGCAGTCCGTCGCCAAACTGATAAACGAGGAAAGGTAAGATTAGAGAGGTCACCATAGCAGCCACTTCCTGACTGTCGGTAAACCAGCCTCCCAAGTAATTCCGGCAAAGGAAAACAATCAAAGAAAGCACAACGCCCAATGTCATCATCAGATGAAAACCTGCATAGGCAGAACGACGTACATTGATGATGTCATTCTGACCTTTGAAGTTACTGACACGAACAGCCACAGCGGCACCCATACCGTAATACATCATAAATGTAAACTGCGAAATAGCCAGCATAACCTGATGGGAAGCCAGAGCGATAGTACCCAGCCAACCGATCATGATCGCACTTAGACTAAAGGAGGCTGTCTCCATTCCCATTTGAAAGGCAACCGGCCATCCGATCCCATTCAAACGTCCAAATATAGCTCGTGACCATCCCAAACGGAAAAAGCCAATCTTATAGCGGACAAAACGCGGACTACGCATAAAGATAATGATAAATATAATCACCATCACGATACGCGAGAACAGCGTGCTGATACCTGCTCCCAACAGACCTAATTCGGGCAATCCGAGCTTTCCATAAATCAGGATATAGTTTCCTATGATATTCAAGACATTTCCACCAAGCAATATCCACATGGCGGTTTTAGTATCCGTAATTCCGTCTGTAAACTGCTTAAATCCATTGAAAAGCATGACAAACACTAGCGAAGCGAGCAAAACAAGATAATACGGTTTAATCAGGGGAATCAATTCTTCCGGCTGTCCGAGACGTTCTATATTTAGATAAAGAACAGTCATACAGATAGTCAGCAGCAATGCAACCATCAGGTTTGCCAGCAAACTGTTGCGTAAAGCCTGTCCCGCAGGGGCATACTGCCGGGTTCCATACAAACCTCCCACAATGGGAGTCAGCCCATACGAAAACCCTGTACTGAAAATAATCGCCAGATTGAACACATTATTGACGAAGGAAGCTGCTCCCAGCTCAATCGTACTATGATGTCCGATCATTAACGTATCCGCGAATCCAAGAACGATTACTCCTATTTGACCGATCACAATCGGCAATCCGAGAAAAATCAGTGCTTTATAATGCTCTTTATATGTACTATAAATATGTCTCATTTACTTTTCCGTTACCTAAACGAATCTCCATTTTCAGGCAAAGGGACTTTTCCCTTTCACTGGTAGATTATAAAAGGGAAAATTTAATTTTGTTGTTTCTTATAATAAAGTATTACTCCGTTCTCCTTACGGAAAGCAGATTGAGCCACCGCCCGCAATTGGTCAGCTGTGACAGATCGATAACGATCAACCTCTTTTTCCATGTCTTCCGCCCGGCCAAGCAATTCGTACCAAGCCAGGTTGGTTGCCACATTCAAATAATTGATGTTGCCGAATATCTGGGTAGACTCAAATTTATTCTTCACCTTTTCCAGTTCCTGTTCGTCAACCAATTCTTGTTGCAACAAATCCAGTTCTTCCCGTACTGCCGCTTCCGCCTGTTCCAGGGTGACACCTGCCGAAGGTTTGCCACTAATATGGAATAACCCCGCATCTACACTGCCGGAAATATAGGCATCTATACTTGAGAATAATTGTTTCTGCTGTACCAAACGCTGGCTCAAACGGCTGGAACGCCCGTTGCTCAACACATCCGACAGAATATCAAACGCATAATAATCCGGATGATGATGATCGGGCATATGGTAAGCCATAAACAGGGAATCGAGAGGAACATTTCTCTCAACTGTCAGTCGACGTTCTTCCGTCTGCTCCTGTTCCTGTGGCAGGTTCCGTTGAGGAACTTCCCGACGAGGAATAGAGGCAAACCATTTTTCCGTCAAAGCAACCGCTTCTTCAAAAGAGATATTGCCGGTCACAGCCAATATAGCATTATTGGGAGCATAAAAACGGAAAAAGAATGCCTCCACTTCTTCCAGCGTAGCATTGGCTATATGCGACAACTCTTTTCCGATAGTAGGCCATTGATAAGGATGCGTCTGATAAGCCAGAGGACGCAAAAGATGCCCTACATCTCCATAGGGCTGATTCAAACAACGCTGTTTGAATTCTTCCATTACTACTCCCCGCTGTACCTCCAGACTCCGTTCACTAAAATCAAGACTCAGCATCCGGTCGGATTCCAGCCAAAAGCCGGTTTCTACGTTCTGACGAGGTACAGTGAGGTAGTAATTGGTTATATCATTATTCGTCCAGGCATTATTCTCTCCACCCGCCAGTTGAAGCGGCATATCATAATCGGGAATATTCACCGATCCTCCGAACATCAGGTGTTCGAACAAATGGGCAAAACCGGTATGTTCGGGATCTTCGTCACGGGCTCCCACATTATATAATATATTAAGGGCAACCATCTGCGTACTTTCGTCCTGCGAATGTACCAAACGTAACCCATTATCAAGAATATGCCTGTTGATTTTCATATATTTCAGTCAAGTATTGTCACCTTTGTTATTTTTACATCTTCTTCGGGACGGTCGCTACGGTCGGTTTTCACCTGCTGGATTTTATCCACAATATCCATACCTTTCACGACTTCGCCGAATACGGTATATTCGCCATCCAGATGCGGAGTTCCTCCCACCGTTGTATAGGCTTCAAGCTGTTCCGGAGTGAAATGAAATTCCGGTTCTTTGGCAGCCATTTCCTGTGCCTGTGCAAACAGTTTTTCCTGCAAATCATAAAGACCGTTCTCGTCATTTTCTTTCCGCATCTTATAGATTTCTTTCATGTGTTTCTGTGCCAGCGTATTGAAAATAACATTAATCTTATTCTCATTCATCTGGCTTTCCATACCCAGCAAGGTAGAATCATTGAACACCTTACCCGTCACGATATAAAACTGGCAACCGGAAGATTCTTTCTTCGGGTTCACATTATCTCCCTGACGAGCAGCGGACAGGGCACCTTTCTTATGGAAATATTTAGGATATACAAATTCAGCGGGAACAGTATAACCTACATCTCCGGTACCCAACATTTTTCCTTTCGGCGCATTTTTTGAGTCCGGGTCACCTGCCTGAATCATAAAATCTTTGATAACGCGATGAAACAACGTACCTTCATAAACTCCGTCTTTCACCAGTTTGATAAAATTATCGCGATGCTTCGGTGTCTCATTATAGAGCTTTACCTCAATGTCTCCTAAAGTGGTTTCAATCTTTACCAACGTTTCTTTATCCATGTCTCCTCCTTTTTTTGTTCCGGTTTTGCAGGCAGTAAGTCCGCAAAACGATATGGTTAATATGATCAATAAAATCTTTTTCATAACGCTTTTATTTAATTTAAGTTTGCAAATATACCATTTTCGCCTAAATCCTCTTACCTTTGTGACTTAAAAGAATCAAAACCTGACATGATGAGCTCCATATTGATCGTTGAAGATGATATCACTTTTGGAATGATGCTAAAAACCTGGTTAGGCAAAAAGGGCTTTGAAGTATCATCAGTGAGTAATATTGCCCGCGCCCGAAAACATATTGAAAGCCAAAGCGTCGACCTCATTTTATCAGACTTGAGACTCCCTGACCACGAGGGCATTGATCTACTGAAATGGATGAACGAACAAGGCATTGATATTCCTTTAATAATCATGACCGGTTATGCAGATATACAATCGGCTGTGCAAGCAATGAAACTGGGAGCACGTGATTATATCGCCAAACCTGTGAATCCGGAAGAGTTGCTGAAGAAAATCGCAGAATCCTTACAGGTCGGAAAGGTTCCGGTGACTCATAATACCGCCAAATCTTCTTCTAAAAAAAGCACCTCCATTTCATCTAAAGATTCAACAGAAAATCATCATGCCTATCTGGAAGGTGAAAGTGATGCAGCCAAACAACTTTACAACTATGTAGGTCTGGTAGCTCCTACCAATATGTCCGTACTTATCAACGGTTCCAGCGGAACAGGAAAAGAATATGTGGCACACCGCATCCACCAACTTAGCAAACGGAATGACAAGCCGTTTATTGCCGTAGATTGTGGCTCTATCCCCAAAGAACTGGCGGCCTCCGAATTTTTCGGTCATGTAAAAGGTTCGTTCACAGGAGCCTTGACAGATAAGACGGGGGCTTTCGTTGCTGCCAACGGCGGAACTATCTTCTTGGATGAAATCGGGAATCTTAGTTACGAAGTACAAATACAACTGCTCCGTGCCCTGCAAGAGAGAAAGATACGTCCGGTAGGCTCCATGCAGGAAATATCAGTAGACATCCGTCTGGTATCTGCAACAAATGAAAATCTGGAACAAGCTATCGAAAAAGGAACTTTCCGTGAAGATCTTTATCACCGTATTAATGAATTTACGTTGAAAATGCCTGACCTGAAAGAGCGGGAAGAGGACATCCTGCTCTTTGCAAATTTCTTTCTTGATCAGGCAAATAAGGAGCTGGACAAGCATCTGATAGGCTTTGATGCAAAAGCATCACAGGCTTTACTGAACTATCATTGGCCGGGTAACTTACGCCAAATGAAGAATATCGTGAAAAGAGCGACCTTATTGGCACAAGGCAGTTTCATCACTCTCCTTGAACTTGGGACCGAACTTTTGGAAACTCCCGTATCCAGTGTCACAAGCATAGCATTACGCAATGAAGATACCGAAAAGGAACATATTCTGGAAGCATTGCGCCAAACCGGAAATAATAAGAGCAAAGCTGCACAGTTACTGAATATTGACCGGAAGACATTATATAATAAATTGAAATTATATAATATTGATTTGTAGCAATTTACAATCTTATATTTCTCAAGCATTCTCATGCCTATGAGAAAAAACTCTCATAGGCATGAGAAAAAGTTCTCACTATAATGAGTATTTTTTCTCATCACAGTGAGAACACTTTAGATTGTACTTCCCTGATACTATTTGACTAGTTCTTTCTTTATTCTTGTTACAGGTTGATTAGAATGATTGCGTAATAACCTGCTAATAATTGGCTACCTTTCTATATTTCTCCCATATATTTAGAAGGAGATACTCCAAAATGTTCCGTGAAATGTTTGCGAAGAGTGCGAGTATCAGAATATCCGACCATTTCCGAAATCTCCTGAATAGAATAGCGGTTTTCCAGAATTAATGACGCCGCTTTGCTTATACGTATACTGCGGATCATATCTATGACCGACAAATCACTACGCTGCTTCACTTTCCGATACAACGTAGGCTGGCTCATATTTAATTGTTCCGCCAACATCTTCACATTAAAATCTTCATTGGAAAGATTAACCTCTATAACATGAATAAGCTGTTGCAGGAAAGTATCTTCTTTCCCTCCCTCTTCCGATTCTTGTTTCAGCATCAAGGCCTTTGTATAAATCCGTCTCAACCGTTCTCGTTGTAAAATCAGGTTATCCACTTTGGCAAGAAGAATCTCCGGATTGAAAGGTTTCAGCATATAATCATCCGCTCCACTATAAGAACCATGCAAGATATCAGCATCTTCCGATTTTGCAGTCAACATCAAAATCGGAAGATGCGCCGTTTCCTGTTGTGCACGAATCTCCCGGCAACAAGTAAAGCCGTCTTTTACAGGCATCATCACATCCGAGATAATGAGGTCGGGCAATTGTTCTTTTGCCATACGCACCCCTTCTTCACCGTTGCCGGCTTCATATACTAAATACTTAGAAATAAACAAACTCCGGATATATTCACGGACTTCTTCATTATCCTCAATAACCAACAAGCTTTTTTTGGATGTTGTTTCTTGGCTATTTTCTGATGCAGAAAGAAATAGTTCCGACTTCAACTCTTCATTCGGTTTCGTACTCATTTGCTGACAGTCAACCAGTTCATAATCATCTTTTGCAAAATGCTCCTTGCCATCAGGAATATATAAAACAAACGTACTCCCTTCACCCGTTTTGCTCTCCAATGTCACTTTGCCATGATGCAAATCCATCGTATTCTTCACAATGTATAATCCAATCCCTATCTTTGTTGATATTTCCGGTATATTTTCTCCTGTTATGAACGATTCGAAAACATGTTTCTGCAAATCCTTCGGAATCCCTGCCCCTGTATCCGAAACAGCAATCCGGCAATATCCTTGTCCATCTTTCATTGTATGGGAGACAGAGAGCAGGACACTACCACCCGAAGATGTATACTTAAATGCATTCGAAAGAAGATTTTGCACGGCCGAAGTAATTTTGGGTTCATCTACCCAATACAACAGTTTTCCTTCAGGCAGATTAACCTCAAAGCGCAAATCCTTGATCTCCGACATTTGCCGGAATGGTTCCGACACACTCTTTATCACCCGAGCCAAGTCGGTCTCGGACAATTGGAGTTTAACCATTCCTGCCCCTATTTTTTGCACATAAAGTAAATGATCTACTAAAGTATGCAAGGAAGTAGCATTCTTATGCATTATCTGCAATTTCTTATAAAAAGGTTCCAACGGATTAGCTTGTTTCATCAATTCCTGCAATGGAGCAAGAATCAAAGTTAGCGGAGTACGCAGTTCGTGGGCAGCACCAGTAAAGAAATTTTCACGTTCCATACGTATCTGCCGTTCTTTCTCACGCTCCAGACCAACAGTCAGCAATTCATGTTTCATCTGCATTTCATGTTCCAGACGCCGTTGTCTCAATCTTAACAATCGCACAAAATAAGCTATCATGCCAATCACCACAAAGAGAATAAACAACCGAAAAGCCACTGTGCGACTCCAATGAGGAAGTATCTTTATATTCAGGGAAGTCACTGCTCCCGTCTGTCCATCCGGAAATATATTCTTTACCTCGAATACATAGTCCCCTTCCGGCAAGTTAGTATATGAGGCTTTTTCTCCATCATCAGATATCAGCCAATTCTCCTGATAGGGCAAAAGCCGGTAGTTATACTTTTGTTGTTCATTGGAATGAGACAGATTATTGAAAGTCAAAGAAAAATCGCGATTATCATTATTCAAAATAACTTGATTGGTATAAGAGATTCCCTCCCGAAGTATTATTTGACCGTTTATCTCCTTATCTATTTCCACCGGACGGTTGTCGACTTCCAATCCCGTTATCAATACCCGTTCATTTGCAGGATACACATCTACATCATCCGGATGAAAGTAAGTCATACTCTGATTATTCCCAAAGAACAACGTATGGTTACTGAATAAAGCCGAACGGTTACTACCTGCAATATAATAATTATAGAAAAGGTGCTGATGACGGCTATAACGGGAAATTCCCGAATTGCTGCCCAGCCATATATGTCCTTTAGCATCTTCCGTAATACAACCGACAAAATTACTGCACAATCCGTCAGCAGTTGTATAAAATTCACGAATCGAATCCTGTTGAGGAGAGAGAATTGCAAAACCATCCATATAGCCTACATACAGATTTCCATCTGTAGAAGCTAACAATGACCGCACTGAATGATTCTTTACATTTGCTTTCTGCTCATAGCCAGACTTGGCTGATATTTCACCGGAAGTAGAGACAGACACCCTACATACTCCCTGATTGCTTGTGCCCAGCCAGATACCCCCGTCTTTTGTTACAGCAATAGAACGTATGGCAAGTGCTTCTTTTTTATCTAGTTTCTGTTCAACCGGCAAACGCTTGCACATTCTTTTTTTAGGTTCAAAGAGCAAAAGTCCTTTTTCAGTACCCACCCAAATAACTCCTTCAGCATCTATATAGATAGCCCAAATATCCGAAGTATAGATGATACCATCCACCAGCAAAGTATAAGTTATGAATCGGCGGGATTTAACATCATAAACGGTCAATGTCCCATTTCTATTCCCGAACCATAAATTACCCTGTCCATCTTTCAAAGAACAGAGCACAGTTTCACTACTATTTCCCGAACCGGAATATACAGTAGAAAACTGTAGCCTCTTACCTGATTCATAAGGTTCATCACTTCGCATAATACCTTTATGAAAAGTGGCCAGCCATACAAAACAGTCGTCGTCCATCGTTATACTGCAAATCTCATTATGCCTATCCTGATAAAAACGGTTATAGAACTGTGACCGCAAGTCCGAACACATCACTCCTCCACCGTTTGTCCCAATCCAAAGCACCCCATTCGGATCATAATAGGATGAAATCATACGGGTTTCCAAGTTTTGCTGAACTTGTGAAGCTGTATTATTGTAAATTTCAGTAGTGAGTTTCTGTGGATGTTCCTTATCCGGTATCAACAGTGTATAGCCACTCCAAGTTACCGCCAGATAACGGTTATTATCTATTGGTATGACTTGATAGACATCCGTATGGGAAAGCTGATTTTCCTCAGTTGTCCCGTCATACGAGATCCGGTCAATCTGATGAGTCCGCAAATGATAGCGAATAATCCCCCGGGCAATGGTTGAAATCCATACAATATCATCCTTACACATGACAGAAGTAATCTGAATAGACTTTATTGTATCTAATGGGATCAACGTCCGGCACAACTTCTCACTATCCGGATGAAATAACAGCAAGTTACTGAAATTGGTAACCAGACACAACCCTCTATTTTCATCAAAGCAAACAGCAGAAAAAAATTCTCCTTTTGCGGATAGTAGCTTAAAGTCCTTCTGAAGGTTCGCACAAATAAAGTCTGCATCGCCTGACTGATTTTTATGCTCTTTCCATTGATACAACAATAATTTATCTTCGAATATAGCCCAAAAAGAAGTTTCATTCAAGGGTAACAATCCCCAGAGCCTGACTCCATCCGTCTCCTTTCCGGATATGACAGGAGTAAAACATTCGGATTTTCTATTAAAACAATAAAGTTTGTTTCCGGCAATAATACCCAGATAGTCTTCAGATAATTTCACAATCTTTTCAACCGAAACAGACATTTCCATCGGACTGAAATTTTTAATCATCTTCCCATCATAACGGCTTAAGCCATTATTCGTACCAAACCACATAAATCCATCCGCATCCTTACAAATGCAAGAAACGGTATTGTCTGCCAGTCCATCCTGCATTGTCAACAAACGAATATCCTTATCAAAAAAAGCATAAACGGAAACCAAAGGAATACTGCTTATTATCAGAACTAGTAAGATTAGATTTAAGCGTTTTGTCATATTAATCAATTTAGGGCAAATAAACGAAATAAAGTCAAAACATACAAAAAAAAAGAATAAAGAAATGCCGCATGAATTAAACATGTACACTGAATGAAAGAAATATGCATATCCGTAAAGACTTTGTTCGCGTACATTTGCAGTACAATAACCTTATGTATAACTTTAAATAAAATGCAATGAGAAAACTAACATCATTACTCACCATGCTATTGCTAGGTATCAGTTTCGTGTATGCGCAGCAAGTCAGCATCAAAGGTACCGTTACAGACAAAAGGCTTAATGAGCCGATTATCGGTGCCAGTGTATTAGTGGAAAACACAAACAACGGAACCATCACAGATATAGATGGTAACTTCTCTCTCAAAAATGTCGCTAAAGGAAATGTGCTGATCATATCTTATATAGGATATCAGCCTCAACGCCTGACATTCGACGGCAATCAAACGACTTTCAAAATCATGCTGACCGAAGATACGCAAACATTGGATGAAGTGGTTGTAGTAGGATTCGGAACACAGAAAAAGGTGAACCTAACCGGAGCAGTAGCAACTGTAGATACCAAAACGTTGGAATCCCGCCCGGTTACTTCCGTATCACAGGCCCTGCAAGGGGTCATGCCGGGATTGAACATTGACGTGAATGATAAAGGCGGACGACTGGATAAGAATCCGACAATGAACATCCGTGGCGTCGGTAACCTGGGAACAGGTTCCAGTGCTTCACCACTTGTTTTGATTGACGGTGCCGAAGGAGATATTAACACGCTTAATCCACAGGATATTGCTAATATTTCCGTATTAAAAGATGCAGCTTCCTCTTCTATCTACGGATCTCGCGCTCCGTTTGGTGTGATATTGATTACTACTAAATCCGGAGAAGCAGGAAAGACAACGATTCAATATTCAGATAACTTCCGTTGGTCTCGTCCGACCAATATACCCGACATGCTTGACTCCTATCGTTTTGCCAGATATTTCAATGCAGCGCAACTTAATACTGGAGATGGTAACAAGAAATTTATTTTCGATGACAACACTATTGATCGTATCCAACGATACATGGCAGGCGAGTATCCATACACCTCTGATCCGGAAGGTTCTCAAGGGAGTAATTTTTTCCCTTTCAATGGAGCGTCTAATGATAACCAAAACTGGCCGCGAAACTTCATAGACAAAACATCTTTCGGACAAGAACATAATTTAAGTATTTCCGGTGGAAGTGAAAAGGTCAAGTATTATATCTCCGGTGCTTTTCTTTCGCAAGAAGGACAAATGAACTACTCTGACGAGAAAAAGAAACGTTTTAATATCAGCGGAAAAGTCAGCGGACAGGTAACCCAATGGTTAAACCTTGACTTCAATGCACGATTTATCCGTGAAGATATTGCAATGCCTACGTTTATCAATCTCTATGGCGACCGTTTCTTTGCAGAAACAACCAAGTTATATCCTACAATGCCATTATATGACAACAACGGACACTATACACGTAACCCCAAGTTAATGCAGTTAACTTCCGGAGGGCGTTCCAACTCAACGAAAGATACTTACTTCACCCAGGGAGGATTTCATTTAACCCCCATCAAAGGATTAGGCATACACGGGCAAGCCAGTCTGCGTACCGAAAGCTATCAACATCAATACAACATTAACAAAGTATATCTATACACTCGTGACAATCAGCCGGTTGAAGAACAATGGCTGGGTGGTGACGACGATCTTGCCGCCGGAAGAACATCTGCACAAAGCGAAACGGAACAAACTTCCATGGTAACTACGGCTCTTTACGCAGACTATGAATACTCTTGGATGAAGCATAATTTCAAAGCTACCGCAGGTATGAATTCGGAATATTACCGCATCAACAACATGGTAGGCAAACGCTATGACGTAGTCAACGAACTGGTCCCCAGTATCAATACCGCAACAGGAACGAGTGTACTGAAAGCCTTCACAAGAGAATGGGCTACAATGGGTTATTTCGCACGCGTCAACTATGACTACGACGGCAGATACCTGATTGAAGGAAATATCCGTCGTGACGCGACTTCCCGTTTCCGTGGAGATCAACGTTGGGGAACTTTCCCTTCCGTATCCGTCGGTTGGAATATTGCACGCGAAGCATTTTGGGAACCGATACAACAACAAGTAAATCTTTTGAAACTCCGTTTCTCTTATGGTAGTCTGGGAAACCAGAACACAGAGAGCTTCTACCCTACCTATTCCATTCAGAACATTACAGTAGGTAGCGCAGACGACGGAGGCCGTTGGTTGCTTGAGCAGGCCAACAAGTCAAGTATAGCTTCTACTCCCGGACTTGTAAGTTCATTGCTCACTTGGGAACGGGTCACCAGTTACAATGCCGGTCTGGACTTCGGAGCTTTCAACAACCGTCTGACCGGATATGCGGAATATTATGTCCGCGACACAAAAGACATGGTAGGACCTGCCGAAGAGATTTCTCCGATTGTAGGTGCGTCAGCCCCGAAACTGAACAATACATCTTTACGAACCAAAGGATGGGAATTACAAATAAATTGGCAGGATAGAATCGGTCAGGTAGGTTATCACATATCTCTCAACTTATCCGATGCGCAGACTGAAGTGACAGAATATCCTAACCCTGACAAGACATTCTATACCAAAGACTCTGATGGTAATACAATAGAAAGTTACTGGAAAGGAAAAAAACTAGGTGAAATCTGGGGATTCAAGACAGTAGGCATGGCAAAAACCGATCAGGAAATACAAGATTATATAGCTATCCATGACCAAAGCAGACTTCCCAATGTTGGCAATAACATCTGGAAAGCAGGTGACATCATGTATGCGAATCTCGATGATAATGCTGCTATTGAAAAAGGGACTTCCGCCAACGACCCGAAGGACCTCTGCATTATCGGCAACAGTACGCCGCGCTATCGTTTTGGCATCACATTGGGAGCAGATTACAAAGGTTTTGATATCAGCATGATGTTCCAGGGAGTGGCGAAACGCGATATATGGGTAGGTGGAGATGACAGAATCGCATATTCAAAAGGCATGATTTTCTGGGGAGTCAACGGAGGACAATGGGACTCTACAGGATACGAAGAACATTATGATTTCTTCCGCCCGGAAGGTGACGAACTGGGAACAAACCTGAACGCTTACTTCCCTCGTCCCATCATCGGAAGCAAGCAAAATCAACAAGTACAGACTCGTTACCTGCAAAATGCCGCTTATATCCGCCTGAAGAATCTACAAATCGGATATACCTTACCGAAAGCGCTGATACAAAAAATCAGTTTACAAAAAATACGGATCTTCTTTTCTGGTGACAATCTTTGGACAGGAAGTAAAATGAGTAAGAATTTTGATCCGGAGCTATTATATCAGAATGGTATGAGTTACCCACTAAGCTATACACTCTCCTTCGGTGTCAACATCACATTATAAACCTTAAAAACAGATTATTATGAAACTAAAATATATATTCTTTTCATTCATGGCTGCCTCATTCACTTTGAGTTCATGCAGTGACTTTCTCGACAGGCAACCCTTGACAGACAATACGGACGAAGGATTCTTCACCGAACCGATTCAATTGCAGGCATATTGCAATAAAAAATATGATTTGCTCCCCGATTATAAAGATGTCAATCTTTTCAATGATGACGAAACGAGTGATAATCAGGCAGCAGACGCACCGAAAGATCTCTTTTTGCCCCAGCGCATCAAAGTAGCAACAGATGGCAGCTATAACCGGCAGGAACATTTGCGGGATTGTAACCACTTCCTGCACTATGCTCTTGAGAACCTGAAAAGCGGAAGACTTAATAATACCAATGAAACACAGCAATATATAGGCGAAATGTATTTCTTCCGTGCCTATATTTACTTTGAATACCTAAGAAAGTTTGGAGACTTCCCTATCATTACGGAAGAACTTACCGCTGATGACTATGCCGCCAATGTGGAAGCAAACAAACGTAAGCCACGTAATGAGGTAGCACGTTTTATTCTTAGCGATCTGGATGAAGCTATCAGCCGTCTTTTTCCCCGTAGCAATGCATTAACCAACCACCGGTTGAATCAGGAATCCGCATTATTGTTTAAGTCACGTGTTGCTCTTTATGAAGCCAGTTGGGAGACCTATCACAAAGGAACAGCCCGCGTACCGGGTGGTCCGGGATGGCCGGGAGGAACATTTGATGGTAATCTGGACACAGAAACAGACTTTTTCCTGACACAGGCAATGGAGGCAGCAAAACCTATAGCAGAAGCATTTCTACCCAATATCACCGATAAAATTGAAGACTACATGAATTTGTTCAACCAATATGATTTATCATCCAATAAAGAAGTATTGTTATGGCGTATGTATGCCGTAGATGCAACAGTCAACAGCAAGGTGGAGGGTACGTATCATAGTATCTACTACGGAGAAAAAACAGAAGCCCAAGGTTGTGCCGGCAAAGACGGAGGATACACACGCTCATTAATGGAAACATTCCTGACCACTAACGGTTTGCCTATTTACGCAACCGGCAACACAGAATATCAGGGTGACGCAAGTATTGAAGATGTGATGAAAAACAGAGATCTGCGCCTGGTACAATCAACTTCCAAACCGGGAGATCTCATATGGAGGGGAGCAAACCTTGACCAGACAGGTATCATGAGATATGTCAACTTGCTGAATTCATATGAAAGCGTATCTCATTCCACTACCGGTTATATGGTACGCAAAGGATGGAGAGACAGCAACGTTACTATGAATGATAATTCGCCATTGGCTTATATGATTTTCCGTGCTTCAGAAGCATTCCTCAACTATATGGAAGCCGATTGTATGAAAAACGGAGGAATTTCCATAGATGCAAACAGCCAGAAATACTGGAAAGCATTAAGAAAACGCGCGGGAGTATCAGATGATTATCAAAAGACCATAGACAACACTGACCTGAACAAAGAAAATGACCTGGCTGTATGGTCGGGCAATGAACAAGTCAGCAGACTGCTTTATAATATCCGACGTGAACGCCGTTGTGAGTTTATAGCTGAAGGTATGCGCAAAGACGATTTATTCCGTTGGCGTTCACTAGATAAAATGAAGAATTATATAGTGGAAGGATTCAACTGGGAAGAATATAAGAAAGAGGAGTATTATGTACATCAGACGCAACTGGGATTGAAAATCTATGATAGCAAATATCTGCGACCATATGCCTTCAACGAGTTGATTATCAACAACAATGGCTATAACTTTGAAGAAGCAAACTATCTTACCCCGATTTCTTATGACATCTTCCGCATGTCGACACCAGTGAAAGGAGGAGACCCAACCACTTCAGTTGTATATCAGAATCCGGGATGGCCGATAGGCTCCAATCTCTATGCAAATCAGTAGCAATTCAATATAAATCATAATCCATTAGAAATAAAAAGCTATTTTTGCCATTATGAGTATTACAACAAGTATGATATATCACCGGACATGGATAATCGGAGCAGCACTTGCTGCTCCGATTCTTCCAGTTTCATCACAGGTCCCCCCTAACCTAGTCTTTATCATGGCCGACCAATATCGGGGAGATGCATTAGGTTGTGTGGGCAAAGAACCTGTAAAAACCCCTTGTCTGGATAAACTTGCTTCCGAAGGAATCCTGTTGACCAATGCAATCAGCAGTTATCCCGTTTCATCACCGGCACGGGCCATGCTGATGACAGGTATGTATCCGCTCCACAATAAGGTGGTAGGCAATTGTAATTCACAAACTGCCCCCTATGATGTAGAACTTCCTCAAGAAGCCCGCTGCTGGAGCAACGTACTGAAAGAAATGAACTATCAGACCGGATATATAGGTAAATGGCACTTGGATTCTCCTCATAAACCTTATGTAGACACCTACAACAACCGCGGTAAAGTAGCATGGAACGAATGGTGTCCGCCCGAACGTCGTCATGGTTTCGATCATTGGATAGCCTACGGGACGTACGATTACCATCTAAAGCCCATGTATTGGGATACTACCGCCCCACGCGATAGTTTCTATTATGTAAACCAATGGGGACCTGCCTATGAGGCAGATAAAGCCATCGAATACATTCAGGCACAAAAAGAGAATAAACAGCCTTTCGCATTAGTCGTTTCAATGAATCCTCCACATACAGGTTATGAACTGGTTCCCGACAACTATAAAGCCATGTATAGGGACTTGAATGTAGAAGCTTTGTGTGCCAATCGCCCCGATATACCTGCCAAAGGGACTGAAATGGGTGACTATTTCAGAGACAACATACGTAACTATTATGCATGTGTTACAGGAGTGGACGAGAACGTAGGACGTATCGTAGACGAATTAAAAAGAAACGGGCTCTTCAAGAATACGATTATAGTGTTTACTTCCGACCACGGCATCTGTATGGGTGCTCACAACCATGCAGGGAAAGATATTTTTTATGAAGAGTCTATGCGTATCCCCATGATTATTTCCTGGCCAGAAAAAATTCAGCCGCGTAAAGACGAACATTTGATGATTGCTTTCGCCGACTTATATCCTTCTCTCCTATCCATGATGGGATTCCGGAAAGAGATTCCCGAAACGGTACAAACATTCGACTTATCCCGGGAAATCCTCGGCGAAAGTAGAAGAGAGGTCATACAACCTTATTATTTCGTACAGTTCGACAATCATGCCACAGGTTATCGCGGACTACGCACAGCAACCCATACCTTTGTAGTACATGCCCAAAATGGTATTATAGACGAAACAGTTCTTTTCGACCGCACAAAAGACCCATATCAAATAAACAATATAGCCGAACACTCCCCCAAGTTAGTCCGGCAGTTCCGGGAACAACTCAAGAAATGGCTACACCATACCCATGATTCATTTGCCAATTATCTGACCCCCTAATAAATAAATTAAAGACCATGAAGAAACTACATTACTTTATTCTTTTTATCTTTTGCACAGTTACCTGTCTCGCACAACAGCAGAACATCCCTGTCCCCAAGCCTCACCAACTAAAATGGCATGAGGCGGAATTAGGAGCCGTCTTCCACTACGACCTGCATGTGTTCGATGGCATCCGCTATGAGCAAGGCAACAACCGCATTAACCCCATCGAAGATTACAACATATTCAATCCTACCAAACTGAATACCGACCAATGGGTGCAAGCCGCCAAAGCTGCCGGATGCAAATTCGCTGTGCTGACAACCAGTCACGAAACCGGCTTCTGTCTTTGGCAAAGTGATGTCAACCCTTATTGCCTGAAAGCCGTGAAATGGCGGGACGGCAAAGGAGATATTGTACGCGACTTCGTGAACTCCTGCCGCAAATATGGTGTGCAACCGGGCATTTATGTCGGTGTACGATGGAATGCTCTGCTAGGCATCCACAATTTCAAAGCCGAAGGAGAAGGAGAATTCGCAGTCAACCGCCAGACATGGTATAAACGCCTGTGCGAGAGAATGGTTACCGAGCTGTGCACCCGCTACGGCGATCTCTATATGATATGGTTTGACGGTGGAGCCGATGACCCGCGCAGTGACGGTCCGGATGTGGAACCTATCGTGAACAAATACCAACCGAATTGTTTGTTTTACCATAATATAGACCGTGCCGACTTCCGCTGGGGAGGGTCGGAAACCGGTACTGTGGGCTATCCTTGCTGGTCTACTTTTCCCGCTCCCTGCTCGCACCATAAGCGTTTGGAACAAGACAAAGACCTTTTGGAGTTGCTAAAACACGGAAGCAAGGACGGCAAATATTGGGTTCCCGCCATGGCAGACACTCCATTAAGAGGGGCTAACGGACGTCACGAATGGTTTTGGGAACCAGATGACGAAAACAATATTTACCCGGTGGACGTGCTAATGGACAAATATGAAAAATCGGTAGGAAGAAACGCCACGCTAATCCTTGGACTTACGCCCGACCCCACAGGGTTACTTCCCACCGGAGACGTGCAACGGCTCAAAGAAATGGGAGATGAAATCAATCGCCGGTTCGCTTCACCGATAGCACAAACCGCAGGACAGAAGAAAAGCCTGCCCCTTAAGTTTGGCAAAAAGCAACCCGTAAACTACTGCATCATCCAGGAGAACATCAAAAATGGAGAACGCATCCGTCAATATAAAGTAGAAGCGAAAGTGAACGGCAAATGGAAAACCGTCTGCACAGGAGAATCCGTAGGCCACAAACGGATTGAAAAGTTTGAACCGGTAGAAGCAACGGCACTAAGACTGACTGTACTCGAATCTACCGCATTACCGGATATTATCAATTTCAGTGCATACTCCGTCCAATAAAATCGGAAACATGAAAAGAACCATCCGCACCATGAAAGAGTATGGATTTGACTTTTTAAAGATAGATAACCAATCTTTCACGCTCCCGTTTTATATGGACGGAACGCAGGCCGTTCGACAGGCAAAGTACTGTAACCTCGCATTAGAACATCAAGCCCATCGTATGCAGCTGGGATTGATGAATTGTATGGTACAGAATGTTTTGAATATAGTATGGGTTGATTCTAACGGAAAGCAGTAATTACGAAGTATCCCCATCAACAAGATAGGCATAATTGAAATAAAGAAATAACACCCAAAAACTCCCCCCATGAACAAGAAAGCTCTATTTCCTCTCACACTTTTGCCGCTGGCCGCAACTTATTTGCAGGCACAGAACAACGGCAGTCTCCGAAGTGAATGCACAGACAAACGTCCGAATATCATCCTCTTTATGGTGGATGATATGGGATGGCAAGACACTTCCCTCCCATTCTGGACGCAAAAGACACGTTACAACGAACTGTATGAAACACCTAATATGGAACGCCTCGCCCGGCAAGGAATGATGTTTACCCAAGCATATGCCAGCAGCATCAGTTCTCCTTCCCGGTGCAGTCTTATCACCGGAACGAATGCAGCCCGCCACCGGGTAACCAATTGGACACTACAAAAGAATACAAAGACGGATCGCGAAGACAAATTACTGGATGTTCCGGATTGGAACTATAACGGAGTAAGTCAAGTAGCCGGCACTAATAACACCTTTGTCGGAACCTCTTTCGTACAACTCCTAAAAGACAGCGGTTATCATACCATCCATTGCGGAAAAGCCCACTTCGGTGCCATAGACACGCCGGGAGAAGATCCACATCATTGGGGATTTGAAGTCAATATCGCCGGACATGCCGCCGGAGGGCTTGCCAGTTATCTTGGAGAAGAAAATTACGGACATACCAAAGAAGGGAAACCGGTTTCATTGATGGCTGTTCCCGGGCTTGAAAAATATTGGGGTACAGAAACTTTTGTAACCGAAGCGCTGACTTTGGAAGCTATTAAAGCATTGGATAAGGCAAAGAAATACAACCAGCCTTTCTACCTGTATATGGCTCAATACGCCATCCATATCCCGCTGAACAAAGATAAACGTTTCTATGACAAATACAAGAAGAAAGGGATGACTGACCACGAAGCTGCCTATGCAACGCTCATTGAAGGCATGGACAAGAGTCTTGGCGACTTAATGAACTGGCTGGAAAAGAATGGAGAAGCTGATAACACGATTATCATTTTTATGAGTGATAACGGAGGACTTGCCTCCGAACCCCAATGGCGTGACGGCAAATTGAATACACAGAATTACCCTTTGAACAGTGGCAAAGGCTCTACCTATGAAGGTGGTATTCGCGAACCGATGATTGTCAGCTGGCCGGGTGTAGTGGCTCCAGAAAGCAAATGCGACAATTACCTGCTGATAGAGGACTTCTACCCCACTATCCTCGAAATGGCAGGAATCAAAAAATACAAAACAGTCCAGCCAATAGATGGAATCAGCTTCATACCTCTGTTGAAACAGACAGGCAATCCCTCCAAAGGCCGGAGCCTTTTCTGGAATATGCCTAACAACTGGGGAAATGACGGTCCCGGAATCAACTTCAATTGTGCCGTTCGTAACGGCGACTGGAAATTGATTTATTACTATGGAACAGGCAAGAAAGAGTTGTTCAATATCCCTGATGACATAGGTGAAAGCAACGACCTTAGTGCACAACATCCGGATATCGTGAAAAAACTTTCCAAAGAGTTAGGAGACTATCTAAGAAAAGTAGATGCACAACGACCTACTTCCAAAGCTACCGGCAATCCTTGTCCCTGGCCGGACGAAATAAAATAGATTGCCCAAACAAAAGGAGTGTGGCAGGGAGTGTGGAATAATTCCACACTCCCCGCCACTATTTCCACACATTCCACATACGGTTCTACACAGTCCTACGCCTTTCGAAAGCACATACACCTTTATTTATCAACCACTTAGCATATCGCTATTTTTTTTGGCACGCGCTTTGATCTTTAATAAAACGTTAGCGAAAAAGTAATAACCAATTCCTTAACACAAAAGTAGAGAATTGAAAACATATGTCTAATAATCTTTAAAGCAAACGATTATGAAAAAATTAGTATTAGTAGTAGCAATGTTTATGTTTGTTTGTGGTGGTTCATTCCTTGTAAAGGCTCAGAGTTCTGCAGAAGCTGTGACAGCCCCGACAGAAGTCAATGCGACAGTTGTCAATGATACAGTAGTAAAAGATACTGTAACTAAAAAAGACGAGCCTGCAACGGCATCACTGGTTGCATTAGCCGCTAATGTCAATGATACAGTTGTCACAGACACTGCATCTAAAGACAAACCGGCTGTGCCTGTCAAGGAATAACCTTGCCAACAACAAGCAGGACATAGTCTGCTGAACAATAGTAAGCACACTACAAAAAAAGC
Organism: Bacteroides sp. D55t1_190419_B8; assembly: GCF_015558905.1. Taxonomy (NCBI): domain Bacteria; kingdom Pseudomonadati; phylum Bacteroidota; class Bacteroidia; order Bacteroidales; family Bacteroidaceae; genus Bacteroides; species Bacteroides sp. D55t1_190419_B8. Next base: position 47,458 of record NZ_JADMOU010000007.1, read on the forward strand.
CATCCCTACTTTCGTCTATTCCGGGGATGGCTTTTTTTTATTTTTATTCCAATATCGGATCAGCTTTCCAACTTGAAACAATATTTGCCGCCTCTGCTTCAAAACTCTTTCCTACCAAAGACACAAATGTCTTAGTATTGCCATTTCCATTATTGAACAACCAATTAGCTACCATTCCATCCTTATCCTCACTCAACAACTTGCCGCTCTGCTCGGAAATTTGTTGTTCCGATAAGGCTTTTGTCCAAATACGGGCATAACTGATAGCTCCGTTCAACCGGCGTTTACCATCAGACTGTCCGATGTAGAAATCAGAAGTAAGATTGATCTCTTTCAAATCATCCGGCGTACCGTTTGATAATTGAAGCGTTTCTTTGGCACCATTTACATACAATGCAATCCGTTCACTTCCGCTCTTACTATTATCCAATACCACAGCCACATCATACCATTTATTAGTTTCTATCTTGGTAGAACCTTCATAGCGGATACTGCCTTTATCATCTGCAGCAAGCTGAAGGAAACGTTCCTCATTATTGCTTCCTCCTTTATGCACATCGACACGCAGCAGGAATTTCTTCTCTATACCCATCACTGTATTAATCCGGGCATTTCCATTGTCATCTCCATTCAACGACTCAATGTTGAAACGGGCTTCAAACGTGATCGTACTCAAATTCTTTAGCGATTCATCTGCCGTACCATTATATTCAAACGGTACTTTAAAGTAATTACCGCTACCCAGGTTCGCTACTTTATCTGCCTGTACCACCGTTACAGTCAGACTTAATTCCTGCTCCGCTTCGTCTCTGACAAACACGGTAGTGATACCCGCTTTTTTACCTATTAAATTGAAACGAGTGTCATCCACCTGCTGAATAGCTACAATCTCTTCATTCTCTGCTGTCAGACTATAACCTCCGTTTCCTTTTTCTACCGTAATCATGATCTTATTGTTGACTCCCACTCTCGGTGTCAGATTGGAGACATCAATAGAAATCGGATTTACCGTCACCTGAACCACTGCCTGTTTTCCTTTATGGTCTGTAAAAGTCACTGTTGTATGTCCGTTCTTCAAGCCTGTCAAAGTATAGAAAGGACGGAACTGGTCTGTATTGACCATGCTGACAACCGTTTCGTCCTCCACCTCATAAGATAATTCATCATTGCTGGAAAAATTCCCCATGCTGACAATCAACTGCTTTTCACCGGAAACTTCCAAGATCACCTCCGGCTCATTCACTTCCAGTTCAAATACACCTACATTCACAGAGATATTGGCAGCTACTCCTTCTCCATCCATTACTTCGATGGTAGTGGCTCCATTCTGTGAGCCACTTTTTACAGTTATCAATTCACCGGAAACAGTAGCCGTTGCAATGGCAGTGTTGAAACTTCTCACGGTATAGTTTCCGTTTCCAACCACTACATTCACTTTGGCTTCCTCATTCTGCCCGATACGTATCACCGGTTTATTCACAATCAACTCTATCAAGTCTTTAGCCACATCGTCATCATCATCGTCATCACAACCTATAACGGCAAACGATAATACCGACAAAAGCAACAGACACATATATGTATAGATTCGTTTCATCTGATTTTCTTTTTAAAGTTATACATTCCTACCGGTTTACCATCCGGGATTTTGTTCAATGGTCGGTGTCTTCTGCAACTCACTCTGGCGAATCGGGAACAGATAATGCTGAATAGAGAAAGTACGTTCTTCCACGCAGAAACGCTCCATTCTATATTTTACACCGTCAACCGTAATCGCTCCATTCTCATCCTGTACCGGACGCATTCCGTTAATCATTCGCTGGCAACGAGGCAATGCACCGTTATTGGCAGCCCAGTATTTCTGTGTACGTTTTGAGTTGTCGCTTCCACTAGATTTCCAAAGGCTTTCCTTTGCCAGTTCTTCCTTACTTGTCGGCTCCAAATACAAACGGCAAGTCCACGGACGTTTTCCCTCATAAAAGAGTTCCACGCGACGTTCGCGCTGAATGTATTCACGCATCAACTGCTGATTCGTTTTTACTTCCGGCGGCATCGGTTTCATAAAAGAACGTTCACGAACCATATTCACCAATTTATAAGCTTCATCAATATCCTCTCCCAATTCATTACAAGCCTCCGCATAAATATATATAAACTCCGGAAGACGCCAGATGGCGGGCGCATTGATACTGAAATTACCGGATTTGTTCCATGACTCCTGTTGGAATTTACGTAAATAATAACCAGTAGTAGTTGCATTGGTAGCACCAATCTTATCGGAACCACTCGCGGTATTGATCGTTTTCGACTCGTTCTTGTTATTACGGTAAGGAGCTCCGTGATAAATTACGTCGCGATAGAAACGCGGGTCACGAGTACCTTTCACATACGGATTAGCATCGTCATAGCCACCTTTACGGGCTTCTGCCGAATACACCGGATAACCATAATCACCTACGATATATTCATATTCATCCACTTGTTCCTGCACCGGTTGCTGGCGCGAACTTCCCTCACGGCTGGGCGGATAAATATCTCCCTGCCATGCCTGATCCTTGCTCTTCGTCATAAAGAACACATACTCATTGGCAAAGGCATCCATATCATAAAACATATCCCACAAACGAGCATATACACGGCTGTCATTCAGATTACCGTCAGCCGGATCCTTGAAATCATTTGCGTCATGTTTCGTATAGAGAGAATAACGCTTGGTGCCACCGACTTCGAAATCCAAAACGGCTTTGGCCGCTTCTTTTGCTTTTCTCCAACGAGTAGCATCGTAAGCATACTCATCTTCGAACACACGACGCAGGTTATATCCATATTGAGAAGCACCATTCCACAACGGAGTAGCTGCTACCCAGCGAACAAAAGAAATCAATCCCAGACAGGCTCCCTTATCCACACGACCGAAATTCTCAGAAGTTTTCACATATTTATTGGGAACCATGCCATAAGCTGTTTGCGCATCCGTCACAATCTTCTCGGCCATCGAATGAACAGACTCTTTCTTGAAGTCCATATTATCTCCGGCATTAATCACACGATCAATATAAGGAGCTTCGCCATACATACGCATTAACAACATGTGGAAATAACCACGCATGAAATACATTTCACCGATACGGTTACGAAGATCACCATCCTGTTGAGGATTATCAGGAGTGTTATATTTTTGTACATTTTCTATAATCAGATTCGCTTTACGGATTCCTTCATAAAGAGCCTCCCAATATTGTCCAAAACTACCGGGCAAAGAGTTCGGGTTCCAAGCGCCGTTATTGAAGTTATTCGTTATGTTTCCCTCTACGTTGGTTCCTTCACATTCGTCCGTAATGGCACTGTTGCTGAAGTGTTCGAAGAATACCAACGGACGGTCTGCTTTCTTTGCAGCCGCATATACGTCGGAGACTAGTCCGTTCACTTTTTCGTAACGGGCAAAAACGTCCGCTTCCGTAATATTATCATCATCGTCCCGGTCCAGGTAATCGCTACAGGAAGTAAAGACCAAAGGCAGGACCAATAAAGCAATTGCTAAAAATCTATCTAACTTTTTCATATTTCTATCTTATTTAGAATGTAATATCAATACCAAAATTGAATACCTTTTGAATAGGATACCAGGAAGCTCCGTCTCCGGATTTCGTTTCCGGATCGATATCCACATCACCCAGTTTATCAAAAGTCAACAGATTCAGACCTTGCACATAGATACGTGCCTGTTGCACATGGAATTTACGTAATAATTTGGGCGATACATTGTAACCAATTTCCACATTCTTAAGACGCAGGTATGAAGCATCATACAAAAACAAACTGCTGTTTCCATTCTTGTTGTTATCATGTGTTCCATAATGTAATGCCGGATATTTGGCAGTAGCAGCCGTTTCTGGTGTCCAACGGTCCAGATGCATTTTCTTCACACGTCCGATCTTATCCTGTTCAAATTGCGGGAAGTCAAATACAGCAGCCCCATTCAACAGAATAGATGATTTTGTCGCACCTTGCAATAATACACTAAAATCAAAGTTCTTATACTGGAAACCGAAAGGAATACCGAACATCAGTTCCGGACTACGCGGATTTCCCATTGCCGTACGGTCTTCATCATCAATCACTCCGTTACGATCCAAATCCTTATAAACAACATCTCCCGGAATTAATTGTCCCCACGGCTGATAACCGATTTTGTTCAGGCGGTCAGCTTCTTCCTGATCGGCTACAAAATGATCGAACACATAGACGAAGTTTTCGTATAAACGTTTACCGGTCTCTTTACGCCAGGAATTCTTACGGGCAACTTCCGCTTTATATTCCAGACGGTTGCGGGAGAAAGTCAGGTTCGGACGGATATAGTAACGGAAATCCTTTCCAATCTTATCGTTCCAGCTCAATTCGATATCCACACCGCGGTTGCTTACTTCACCCAGATTCTGTAAAGCCGCATCCTTACCTACAATGTCCGGATATCCCATGATACCGTCACCGTTCATATCCGTAATAATGTCAAAACGATATTCATAAAATGCATCTACCGTCAATGCCAACCTTTGATTCAGGGTAGTAAAATCAATACCGACATTCAGTTTACGAGCTTTCTCCCAAGTCAAACTTGCATTAGCCAGATTACCTTCGGAATTACCGCCTACATTTGTACCAAAGTTATTACCGAAATCATAACCGCTACCACCACCATAGAAAGCCAGATAAGGGAAACGGCTGCTGACATTGTCACTACCTACCAAACCATAAGAAGCTCTTACTTTCAGGAAATCAACCCAGGAAGCTTTTTTCATAAATTCTTCTTCTGAGACTACCCAACCGATTGAACCCGCGGGGAAGAATCCGTAACGTTTGCCCGGAGCGAAATTCTCGGAACCATTGTAACCGAAATTGAATTCCATCAGATACTTCTGATTATAATAATAAGCAAAGCGCCCGGTGATACCTTGGCTATGATAAGCCAGCTCATTGTTAACGGTACGATTACCACGGTTTGCCAATAACATGGCTGTCACTTCGTGACGATCGCTAAACAAACGGTTGTAATCCAAACGTGCTTGTATATAAGTACGTCCATCAGAAGCATTATGACTGAATCCGTTACCGATAGTCTGGTCAATATCATACTTGTTACCTGTTTTATAAGCACCGGTATAATGGCCGCCAGTCATATAAGCATCTGAACCTTCAATCGGCATAAACGTTGCATACTTCGGATATTCACGATATCCATCCTTGTAAGTATCCAGTTTGCGGTTAATCCATCGTCCTTCGGAAGCATCATAAGAAAACATCAGTTCCGCCTTTAATCCTTTCGTCAGAAATCCCATATCCAGATTCATCGCAAAACTACCGTTCAGATAAGTATTCTTCTCATTCAAATAACCCGTACGGCTCAATTCACCCAAAAGATTGTAGCGATAGATGTTGTCACCATAAAGCATTCCACGAGGGTTCTGCTGAATATATTCCTCATTCTGCGGATGCGAGTTTTCTTCCACCAAAATGGGCAGATAGGGAGGTTGAGTTGCACAGATGGTCATCAGGCGACTAGCCGTTGTACCCGGTGCATTACGGTCAGTAATACGGGCTCCCAAGTCCAGACGGGTACTCAAATAACGATTAATGTTAATATCAATGTTTGAACGAAAGTTGTAACGGGTGAATTTGGTCTGTGAGTCATATTCACCAGCATTCGCATATTTGTAGTTACCTCCTTGTGAGAAGTAATTAGCCAATACATAATAACGTACCTTGTCCGTACCTCCACGGATGGAGAGGCTTACATCTTCCTGCAAGCCCGGTTTAAAGGCAAAATCATAATAATCCCAGTCATATCCCAAGCCATCGGAGTTATCTCCTTTGGCGCGGCGGAAGTTATCAATCGCCTGTTGAGAGAAGAGGTTCAAACTGCTGATGTCTGCACCCGTCATCTTGGCATCGTTCAATCTGGCCTCATTATATAAGGTTGCATAATCGGCAGAACCTAAATATTCGGGGAAACCGATCGGCTGGTTAATACCGATAGAGGCTTTCAGGTTCACGGTTGCCTTTTCCGCTGCCTTACCACGTTTGGTGGTAATAACGATTACACCATTTGCACCACGGATACCATAAGCGGCAGTAGCGGAAGCATCTTTCAGAATAGTGAATGTTTCAATTTCATCTGGTGCGAGGTAACTCATGTCACGTTCGATTCCATCGACAATGACAATAGCACTTTGATTACCGTAAGTTGCCTTACCACGGATAAACAATTCACTTTGGTCAACACCCGGTTCACCACCCGCATACTGGTTTACAATCAAACCAGGCAGACGTCCGGCAAGTGCATTGTTGATATTAGCCGTAGGACTCTGCGTCAAATCTTTTGTCGTAATGGTAGCAACAGAACCGATCATGGTTTCTTTACGTTGTTTGGTATAACCTACCACAACCACTTCCTGCAGGGCTTTCGTATCTTCCTGTAGTAAGACAGTCAGTTCCTTCTTTGCACCGGGAACAATTTCCTGCGGCTGGTAACCCAGATAGGAAAACACCAACGGAGCTTCTGCATAAGGCAGTTTCAATGTAAACTTACCATCCATATCCGTAATCGTACCTGCATTGGCCACTCCTTTCACGACAACAGACACACCGATCAACGGGTCATTTGTCGTCTTGTCCAATACCGTACCTGACACTGTTATCTTATTGCTTTGTGTGGCCTGCACCTTTGCCGTTCTTCCCGTTTGCGCCACACCCTGCAAAGGTATACCTGCAAGAAGAGTGCAAGAAACAGCCACCAGACAAATATTTCTTTTTATATGTATCATCTTTCTTTTCGATTTTCTATGTGTAATAAATCAATCTTATTCCTCTGCTTTCTTACCGAAATCCGGTCCGACCCAGTTGGCCTTTTCCGTTGCTTTACCTTGCACCCAGTCTTCATAACGGGCACGGATTTCAATCATTGTTGCTCCCGGGACTTCCGCATTCAAGGAGATTGTCAGACGATCTTCCCTGTTGTCGCGATTACCGAAGACCGGTGCTTTTGCCCAGTCGTACTCCCACACATAATAGCCTTCGGGATGAGCCAACGTCCAAAGCACATCAGAACAGCTGCGCAATGCAGCAATAAACTTATTCTTGGTCTTTTCCGGATAAAGGCTGCTAGTCGGCTGTTTCACCATATCCAAAAAGTAACGGACAAATATTCCACGGAATAAAAGATTATCTCCCGAATTTCCTTCACCACTGAATACCGGATAGTTGGAATCCATTTTCTTATTCACCTGGTAAGAGCCGAAAGCAACTGCATTACGAAGATATTCATCCTCACCGGTAGCGTTGTACAACTCCAGAGCAGCCGCCATAAATGTTCCTTGATTATAAGACAAGGCTACTTTATCAGGATCTCCCGGTGTACCGTCATCTTTAATACTAAGATTATCATATACCTGTCCGGTGGAAATATCACACAGATAAGCCGTCATCCAGTTATATACCTCTTTGGCGAAGTTCAGGTAATAAGCAGCCTGCTCTTCCCAGCCGTCTTTAGCCTCTTTAACGGTAAGCTGATACAATTTCATAGCCAGAAGGCAACCGGGACCATTAGAACAAGACATACGTGAAGCCGGCGCATCCGTTTTCCATGCCATTCCTCCTACCCCTTTATAGTCATTCTTCGCTCCCTTAATATGGTTCCACATCTTCATCAACGCACTGTAATAATCCTGATCGCCAGTCAACTCATAAACCCGCAGACAAGACAGTGCCATCCATTCCATATCATCATAGAAGTTATTCCAGAAGTCTTTGCCACCATAACCGCAATGTTCATTCCAGTCATCAAAAGCCGGCAGGAAAGGTTTCATGATATTTTCATACAAATGAGCCTGATATTCGGGATTGTTTGCATGACGGATATAAGCATCGATCACGATATCCAATGCATGTCCCTGCGACCATCCACCGCTACCGCCTGTGCTTGCCGGTTCTCCGGTTTCCGGTGTATTCGGTTTTTCCCAGTAAATGCTTCCGCAAAAGGTATCCCGTCCGCTGGCATTCTCATAAAAATATTTGATATAAGTTCCCGTACTTTTGTCGGCTGCATCTGTCCAGTTCACATCCGACACATATTCGCCAGACGAATTGCCCTTGTAGATATCTCCCAAATCGCCGTCGTCACAAGCTGTAAATATTGCCAGTGCACCGCTTAACAGCAAAGCTCTTTTTGATAATGATACTATATAGTTCTTCATATTATTATTCAGTTTTAATCTTCATTCGTTTCCGAAGCTACCCAACGGTGGGTATACGTTCCAAACTCTGCATTGAAATAGAGGGTCACATCGGTTTTCACCGTAGCATAATAGACATTTCCCTGCTTTTCGCCCCATTGCAGTAACTCGTCGCAAAAACGGAAACTGTAATCCCATGGATCTGTGCCCAATGCCAGTTGATATAAATTATAATAGCTGTTGTCGGTAGTCAGATTCGGTTGCCCTTTATCTTTCTCCTTATGTCCCCAACGGTAGGTTGTTCCGTTGATCTCCATCTTAAAGCTATGACGGGTTTCACCGCTTCCTGCCCAACTTTCCGTTTGTTTCCGGGCAGTATAATTCTTCACACCCCATTTGCCATATCCCAGATAGTTGAAGTTCTGTCTATACCCGCCTGAATGGTTATAAAGATACACCTCTCCTATTTCATCATAACTGATTGTCTGCTCACCCATATTGATAGTAATCCGGTAGATGCCTGATTGAGGAACCGTAATTGTATAATCTTCACCGTCATTACGTTCACGCAACACTCCGTTATCATCTACATAATAATAGCACTTGCGACCTTCAACAGTAGATGTAAAGACAAATGGCTGATCAGCTTTCAATTGAGTAAATGTCTGATAAATTCCCTCATTCTGACGAAGCATCTGCTGCGCTTCCGCTTCATCGCCATCATCTTCTGTACCTGCTCCAGTGATATAAACCGGCTCGTTTTCAGAAGGCATATCATCGATGCCGTCCATCATAAAAATTACGAAATAGCCTTCCAAACTACTAAGAGCCTGATCCAATCCGCAATAAGCACGTACCTTCCAACGCAGTGTGCCGTTGGTATTGCAACGGAACTTAGCCAGTTTACCTATTGTATTTGCCTGATAATGGGTAAAAGTCAGCTGTGATTCCAGCCCATTATTATCCGAAAAAAAAGTTTCTACCGGTTTGGTAAAGTCGCCCCCGATCGTATCAATCAATACTTCATAACGATATACAGTATTTCCGTGCTTCTCGGTAGGCGTCCATTTTAAGATAATATCCGTTAACGAAGCACCCGAAAGTACTACCCGCTCACCGCTAGCCATTGCATCCATTGTTCTGACTGGTTCAGGCGGAACAATCGGTTCATAATCATCCGGATCAAAGCCCGGATTCAGTTTATTGTCACAGGCCGTCAGTCCGATAAGAAAAAACAGCAGGGCAAATTTGATTAGTTTCTTTGTTATCATATTGTTTCTCATATTATATTCCTAGTTTTAGTATGAATGAGGACATCCAATTGGTTCAAAGCGGCTCTTATCTCCATTATAAGTTGCAGGAAGTTCCGCTCCCCAAGCTGGTTTATTTTCGCTTATATTCTGCAAACAAACTTGCGCATCCAATCCGCTACCGCCATTTCCCCAATTTTCAAAAACTGTAGAACCTCCGACACCTTTCGAGAATACCCAATATCCCATCAAGTCAGAGTGTTCTTCTGCATTAAGGATTTTGCACATATTCGCTTTAATTTCACTTTCGTCCAACGCTCTCTTCCACATCCGTGCCTGATAAACTTTGCAATATCCTACCCGATATGAATCTCCGGAACGTCCTATCAACAACGCCTTATCATTTCCACCTACATCTGTCAGATTGAGAGATGAATTAGGGGCACAATCTTCATAAGAGTTATCTGCAGGAGTCAACGTTTCTCTCACTCCGTTTATATACATTTTATAAGCCTCTTTTGTACTTGATTTCGTTCCATCATATACAATGGCTATATGATACCATTTACCCGGAGTCTTACGTCCACCTTCCGGATCATCACAATAAATAGTCTGCTGACTACGGAAACGGGGGTCACTCTTACCATTAATTTTAGTGGCTATTTCAAAACGCGGATTCACATCCTTAGCTTCTGCACGAAGCAGGAATACACTTTCCAAACCTATAAACGATTGCAAAGAACGAGTATAAGTCGGATAGAAAACAACCTCAAGAGTAAGCTGATTCATACTTTTCACCTCTGAATGTGATTCCGCATACTTCTTAATATCAATTTTAAAGCATACGTCATATTCCAAACGATAACATACCGGATTCACATAAACTGGTAAAGTCAATTTCTGACCTGCCGCATCAGACAGTTCCAGTGTAGTAGTTCCAAGCTTCTTTCCTGTTAGTTTTAACTTGGTAGCCCCGTCTTCCGTAATCAATTCAGCGGTTTTCAAATAGGTTTTATTATCATCTGTGAGTTGTGCCAACTTATAATCGCCATTTCCTCTGGCGATGGCAATTTCTGTAGATGCCTCATAGCCACCAATAATTAAAGAAGTTGCTTCATTTTCCAATTTAAGGTTATACGGATTCACTTTCACCGCAATCTCCTCCATGGAACCTTTTTGGTCTGTCACAATCACTTTCACATCACCTCTGGCTTTGGGTTTCAAGGTAATCAGATTCTCTTTTTCAGTGGCCTCCACAATCGTTGCATCCGTAGTAGGCTCACCATCTCCTACCTGATAAGTAAAACTATAGCCACCATTACCTTTCTCTATAGATATATATTGAGATTCGGCATCCGGTTCGACAAAAATGGCTTCATTACTTTTCAGTGTCAGATCCACGATGTTCACTACCACAGGAAGGATGATCGTTTTGCCTTTCTTATCTGTTATCGTAACATTTACCGGATCATCTCCAGTCTCGAACTTGGCAGTCAACGGAATAACCTGTCCCGATAGTTCGCCCACTTCCAGAAACTTATCAGCATCTTCCGGTATGGAAATCTGGTAATCTCCGTTACCGGTCAAAATCTTCACCAGTCTCTTTTCACCGATAAAGAGGTCAAACCCTTCTTCCGGTGCATCTACCGTCAAATCCCAAAGTTTTGCTACCCGAACCAGCACTCTAGCCACTTTCTTACGCCCATCTACTATTAATATAGTGGTTTCCGTACGGTTATTTTCCTCCAACTGACTATTTTCGGTAGCTTTAATAGTCACCTTATTACCATTGATTGTAGCCGTCGCCACATTTTCATCAAATGGCTTCACATAATAATCTCCATTACCGGAAGTGATACTTACCGTAATCTCATCTCCTTGTAGCAGTGTCACCGAATTATTATCGACAACCAGATCTGTTGCCGGTTTCACTTCCTGTTCTTCTTTATCATCACTGCACGATACCATAAAAAATGGGATAGTCAATGCTGAAAGAAATAAAAAACTAAGTTTCCTTTTCATTAGATTAAAGATTAATAAATTAATACTTTTCAAGTTTATCTACTTAAAACTTCGATGAGACAAAGATAAAATCACTAAACTCTACCAAAAGAAAATTAACTGCTTTTTTTTACCTTTTGGCACGGATATTTACTACATTAACACGGATATTTACTTCTTCTTTTTCTTTAAAAATTCCCGCCACAGGCTACTGCTGAACCTCTTCCAAATGTTTCATCCGAAACTCTTTTGGCGTACATTCATACTTTTCACGGAACACCTTAAAGAAAGTAACTTTGTTCGAGAATCCCGAATCGAATACAATTTCATCAATCGTCTTTTTAGTGGTCAGCAATAAATCTTTCGCTATGTGCAAACGACATTCCTTAATCAGATCGGTCGGGCTATCCTCTCCTATCTCTTCCATCTTCCGGTAAAGACTCCGGGGACTGATTGCCAGCCGATCAGCGATATAACGCGGAGTCAAATCTTTGTTCGTTATATTATCATTGATAATCTTCAAAACCGACTGTAGGAACTTCTTCGACTCTTTATGCGTCAACTTCCCGTCCGACTTTTCAAAAGAACTAATCGGCGAACTGAAATAATTCTTCAACACCTCTTTCCGTTCCATCACCTGACAGACAGAAATACGAAGGTACTCCGCACTAAACGGTTTCGTGATATACATTTCCGCACCGGCAGAAAGAGCCTCCATCTGTTGTTCCATCTCGTGCCGTCCGGAAACCACAATAATAGGAATATGCGCCGTCTCTTTCACCGATTTGATCCGCCTAGTCAGTTCAATGCCACCCATTCCCGGCATCATGACATCACAGATAATCACATTCGGATAAACCTCATTCATCACCTGATCCAGCCGCTCGGGATCTTGCAAGGTTATTACATTAAAATCGCCGGAAAATATTTCTCCAATAAACCATAACATCTCGATTTCATCATCAACCACCAAAAGCGTGGGACGCATCTTGTCAAACTCATACTGTGGAAGTTTCAGTATCGGTTGAGTATCTATCTTGGGGATATATTCCGCCGTGAGCCGCTTTGCTTCCGCCACTCCGGTAGTCTGCTCCATAACTGGCAAGGTTAATGTAAACATCACCCATCCATCAGGAGTATTTTCCACTTTCAACGTACCATTCAGTAACTTTGCCATATTATAAGAGATGGCTAGTCCCAGTCCGTTCCGTGAAAAGTTCTTTTCATCCTGATTCTCGAAATTATCCAAAATGGCATACCGGTTAAAAATATACTGGAAATCCTTTTCCTTGATGGTACTTCCTTCATTTGCTACACGAAGAGTCAGCATGTTTTCCCCACTCGTATCCACTTCAATCTTGATACTCTGTCCGTCGGGAGTATATTTAAAGGCATTAGAAATCAGATTAATAATAATCGTATTCAGAAATCCCTTGTCCGAGTTCCACATCACCTGTTCGGGTATCTTGCTCAAGAAAGTGATGTTTCTGGATTTAGCCATTTCGACAAACGTTTTAGCTATTCCTTTCACAATAGAAGACACATTCAATGACTCAATCCGTACTTCCCTGTTTCCTGTTTCAATCCGACGGAATTCAATCAACTCATGAATCAGGTTGTTGAGACGCTCCGCATTCGTCTGAATCATCTGTACGTAGTCCACGACAAATTTACTAAGTCCCTTCGATGAAAGGATTCGTCCGCAAGGACCATAAATCAAAGTCAGCGGAGTACAAAACTCATGTGCGATATTAGTAAAGAAACGAAGTTTGGACTCAAAGACATTCTTTTGATGGCGTTTCTCTATCTCGTTCAGCAATTCCTGCTTTTTACGTTTGGAGCGCAGTATAAAAGAACGTATCAGTAAGGCTGCCAGTAAAAGCAGACAGAAGGCATAAATCAAATAAGCCCACCAGGAAGCATACCACGGATCGCCTATACGAATGACCAGGGAATAGACATCACTCTCTTTATCAAAGACACTATTGTAATATTTCACCAGTAAGGTATATTCACCAGGAGCCATATTCGTAAAAGAGACTCCACTTTCCGAGCCATTGTTTACCCATTGGTCACTCAATCCTTTCAGTTTATAGAAATAGGTGCAGTTATTACCATTCAGATAATCCACAGAAGCAAATGAAACAGAAAAGAAATTCTGGTCATACTGTAAATTCAAGACTTCAGCTTCTTTTTTCCGGGTGAGAAATTCTCCCAGATTGTATTGTTCACCGAAGATAGACAGCTTATCAAAATAAACAGGAGGCATATAAAGCTGCTCCGGACGGCCATCCGCCCGGATAGCTACGACTCCATTGATTCCTCCAAAGAACAGAGTACCAGTCCGGGAATCCCGAAAAGCGGCACCGTCACTAAACTCTACCACCTTTAAACCATCTCCGAAACCATACGAACGAAAGACATTCCGTTTCGTATCGAAATTGATTAATCCGAGATTGGTGCTCAACCAGAAATTGTCGGACGAGTTTCTAAGAATTGCATGAATGGTATTATTCAGGAAACCATTCTTGGCATTGAAGAGCTGATAAGAAGTTTCCGAAGTGTACTTTATCAATCCGTAGCTCGTTCCAAAAAGATAGTTATTGCTGCTGTCTTTACTGATGGCGAGAATATTATTCAGGGTCATGTTTTCGTATTTGTGAGTAGACACCGGTTCCAGGCCGTTCGTCGTTTCGTTATAGCGGAACACCCCATATCCTTTATTACCAAACAACAGGTTGGTTTCATTCTCCGCATAAATAGTAAAGAAATAGTTCGATCCCAGTTCGCCATCATTAATGATGTAACGTTGCGCATCCACAATCACCGGATTGTCCGGTGTTCCGGCAATACGAGCCTTCACCACTCCCATGCCGACACTCGCCAGCCACAGTTCGGAATCTGCTGTTTCGTAAATGTCATGGATGTATTTGAAATCTTCGTTGCCGATCCGTATTGGTATACTCTTGATACGTTTTTCCCGATATGAATAATAAGTTAATCCTTCTTCGTCTCCTATCCAAAGCAAATTCCGGTGGCTTTTGGCAAAACAATAAACGGCATTACTACTCAAAGCACTATTAGAGGTAGTCAACACCTCTGATCGGCAGTCAGAGATGTTTTTATCGAATTCGTAATCATAGATTTTAAGAATTCCGTTTCCTTTGGTTCCCACCCAAAAAGTACGTTCATCATCAAGATAGATGGCACGCACGGGGCGTTCTATTTTCTCGGTGTAATTGCTAAGCACCATTGATTTGATAGAATAAAGCGGGTTCGAATAAAGATAAACACCTTGCCCGTCTGTACCAATCCAAACAACATCCTGAAAACGGTCCTTCTTGAGACAAAATACACCGCTGTTGATTGGCAACGGCTGAATTTGATAATGATTCGTTTCCTTCTGTTTCTCCAACAGCAGAATACCATCCATCAAAAAGCCCACAAAATAGCTGTTATGATAATGAACGATGGAAGAGATTTTGCCACGTTCCTGTATTTCCTTACCCAGATTGGCAATAAATTCATTCTTCTGGGTCGGAATATGGAAAGCATAAAAATTAAATTCCTTGTCTATGTAATAAAGAGATTGCTCGTCATTGAAACAATAGATCAAGGAGGTCTGATAAATCAGATTCGTTTTTTGGGGTAACAGGGTGATATCTCCCGATGTGGCTTCCTGCTGTATGTCATAACAACGGTTGTATCCTTTCATGACTACCCACATCCGGTTATTACCGTCGATAAAGAAGTTTACGATATCGGAAATCGGAATTCCCGTGATATTGATTTTCTTGAAGACGCCTTCTTTTTTATGATAATAATAAATGCAGTTACTATCCTGGATAATGAACAGATTACCATGACTATCCTTATTCATAAAGAAGAGTTTCTGAAATTCATTATAGTGAGTGATTGTATTGGTTTTCCGGTTCAAACGGTTCAACCCATAGTAGGTTTGAATCCAGTAAATGTCTTCACCCGTATACACAATATTGTCAATCAGATTACCAGATAAGTAATCCTCCTTGTCACGGGTCTTAAATTCCTCAATCTCTTGTCCATCATAAATATTCAGTCCGTCGCAGGTCCCGATCCACATTAATCCACGTTCATCCTGGCACAGAGATGTAATCGAACTATTAGACATATATTCTTTATCTGCAACTTGCTTCAAATTATAAGCATAAGCGTTATGTATCAACAGATTAAGAAAAAAGAATAGAATAAAAAACGACTGTTTCCCCATAGTGTATTATTCTTAGATTTGCTATATGACAAAGGTAAACAAAAAAACATTCCGAGCTTTTTTTTTGGCCGAGATATAAGTAAATATCCGTGCCAGAGTAGTTAATTTCAGTGACAAGAGACGATTTAAACTCCCTATTACTAGAAGCGCATTCCTTTTCTCCCTATTTTCGTCGTAGAAATTATTTTCAAATCTATAAATTCATTGGTTCATGAAAACACCTTTTTCATTTAAACACTTGCTATTTCTTGGAGGTGTCGTGTTGTACAGCCTGCAATCTTCTGCCGTTAAGAATCCGGTAGACTATGTCAGTACACTGGTAGGCACTCAATCCAAGTTTGAACTGTCTACCGGAAACACGTATCCGGCTACGGCATTGCCGTGGGGAATGAATTTCTGGACACCGCAGACCGGTAAAATGGGAGACGGTTGGGCATACACGTATGATGCCGACAAAATCCGGGGATTCAAACAAACACATCAGCCCAGTCCCTGGATGAACGACTACGGGCAGTTTGCCATCATGCCTGTCACCGGCGGACTGGTATTCGACCAAGACCGACGTGCCAGTTGGTTCTCTCACAAAGCGGAAGTCGCCAAGCCTTATTATTATAAGGTATATCTTGCCGACCACGATGTAACAACCGAGCTTGCTCCTACGGAGCGTGCCGCCATGTTCCGTTTCACATATCCGGAGACAAAGAATGCCTACGTGATTGTAGATGCTTTCGACAAGGGATCTTACGTGAAAGTGATTCCGGAAGAAAACAAGATTATCGGCTATTCAACCAAGAATAGCGGTGGCGTGCCGGAAAACTTCAAAAACTATTTTGTGATTCAGTTCGACAAACCGTTCACATTCCTTTCCGCAGTTTCCGAAAATAACATTCTTCCGAATGAAACAGAAGCGAAAGGAAACCACACAGGTGCCGTGATCGGGTTCGCCACCCAAAAAGGAGAAATTGTACACGCACGTGTTGCTTCCTCCTTTATCAGTCCCGAACAGGCGGAGTTGAATCTCAAAGAGCTTGGCAAAAACAGTTTCGACCAACTGGTAGCAAACGGAAGAGAGGTCTGGAACCGTGAAATGAGCAAGATAGAGGTAGAAGATGACAACATTGATCATTTACGTACATTTTATTCCTGCCTGTACCGTTCGATGCTTTTTCCACGCAGTTTCTACGAAATAGACGCTAAGGGACAAGTCATGCATTACAGCCCCTACAACGGCGAAGTGCGTCCCGGCTATATGTTTACCGACACCGGATTCTGGGACACGTTCCGCTGCTTGTTTCCTTTCCTCAACCTGATGTATCCGTCAATGAATCAGAAGATGCAGGAGGGACTGGTGAATGCTTACAAAGAAAGCGGTTTCCTGCCGGAATGGGCCAGCCCGGGACACAGGGATTGCATGGTGGGCAACAACTCGGCTTCCGTAGTGGCCGACGCTTACATCAAAGGGTTGCGCGGGTATGACATCGAAACTCTTTGGGAAGCATTGAAACATGGAGCCAATGCACATCTTAGCGGAACTGCTTCGGGGCGTCTCGGCTACGAATCTTACAACCAACTGGGATATGTCGCCAACAATATCGGCATAGGACAAAACGTTGCACGTACATTGGAATATGCATATAACGACTGGGCGATTTATACATTAGGCAAGAAACTCGGTAAACCGGAAAGCGAAACCGATATTTACAAGAAGCGCGCATTGAACTATAAAAATGTCTATCATCCGGAACACAAACTGATGGTAGGTAAAAACGACAAAGGCGTATTCAATCCGAAATTCGACGCTGTAGACTGGAGCGGTGAATTTTGTGAAGGAAACAGCTGGCACTGGAGCTTCTGCGTATTCCACGATCCGCAAGGACTTATCAACCTGATGGGAGGCAAGAAAGAATTCAATACGATGATGGATTCCGTTTTCGTCATTCCGGGCAGACAGGGAATGGAGAGCCGCGGCATGATTCATGAGATGCGTGAAATGCAAGTGATGAACATGGGGCAATATGCGCACGGAAACCAGCCTATTCAGCATATGGTGTATCTCTACAACTATTCAGGCGAACCCTGGAAAGCCCAATACTGGATACGTGAGATTATGAACAAGCTATACACCGCCGGTCCCGACGGCTATTGCGGCGACGAAGACAACGGACAAACTTCCGCATGGTATGTATTCTCCGCACTCGGTTTCTATCCAGTTTGTCCGGGAACAGATGAATATATCATAGGAACTCCGCTCTTCAAATCAGCGAAGTTACATCTGGAAAACGGAAAGACCATTACGATCAAAGCAGATAACAACCAGCCTGCCAACCGCTACATTAAAGAAATGAAGGTGAACGGGAAATCACAAACCCGCAATTTCCTTACACATGACCAGCTGACAAAAGGTGCCAATATCCAATTCCAAATGAGCCCCGTACCCAATAAACAGCGGGGAATCACAGAAAAAGATGTACCTTACTCTCTTTCATTTGAATAAAATATTGTACTTTTGGAGGTCAATGAATTATCTACCAAACAAACTATAAAAACATGAAACTGAAAAGTCTTTTACTAATTTCCCTTGTTGCGATCGTATTCTGCAATTGCCAGAGTAACTATCAGCCTACCACCTTTACTGTTGCCTCTTATAACCTAAGAAATGCCAACGGCAGCGATTCACTTCGCGGAAACGGTTGGGGACAACGTTATCCGGTCATTGCCAAGATGGTGCAATACCACGATTTCGATATTTTCGGCACACAGGAATGTTTCCTTCATCAGCTGAAAGACATGAAGGAAGCACTTTCCGGTTATGACTATATCGGTGTGGGCCGTGACGACGGTAAAGATCAAGGTGAACATTCTGCAATCTTCTATCGTACCGACAAGTTCGATCTTGTAGAGAAAGGCGACTTCTGGCTGTCGGAGACTCCCGATGTGCCGAGCAAAGGCTGGGATGCCGTGCTACCGCGTATCTGCAGTTGGGGACACTTCAAATGCAAAGATACCGGTTTCGAATTCCTGTTCTTCAACCTGCACATGGACCATATCGGGAAGAAAGCCCGTGTGGAAAGTGCGTTCCTTGTACAGGAGAAGATGAAGGAACTGGGCAAAGGCAAGAATCTTCCGGCTATCCTGACCGGTGACTTCAATGTCGATCAGACTCATCAGTCATACGATGCTTTTGTAAGCAAAGGCGTGCTGTGCGATTCCTACGAAAAATGCGATTTCCGTTATGCTATCAACGGAACCTTCAATGACTTCGACCCGAACAGCTTTACAGAAAGCCGCATCGACCATGTATTCGTATCTCCGTCTTTCCATGTGAAAAGATACGGCGTACTGACAGATACTTACCGGAGCATCGTAGGAAACGGAGACAAAAAAAATGCAACCGACTGTCCGGAAGAAATCGACATCAAAGCATATCAAGCCCGCACTCCTTCCGATCACTTTCCTGTAAAGGTAGAGTTGGAGTTTGACGAACGTCGGCAGAAATAATTTTATTAGTTAAAAATAACCTGAAAAGTTTCACCACACAACCTGATATTCCTATGAGAAATATATACACCCTAGCCTGTATGTTATTTTTCCTTACGTCCGCAACGGGAAAGACACCGGAAAACAATCGCTATCTTTCCATTGCCGACTCGATTCTGCACAATGTATTGAATCTTTATCAGACGAAGGACGGATTACTGACAGAGACTTATCCTGTCAATCCCGACCAGAAAATCACTTATCTGGCTGGAGGAATGCAACAGAACGGAACGCTGAAAGCCTCTTTTCTATGGCCTTACTCCGGGATGATGTCAGGTTGTGTGGCGTTGTACAAAGCTACCGGTAACAAGAAGTACAAGAAATTACTCGAAAAGAGAATCTTGCCGGGGATGGAACAGTATTGGGATAACAGCCGCCAACCAGCCTGTTATCAGTCATATCCGGCCAAATATGGTCAGCACGGACGTTATTATGACGACAACATCTGGATTGCATTGGATTATTGCGACTATTACCAGCTCACCCACATCCCAACTTATCTGGAAAAAGCCATCGCATTGTATCAATACATTTACAGCGGCTGGACTGACGAACTGGGTGGAGGTATTTTCTGGTGCGAACAGCAAAAGGAAGCAAAACACACTTGTTCGAATGCCCCGTCAACTGTGCTCGGTGTCAAGTTATACCGATTGACAAAAGATGCCAAGTATCTGGAAAAAGCAAAGGCTACCTATGCCTGGACCAGGGAACATCTTTGTGACCCCGACGACCATCTTTATTGGGATAACGTCAACCTGAAAGGAAAAGTGTCCAAAGAGAAGTATGCCTACAACAGTGGGCAGATGATTCAGGCAGGCGTGTTGCTCTATGAGGAAACAGGAGACGAACAATATCTGCGTGATGCCGGACAAACAGCTGCAGGAACAGACGCTTTTTTCCGTACGCAAGCCGACAAGAAAGATCCGGTAATCAAAGTACACAAAGATATGGCTTGGTTTAATGTGATTCTGTTCAGGGGATTGAAAGCTCTGTACAAGATTGACAACAATCCGGTTTATGTAGATGCCATGGTGAACAACGTTCTTCATGCTTGGGAAAACTACAGGGATGAGAACGGACTATTGGGAAGAGACTGGTCGGGACATAAGGAGGAACCGTATAAATGGTTGCTCGACAATGCCTGCCTCATTGAGTTTTTTGCCGAAATAAATTAACTTCATCCATTATTATTACCATGAATATAACTAAAATAGTTGGTTTATCCATCCTCCTCTCCGGCAGTGCCGGTATGCAAGCGATGGAGTAGCCGATTGCTCATATCAGGAATTATTGTATTCCTGCTTACGGAATAACTGTTTCTAACATTGACACTTACGGTTCCAAGATAGTTTCAAGGCAGAAGAACTTTAGTTTCAAGCCTTTGAAACCATAGTTTCAAGCCTTTGAAACCATAGTTTCAAGCAACAGAAACTAAAGTTTCTCACCAATGAAACTAAAGTTTCCTACTGATGAAACTAAAGTTTCAAGCAATGAAACCTTCTCTCACCTGTAATAGTATGATAATGAGCGAATACAACTCCGAATAGAGAAACAAGTACCCTCATAGCAGAAAAACAATAAAATCCCAGCTTTCGACAAAGTGACAGCACACCATGCCGTCACCTTGCCATCACACCATGCTGTCACACCGTAATATTTTCAGGATCAATAATTTATATCCAATCAGGTGACAGATGACAGCATTTTATTCATTTTTCAATTTATATGTAGAGAGTTATATGACTCCTGAAAATAAACAACCCATATAATATAGACAATATGAAATCAACTTTTTTATTCTTACTTGCTACGACAGTGATGACTTGTGCTGCCAACGGCCAGTCTTCCAATCATAAAGAGAACCAGTTACCCGATTGGGCTTTCGGTGGTTTCGAACGTCCGAAGAGCGTAAATCCGGTAATATCCCCCATCGAAAACACCCAATTTTATTGTCCGCTCACAAAAGACTCCATTGCATGGGAATCGAATGATACATTCAATCCGGCAGCTACAATCTACAATGGAGAGATTGTCGTGTTATACCGTGCAGAGGATAAATCAGGGGTCGGCATCGGACGCCGTACTTCACGCCTCGGTTATGCAACCTCTACTGATGGCACACATTTCCAACGGGAAAAGACTCCTGTATTCTATCCGGATGACGATTCACAAAAAGAATTGGAATGGCCCGGCGGCTGTGAAGATCCACGGATTGCTGTAACCGATGACGGACTTTATGTAATGATGTACACCCAATGGAACCGCCATGTGCCTCGGCTGGCAGTAGCGACCTCCCGCAATCTAAAAGATTGGACAAAGCATGGGCCTGCTTTTGCCACGGCATACAACGGAAAGTTCTTTAATCTGGGCTGTAAATCCGGCTCTATCCTGACGGAGGTTGTCAAAGGCAAACAGGTTATCAAGAAAATCAACGGAAAATACTTTATGTACTGGGGCGAAGAACACGTATTTGCGGCTACTTCTGATGATTTAATCCATTGGACTCCGATTGTCAACATTGACGGCTCCCTGAAGAAGCTGTTTTCTCCCCGTGACGGCTACTTTGACAGCCATCTCACCGAATGTGGACCACCGGCCATCTACACTCCGAAAGGAATCGTCCTTCTTTACAATGGTAAGAACCATTCAGGAAGAGGTGACAAACGTTATACTGCCAATGTTTATGCTGCCGGACAAGCGCTCTTCGACGCCAAAGATCCTACCCGCTTTATCACCCGTCTCGACGAACCGTTCTTCCGCCCGATGGATAGCTTCGAAAAGAGTGGACAATATGTGGACGGAACCGTATTTATCGAAGGAATGGTCTATTTCAAAAACAAATGGTATTTGTATTATGGCTGTGCCGACTCCAAAGTAGGAGTAGCCGTTTATGATCCGAAACGGCCGGCAAAGGCTGATCCGCTGCCATAATTAAGTATATGCACACAAGTAGTTTATATAATCATTCAGACACGGATTACATTCTCCTTTAAAAGAAAGAAAGTAATCACGACTAACTTATTTCTTAAAACTACATCCTCTCAAACGGCTGAAAACGGTAAGTTCCTGTAAGGATTTACTTTTCAGCCGTTTTTAGTGTATAAAATAAAGCTTTCCGAAGCTGAACTAAATGTTACAACCGGAAAGCTTTACAATACCTATTGAAAACTGAATTAATACTCGGGAACTAACTTTATTCTTTCATTGCCGGAGACTTTTCCCTCCTTTCAATAAGGACTTATCTTTTATAAGCTGTCTTTCATCTATTTATATTATTCAAAACAACCGGTCTGTTTGCCGGAGCCTTACCAAAATTCTTATTCGGCTTTTTCCCCATTACAAACTTCAATGTGCTGCCATTTATTATATCCTGATAAGTGATATAACTCTTATCATAAGGCTTGCCATTCAAATACACTTTCTGGATATAGATATTTTCTTTGCTGTTATTTGGTGCTTCTACAGTAAAAGTATTACCACCACGTACCTTCATTTCTACTTTCTTAAAACAGGGGCTACCGAAAACAAATACACCGTCCGACGGATTCACCTGATAGAGTCCCATAGATGAAAGCAGATACCAAGCTGACATTTGTCCACAATCTTCATTGCCGATAATACCATCCGGTTGGTCTGTATAAAAATCACTCATGATGAAACGGACCTTTTCCGCCGTTTTCCATTGTTCACCGGCATACGCATAAAGGTAAGCAACATGGTGGCTCGGTTCATTTCCGTGCGCATATTGTCCGATCAATCCGGTTATATCGCTCGATGCTCCTTCGCCCATACTGTCGGTGTTGGTAAAGAAACTATCAAGCTTCGTCGCAAAGGGTTTGTCACCGCCAAACAAGGCAATCAGTCCATACGGATCTTGTGGAGCAAAGAAAGTATATTGCCATCCGTTTCCTTCACAGAAATCTCCGACAGTATGAATGGAACGTGCCGGATCGTAAGGAGTACGCCAAGAGCCGTCTTCCAATTTCGGGCGGATAAAATGGATGGAAGAATCAAAATAGTTCTTATAATAATGAGCACGTTTCGAGAATGTTTCAGCATCTTCGGCCTTTCCCATCTTATATGCCATAGCAGCAATTCCCCAATCGTCCACCGCATATTCCATTGCTATCGAAGTCGCCTCATGGATTTTGTCGGCAGGAATATATCCTTTTTCTACCACATAGGGTACTCCCTTTTGTTTCTCGTAAGTAGCCGTAGCTTTCATAGCCTGCCATGCTTCTTCCGCATCGAAACCGATAAATCCTTTCAGATACGCATCGGCAATCACCGGCACGGAGCTATAGCCCGGCATCTGATTGGTTTCGCCGCTCATCAAAGGCCAGATGGGGAGTTTATCCTGCTGACGATAGATGGAAATCATCGAATTGACTACATGGTCCACCATTTCAGGTTGGGTGATAGTCATCAGAGGATTCAATGCACGGTAGGTATCCCACAAAGAAAGAGTTGTATAGTTGGCTTTCTTAGGATCCGTGTAAATCATGTCGTTCATTCCTCTATACTCTCCATTCACATCACAAAAAAGTGTAGGAGCAATCATGGTATGATAGTGTGCGGTATAGAACACACGTCTGGAAGCCTCATCATCGGTTTCTACTGTCATCTTCTCCAGTTGCTTGTTCCATCGGGCGGCACTCCTATCCACTACTTTGTCAAAATCCCAGTGGGTAAGTTCGGCTTGCAGATTCATCGCCGCATTGTCACAGCTGACAGAAGAAAGAGCGACTTTTATCTTCACTTCTTTCACGTTACCAAAAGTGAGGACACTCTTCACTGATGCCACTTTCAGTTGCCCCCAAGGTTTCGGGGTATTATCGTCATAGGCAGTAAACTGCTCTATCTTCTTATCACTTTTCAACACAAAATAAACTTTGCGGGAAGGACTCCAGCCTCTCACATAACGATACCCCTCTACTGTATAATCATCTACTTTACGGATATAACTGTCGTAAGCATTCGAGCCGTTCCCTTCACGTAAGTCGATCAATATGGAAGCCGGTTTTCCTTCAGGATAAGTATAACGATGGAAGCCTACACGATCTGTAGCTGTCAGCTCAGCTTTGATATTGTAACGGTCGAGAAGCAAAGAGTAATATTCGGGACGGGCAATTTCATTCGTATGGGAATATCCGGAAGCATAGCCATCTCGTATATCATCCTGATTGCCTCTAGGCGTACGGATTTCATTCAATGGCATGATGAGAATATCACATAAGTCAGTACAGCCCGTACCGCTCAAATGGGTATGTGAAAAACCGATTAAGATGCTATCGGAATAATGATAACCCGAACACCAGTCCCAACCTTTATGGATGTTAGTAGGGCCCAGCTGCACCATTCCATACGGAACACTCGTCCCAACAAAAACGTGTCCATGATAACCGGATCCGATATACGGATCGACGTACTGCAATAATCCTTCACTTTTTGAATAGTCCCGTTGCGCAACTCCATTTCCCGCTGCAAACAAGAAGCAGGAAGTCAATGCAAGTAGTTTAAATGCTTTCATTCGTATTCTTCTTTGGTATGATTGATAATAACAATTAGCGAATGATGCAAATATACTACCTATTCAGGAATTTACTAAATGTCGCTGGAGTTTACTAGAAAAATGGCAGGCAAGTTTACTCTTTTGGCAAGAGTTCCAATCACAGACTTACCCGAATTTCCACAAAAAAAGCTGTATACCAAGCACTCTTGCTAAACAATCGTATATTATTAGGTACAGATTCCATGTTTCTTAGAATAATGAATTGTAAAGCAACAGCGCCAATCCGTGAAATCCGTGCTTAAATTTATTATAGAAATCCGTGTTAATCTATGATGAATCCTTTCCATAAATTCCCTTCGGGAAGGGGAGCTTCAAGCTCTATCAGCTCTTTGGAAACAGGATGTATGAATCGCACTCTCCGGGCGTGCAGACAAATGCTCCCATCCGGATTGGAGCGTGGAGAACCATATTTCAAATCTCCTTTGATAGGACATCCCATTTTGGCCAACTGACAACGAATCTGATGATGACGTCCGGTCTTCAAATCAACTTCGAGCAAATAGTAATTCTCCGAACGACCGATCAACCGGTAATGCAAAATCGCTTTCTTACTGTTCGGAACTTCCTTATCATATGCATAACTTTTATTTTGCTTTTCATTACGCACAAGAAAATGTATCAGTTCGCCTTCCGGTTCTTCCGGTTCATTTTTCACAACCGCCCAATAAGTCTTTTTCACCTCACTGGTGCGAAACATTTCGTTGAGTCGTGTAAGCGCTTTACTCGTTTTGGCAAAAATAACAAGACCGCTTACGGGGCGGTCCAACCGGTGTGTCACACCGAGGAAAACATTTCCGGGTTTCTGATACTTCTCTTTCAGATACTGTTTCACAGTCTCCGAAAGCGGCGTATCACCCGTCTTGTCTGCCTGGACAATCTCGGAAGCGGTCTTATTGACTACAATGATATGGTTGTCTTCGTATACAACAGTCATTCTGTTCGATTACATATTCATACCACCATCTACCTGAATCACCTGGCCCGATACATAAGATGACATATCAGAAGCAAGGAAGGTAGCGATGTTTGCCACATCTTCAGGAGTACCACCACGACGCAAAGGTATTTTCTTTGCCCATTCAGCTCTTACTTCATCAGAAAGAGCAGCTGTCATGTCTGTCAGGATGAATCCCGGAGCGATAGCGTTGGCACGGATGCCGCGAGAACCCAACTCCTGTGCGATAGACTTAGCCAATGCAATCATACCTGCTTTGGAAGCAGCATAGTTAGCCTGTCCTGCATTTCCGTGAACACCTACAACAGATGCCATATTGATAATGCTACCGGCTTTCTGACGCATCATGACAGGTGTACAAGCATGAATGAAGTTAAACGCCGACTTCAGGTTCACGTTGATCACCATATCCCATTGCTGTTCGCTCATGCGCATCATCAAACCGTCACGAGTGATACCGGCATTGTTTACCAATATATCGATCCGTCCAAAGTCCTTGTGGATTTCTTCTACGACCTTTGCAGTATCTTCAAAGTTAGCAGCGTTAGATGCATAGCCTTTGGCTTTCACGCCCATTGCTTCAAGTTCTTTAGCTGTATTTTCTGCATTTTCGTCAATGACAAGGTCAGTAAATGCGATGTTTGCACCTTCGGCGGCAAACTTAAGAGCGATAGCCTTACCAATACCGCGAGCAGCACCGGTTACAATGGCTGTTTTTCCGTCTAATAATCCCATACTAAAAGTTATTTAATTAAATTTCTGTTCTATGCAGTGCGCCAAACACGATGTTGGACACATATTTATTTCTTGTATCTTCATCCAGATGCGCGCCTATATGACCACGGATATAAGGAACTTCAATTCCTTTCACACAATAATGAATCAAGTCGGCAGTCATCTCCACATCGTCAATATGAAAAACTCCTTTTGCCTGTCCTTCCAGGAGAACGGCTTTAAAAAGCTGGACTTCCTTTGCATCAAACTTCTTGCGGACTTTCTCTACCCGCCATATATCACGGAAGAAATAAGCACGCAGTGTTCCGTTTCGATAGACTACCTCTTTTACCGCGTCCAACCGGGTATATATCATCTCCAGCAATTTCTCGTCCGGTGAGATGTTTTTCTCGGCTACCCGCTTCATCATATCCGACAGAATATCCAATTCCGACTCCACAACAGCCAAATAAATTTCGTCCTTGCTTTTGAAATAAGTATAGAGTGTTCGTCTACCTTTTTTAGAAGCAAGAGCGATATCGTTCATAGTTGTGTTTTCTACTCCCATCTTCGCAAAAAGCTGACGGGCTACATCTACTAATTTGGCTTTTGTCTTGGATACGGTCATAGGTTACAAATTGCACATTGCTGAATATTTTGAGCAAAAGTAATTCTTTTCTTTAGACCATACAAGAAAATAGAGAGAATATTAACATTTGTATATTAATAGGTGCTAAGAAAAAGTTTCATCATTATTTCGCTCATTCTCAACCTAATAAGAAAAAAGTGAAGATTTATTCGAAAAATATTCAGCAATATATTTGTTTGTTTCAAAAAAAGCCGTACCTTTGCACCCGTTAAACATCGCGGAGTGGAGCAGTTGGTAGCTCGTTGGGCTCATAACCCAAAGGTCATTCGTTCGAGTCGGATCTCCGCAACTAAAGGTAAGATAAACAGCTAATAGTCAAATGATTATTAGCTGTTTCCGATTTTATACCGGGACAAAACCGGGACACATCGCGAAACGCCCTAATTGGCAGATTATTAACACTACATTCTTCGTAATCGAAAGAATGTAAAAAAAATGTTTGCGTCAAAATCAGAAAACAGCTCTATTAAAGAAATAATAGGGTATTCCTACCCAAAACTCTACACCGGGAAGGAATGGTACATCGGCTTTAATGCTTTCGATCCGGCAAGTGGAAATATGCGCCGCAAAAAAATCAAGTTGAATCACATCGAAAAGATTACAGAGCGAAGAAAATTTGCTTCTGGATTAATTTATCGCCTTAGTAAGCAACTGGAAAACGGTTGGAATCCTTGGATCGAAGCGGAAAATTCTAAAGCCTACCACAAATTCAATGATGTTTGCGAACGGTATAAGAACTATCTACAAAAACTTTTTAGCGATGGAAATTTAAGAGAGAAAACATTATACGGTTATCTTTCCATGTTACGTATGTTTATAGCCTGGAATAAGGCAAGAAAAGTGCCTATAACATATATATATCAATTCGACATGATGTTAGTCAGCGAATTTTTAGACTATATTTATTTAGATCGTAATAATTCAATCACTACCAGAAACAATTATCTGACCTGGTTAAGCACATTTGACGGATACTTGGTGCAGCACTCCTACACAAAGGTTAAAGCAACAGAGGGGATAACAAGCATTAAAAAGAACGGCTATAAAAAGGAGCGCGAAGGCATCGAAGATAGGGACATGATACGTTTACGCGAATATTTAGAAAAGGAAAACAAACATTTCTTACTAGCCAGCTATATATTACATTATGCCTTAATCCGACCTAAAGAAATGTCCTGGTTAAAATTATCTGATTTCAATCTGGCAAAACAGACTATTTATATTTCTGGTACCATAGCAAAAAATAAAAAAAGTGCAGTTGTAACCTTGCCTGCCAAAGTGATTCATTTAATGATAGACTTAGGCATATTCAATTCACCAAACCATTATTATTTATTCAGTGATAATTTTTGCCCTGGCGAAGAAAGGAGAAGTGAAAAAGCCTTCCGGGATTTCTGGGATAGAAAAGTAAGGAAAGTACTAAAATTCCCAAAGACTTACAAGTTTTATTCTTTAAAGGATTCCGGCATAACTGCAATGCTTCGGAATTGCGACACTTTAACAGTAAGGGATCAAGCCCGACACAGTTCTATATTAATGACAAACAAGTATACACCACAAGATATCCAAAATGCAAACGAATTACTATTAAATTATGAAGGGAAGTTTTAGCAGGGCAGGCCACAAAGATATTTTCGATGTGGCCTACCCGCTATTTTCAAACATTCAGATCAAACCTTACGGTTTCTTCCCCACTAATTAAACTACGAGTTTTTTCTATATTATTCTCGTAAATATGCACATTACCCAGATTGAGGGTAATAGACTTCAATGGCAACTCTATCTGGCGCGACATTAGGTATAAATGATAAATATCCGCCGGTAAGCCTAGATTAGCATCAGAACTACGCTGATAGGCAGAAAT
The DNA here is from genome assembly GCF_015558905.1 of Bacteroides sp. D55t1_190419_B8. Lineage (NCBI taxonomy): Bacteria > Pseudomonadati > Bacteroidota > Bacteroidia > Bacteroidales > Bacteroidaceae > Bacteroides > Bacteroides sp. D55t1_190419_B8. The sequence continues at coordinate 76,477 of NZ_JADMOU010000007.1, forward strand.
CACGAGTTCACTTTCATCTATCTGGAACTGTACAAGACTTAGGCATGGTGCCTGATTGCTTTCAACACCAGTAGCCCCCAGATGTAACACATAATTCTTACTGTTCCGTTTCTCCCGGTTGATCTTGGCTATAAGTGGCGGAAGCTTTTCAAAGTATGACGGGTAACTGTTTACAAGGATAGCACCGCAATAATCCCACCAGTTAATCCCAGCTTCCCGATACTTCTCTACGCATCGCTCCCCCTGCATAAATAGTTGTAGTTCATTTTTCAGTTTCTTTCTGGCAATGCTATGCCCTTCAAAAATATCCAGCAGATCTGCCGGTGTTAATACTAGCTGTTCATTTAAAAGACACCTGATATTCCCTTTCTTATTATCCTGCATCTTCCCTAGTACGAGAATCTTTTCCAAGATCATGTAGTATTTGTTCATAGTCCCTAACTTTTGGTTTTAATAATGACACAAAAGTAACCTAGCCGAATTAGTTTATCATCATATAAGATACTGTTTATACTGCAAGCATTTTGCAGTCACTCTTAAACAGTTTTACTATCATATAAACCTTACGTTCGCTTATACCATATTTCACCGATAAAAAAGATACTATATAAGTCATTTTTTCGCCAGCCTTATACATATCCTCATACTCACTATATAGGTTAATATATTTATAATCGCCCAGCTTCAATCCCAATAGATCTAAACGTCTTATAAGCTCTTTATTAAAAGAAAGCACATCAAATACTGTCATAAAACCAAATAATATATATCTTTGCAATGCCAATCTCAATAAACATATAAAAAACGGTAACACTGCGGAAGAAGGTTTTTAGCCCTCGACCGGCGGTGTTACCGTTGTATGTATGTATGAGATTGGCGTCTATACTATATCATGGTCGGGGGCTTCTTTTTAAACCTATCCCCCTAAAGGTTATTAATCAGCTAGCAACTTACTCGCAAATAATTTACATTCTCTTCTGTAAAGCTGCAAATTATTATATTCAGCTAGATGTTCATCGTTCCCGTCCCCCTGATTCAGCAAAATAGCTTCGACTTTAGCTTGGGGAAATTCTAGGCGTACAAGCCCGGAAACAAATTCGTCGTATGTTGCCGACTTAGCTTCGATCAAAGTTCCCCCGTCTTCTTCTGGCCCTGTATAAGCGTATGCAATCTGCGGTTCTGGGGCTTTATCACCTTCAAAAGTTTCAGGCACAAAGTTTTCTAAAACTTCCTCATTCAAATAAACAATATAATGGCTATCATCATATTTACTAAATGATCTCTTAGAATAATAAATTTCTCTTTTCATATCACGTAAATTTATAAAACTTCTTTTTCTGTTTATTGGTAAACTCCTTTATGACGGTAGGCGAAGGCAGATCTTTCTTTGAAAAGTCTGTTTCGGCCTGATCGATCATTACTTTAGAGCCAGAAAAAGAATAATATTCCGACCCCCAAATATAAATCGGATCTTCTTCCCCTTCTTGATGCTCCACATGATCGATCACATTATAACGAATAGCTATCCGTTGTTTTGGTGAACCGTCTTCATTTTTTTCGATAATAGAATCATCGATTTTGTAATCCAGTAATCGGATCAATTTTTTTTCTTCATCCTCATCTTTCAAACAAACGATTTCTTCTATTAACTTCTTTTGTTCTACGGCCATGCCCTCGAAAGGTGCTTTCTTCCGCCGATTTGTAATAACTTTGCCTAATCTCTTTTCCATATCAATATCTAATTTTTTAAGTAAGTTCCTTGTATCCGCGTGCATTGCGAAACCAATGCGCGAAGCACATTTTAACTGTATATCACGCTTAGAATATCCTTTCTTCTTTAATTTTGCGACCTGCCGGCAAAGGGACTGTTTGTTTCTCTTCCTTAATCGCAAATGATCGTGAAAAAAGACATATCCGCAAACATCAATTCCGCCAGCATATACCGGCCTTACATTCCATCCATTTACAGTAAGTAAACAATCACGTGTCAAGTACATTATAGCAAGTTCCGATATAATACGCAAAAACACTTTATCCTGGTGCATTATTATAATATTATCAGCAAACCTAGCATAATGTTTCAAACCTTGTTTGGCGAATCGGTCAAACTGGCTATTCAAAAACTGTACTCCCCTAGATAATTCAGCCGCTTGTTCCCCTGTCCGACAAGTTAATAGCTTATCCGTTACATATCGGTCACGCCAATAACTCATTTTATCAGTATCTTCTGCTATCCCGAAACACTTTATAGCCTTCCAGTCAAAGGCAGACAAATACATATTGGCGTTAAGCTGTGATATCTTAATACCAAGCGGCAAACCTTGCAAGAAGCTATCAATAATTTCAAATAAGAAACTAAGTAATTTCGGATCCTTGATCTTACGTTCCAGTTTTTCTTTCATTAACGGATGGTATATGTGTAAGAAATAGTGGTGCATATCAAGTTGTACAAAATAATAAGTCTCCTTTTGCGGTGCATAATAAAGATCCTTTTTTTCAATCTTCACAAAATAATGCGTTCCTTTACCCGGCACGCAGGAACAAGATTTCCAATATAAAGAACTTATCATATAAGGTTCATATTGGAGTGATGCAGCCCACTGAATAACGTGATCCGCAGGTTTCAATTTACTTATTTTTCGTGGTTTGGGATTATCAATGAATTTATATTCATACGGGGATGTCTGCCATGTACCGGCATCATACGCACGAAGCAAACTAAGAAGATTATCTCCCAGATCTTTTTCAAATACTTGAATATCTTTACGGCTATGTTTCTGATCTGCATAGCCATTGAAGGCATCTTCAAAGTTTTTCTTCGTTGCGATATGCTTAGAAAAGTAACCTTTTCTTCTCATTTTCGGTGTCTTAAGTCGGTGTTACATCGGTTTTGTCTGCTTTTTTACTTATCACGCGTTCGGCTCGTACAATTTACGATCTACCAGCATCTTTCGTTTAGTTTATTTTCCGCCGTCGGGCGAGGCCTTTTTCTATTTTATATGTGTGGTAGCTGACAACAAACCACACATCAAAGTTGAGGGGCGAGCCGTAGTTCGCATTGGACGTCGAGACACCATTGTTCACATTCAAGTACTCAAAGCCAGCATTACCACCATTGTCCGCGTTACCACCACGGGCAGGCACACGAAGGCCGGAAACAGCTCCAAGAAAAACAACCTATGATTTTCATCACGGTACAAAGATACTTAGAAAATTGGGATATGAAAAAATGTCAAAGATCAATTTTAATACAGCCCCTACCGGGGCTTTGCGGCACTACGTGCCTTGGGTGCTTTTGTACACTGTAAGAGAACTTCGCACCCTTTAGGCACCATAAGGCCACATTAGACCGCCAAGAATGGCGTAGTGTCCCAGTCTTCATCTGCTTCGCAGAGGGGCGAGCCGCAGTGCGCAGTGGACGACGAGACACCATGGTACACATTCAAGCACTCAAAGCCAGCATGACCACCATTGTCCGCGCTACCACCACGGGCAGGCACACGAAGGCCGGAAACAGCGTTATCATTATGAAAGCCATCAGCATAATAAGTACTGGTTGTTCCCCCCGTCAGCGTCGGCGTATGACAAAGATTCTGCATACTCAATTGTTTTGTATATTCCCAAGTACTTGCAACAGCCGCTTTTGGAAAAGACGCAATTTTAGTAAGACCGGTAAGAGAACTCATACTATAAGTCGAATGTAGACGAGGTACGATATACATATCACCGCTACCATCCGCCTTCTTACTAATAAGTTCGCCACGCCCCCAACGCCCCATATAACCAAAAAAGTTTTTAAGTCCAAAGAAAGACGGTATAGGTGCAGTGTATACAGTTGATCCGTCAGCCCCTTTAACCGCATAATTAGAAACCCCACAATTATCAGCCAGTTCAACGCCTGCGCTAGTCGGTAAGAAAGGATAAGTACCGTAACCGTCTGCACCACTCCACCAAGCACCAGCATCAGTAACGCCATTACCTAAACCGCCCTGAAAAAGCCCGTTACTGTCTTTATTCGCATTATAAGCCGATTGTACATTACGAGTACCAAAGATAATACGAAATAGGGCCCCAATAATCCCAGAATGAGCATACCAATATCCTTCCCAGCCTTCTCCCTTCTTCCTGGCATAAGCCCCGAAAGTTTCCGCGCTTAAGCCTGTGGCCGCACGACCTAGCAATGTTTTGTAAGTCGAATCTTTAGCCGCGTCATTGTTCCCACCTCGATAACGTGCGCTTTGATTAACCACGCTAACAAGTTCACTATTTTCCCGATCGACAATGGCAACACCCAGCGCCGAAGTAGATGCAACCGGTATCAAATAATTATATCGGCCCGGAATAGGTTTAAGGCTTGCAGCTTCATAGTAATAATTACCTTCCACCCACCAAGCATAATACCATTTTGTAGACCAGCCCCACATATAATCCCCCATTGTACCGTCAAGCTTTGCAGTTTCACCCGTAGCGAATTTATAATGATTCGTCGGATCCAGTTTTCGCCGCCCGTGATTCTTATCCACCAAATAACATCCAAGTCCTAAAAGGGAAGGTAAATTACGCAAATAATCCAAGTTCCCAACTGCTTCACCGGTTGGGCTACTATTATTTATATTCCAGCGCCTACAAGCATAACCACCGTTAGTTACAAAAGAAACCGGCACAAAACCGAATTTCTTACCAGCTTTACTATAACCTAGAATAAGGTCATTTTCATCGACAACATTTAAGTTATCAAGCTCATTTGCTAAATCAATTCCATCCATAAAATTCTATGCATAAATTATTACTTACTTAAAACGACCGATGCTTAGCTACGGCCTTCTTACTTAATCCAACAGTTACAATGTCAAAATCCCCGCTATTTATTATGAGGTAATGAATAGATCCACTTTCTTCGGGCACCTCTTTATACAGGAACTTCACAAAAGTATTCGGATATAATTCTATACCGTCACCACAATAAATACCATTTAACGTAACACTGACCTGCCCTATTGTACTTATTTTAACCACATCATTAGCACCACCCGCATATCTCTGTATCATCATAAATTCCACATTGGCACATGGATTATAATATTCACCGGATGGGGTCAAAAGATATTCTGGCCCTAGTATCGCTGTAATCGGCCCCGATTTCGTATTGTAAATGTAATTACTCTTATTAGGTCTACCCGCATCCGGCATACCCCAATTCGTTATATAAATGCCTCTATCATCATATTCTGCAGGTATCAGTTTATTATAATTCGCCCCTTTAGTAGTCAATGATTCACAAAAAATATCTCCCGTCTTAAAATTAATTTGGAGTCTAGGGGAAAAACCAGATTCACCAAATTGGCTATAATCTTCCGTTAGTTTCCCTTCGCTATCTCTTCCATATTGAGAAAACATATAATCCCCCCAAAACACGGCAGAAGCCAATTTCGCAAATTCAGCCATTAATATTTCAGTAAATACGGCTTTATAATTCTCAAATGGGATCCATGTTGCATTATTCCCATTTTTCGCATAATCATCCGCTGGATTAAGCCCCTTTACTGTTGCCACCTTATTCATTACATAAAAAGTCTTTCCAACTTTATAATAAACAATCGGTGTCTTATCTTTTGTGGCCGTATATGAAACATCAGACTGGAAAATTCCAGCCGGATAAGGTAACGGGCCACGTTCCCCGATTCCATCCTTACCGTCTTTAGGATAAGGAATTAAACTATCAAAAGCTGCCACATCCATATTATTTACGTGCTATGATATGAGTTATAAGCCCTGCTTTAGCATGTACTTCGCTTCCTGTTACCTGGAAAGTTTGTGCAGTCGCGCTCCTGACGGTATTACCGCTATTATCCCTTAAAGTAAAAGAAAAGCTCCATCCCGCCTGTACAGCTCGCGAAGATCTCGCTAACACGGAAGGAGTATAAACGATAGTATCGCTTTCCTTCACCATATTACTAGCCTGATTACGCCCAATATTAATATAAAAAGGATCATGTGTGTCGCTTACCTGTATTCCTTTCTGATAAGTCACACCATTATGAGTAACACAGGCGAAGTATTCTTCCGTCCCTTCTATTGCACCATCGTATAGTTTTAGTGTCTTATTTGTATTAGACAATTCAGTAACACCAGGAACATGACTTACCGTAACCAAACCGCCGGATGTTGCTTTCTTCCATCCCCAAGATCCAGTCGCAGCCACATCCAAGCCGCTATCCTGTAAAGATGCAGTTAGTACCAGGTATTCGCTATCATTATCAATTACTGTATCATTTACTCCATCTTCATTTACGCAATTTATCAGAATATCGAAAAGGCTTCCCACGCTTTCTTTTATCGCTATTGTACCATGACAAGTTATTTCCATATCGTTAAACTTTGATTTGAAATAAATAGAGACATCGTTTAAACTATCTGCCGCCGCCAAATTGCCTATAATCTTTAATGCGGGGAACGTCTGATTATTCACTGTATAAGTCGTTTTTTGAAACAATGTCTTATACTTATCAGCGATAGCCCCACCCTTTGCCGCCAAAATTTGCGCAGCTGTTGTATTCGGATCATCATAATACCACATCATGTCCGCCGAAGACGGTATTAAGAATTTGCCGCTACCAGAAGAATAACAGGCTGGGTAAATTATGATCTGATTTGCCGCCTTAGTATAATCCGGCGTACATGCTTTTGTAGAAGGGTTGTAATATTGAGTCTTCCCGATACCAGCCGGCAAAACGAAATTCATCCCAGGAACAACGGTATCACCGTCGATAATAGCTTCTAGCGTATCTATTGCACTTATATCCATAACGTTACTATTTATTTATTAAACTTCTGCTTTTCTTCATCTGCCTGTATTAATACAGCACCTTCCGAAATAGCCTTATCAATCCCATAACAGCGTAAATCACGAGACGATAGTAAATAATTCCCTTTCCCGTCACTTTGCCGATAATCCTTCAAGTTCAGTTCCGAAACTATCGCTTCGGGCACCGAGTACATTTTCACATTCATTTTTTAGGTATACTAATTGTGGCTATCTTGCCGTTAATAACTACCGCCTTACCGTTTATCATCATCGGCCTTAAAGCCGTTCTTTCAAACACTTCCACGCCAAAAACGGGCCGTACATTCGGATCCTTACCTACGATACTGGCTGGCACTACTACAGTTTCACCGTACCCGATCACTGTTTGCGGTGCCCCCTTCTCATTTGTAGTAAAGATGTGAGTCATATCAAAATAGTTTTGCGGATCTATAATCTGCCCTTTGGGTGAATCAACAAAAGCACGTACTTCTATCTCGCTAGTATCGGGCCTTACAAACTTGCCGCGCGTAATCACTTCCCGTTCATCCCATTGCCCGTACCAACGGAATATTTTAGTCTGTGCGTAAACCTTCCGGCTATTATCTGCCCGGTGATAAGCTTCTAACTGAATCAATTCTTTGTCTATAAACCGACGATCAATCGTCAGAGATTTAGTATTCAGCCCAGATACATAAAATAAGTCGTCTACCGTTATTGCCCTTAACTGCCTAGTAACTGAATCCCGTGTTTTCCAGAGATAAACGGCGTCCGCATCGGCTACAAGGTTCTCACCATTACGGAAGGTAGCCTTAATTGTCCGGGTTGAAACAGACTTAAAAGGGCTTATAGGCATTTTACGCGCTGCATCTATTTCCAAACTCAAATTAAGCTCTGTCGTTAAATTTGTAGTAAGTGTAATCAGGAACGATTTACGAAAAGTGTTTTGCGTGCGGCTGTCAATATAAGCACACGTAAAAAACAGGGAAAGCGGTACCGAAGGTTCCACGTTACGTTTTACAGTCAATTCCCCATATTGCCCCAAAATAAAACCGTCGGTATCCTTTGTTATACGGGAACCGGTTTCATTCGTACCAATATACCAGCGATTATCTATCAACTTCTTAGTATGATCCCCATCATCTAAAACGTGATCCGGATCCTTTATTACTAAACTAGGTCGAAGTACAAGCGGGAACAAAGTTCGGTCGGGATCAAATTCACCCGTAACATTGCTTTTATTTTGCGTCGTATTTCCCCCTACCTCTAGCATAAGTAAAGAGATATCCAACGGTGTATACAAAATATAGGCTGATGCTGTTTTCATAACTTATTATTTATTTTAAATTCTGTACTAAAAGATTTCAGATCCTCGCCGTCCCGGATTGATATTTTGCAGCGAAAAACTACTTTTTTGGCTTCATACCAGTTTGTAGGCATATCCAACGGCGTTATATCTACGGTATTAGCATTTTCGGCATGTTCGATATTCCATAATAGATCCTCTTCCAATAAATCACTTTCCCGCGTCCATTCAACCTGTGAAGCATCTACGGAAATATCCATGTCCCCATGTGTCAGAATAAATCCAAGCTGTGTATATTCTTGCCCAAAACGAAAAAAACGCCCTTTCGTGCTGGTAATTTCTAGTTTAAAATTACTATCTCCCACAATACATACCCACTGTGTATTATTCCATCTAGGCGGTAAACCTACCGTCGCAGCGTCAGACACACACCGCCAGCAACATGACTTATACCAGATTTGGTGCTGTATATACTTATTCTGTTCTTCGCTATATCCACGTATATATATGCCTCGCGGTTCCCAAATACCCAGATCTACAATTTCATAGATCGGGTTACCCTGAAAGTCTATTCTTATAAGATCCTGTATTATGGCACCTCTAGCGAATAAGTACGGATGTTTATAATTAATAGGAAGACCGTTAAACAATTCTAGGTGCTTCGGCTTCCCTAATGAAAGATAATAGTTACTTTCTTCTAATATAGGTTTAGTCACCCCTTCCAGATACATAATACATCCTTCGTAACTACTAATATACCAGCAACTCTGCCGATCTTCATTAACAGCATTACCACGGCGGCAAATATTCATACCGTTAGCGGGGGCAAAGTTTTTCCCTGCTGGTACTTCATCATCGGGGTATGTTACTACCGTTAATTGGTTTGCAGAAACATCAACGGACAATACTCTAAACCATGAAGTAAAAAAACTGCCATCTGATAGCAAAGTATTAATTGATCCATAAACAACATCATGCAAAGCAAAAGCGGTAAAATCAAAGTCCCATCGTTTACGTATAGTCAGTAAATAGGTATTGGCTTCTATCTCTTCAACTTTATCAATAGTACCAGATTCGGAAAAAACAAATTCCGACTCAACGGAAGACAATCTATTTATGATAAGCTCCATTATCATCATAAAAGATCGTACTTTCATGCTCTCCACTTCCGCATTTCCCTTATTATCAATACCAGCACCGGTTCCAGTAGTCATAGAAGGAAAGAATTTACCTATTTCCAGCCCTTCAAATAGTTGTAAAAGATGATTCGTGTAATCCGGCTGATCTTTACGGATGTACTTATCCCCGTCCGCTTTTTTAAGCCTTTCGTTCAAAAAGTCCAAAACTGCGGCGACTTGCTGATTCGTAACACTGCCTTTTGCAATGGCCTTATCAATATGATCGATTAACGAATCTATTATGTCCTGTAAATTATCAGCCATCAATTAAATTCTTTACTAAATTCCTGGGTATGAATACGCGGATTATCAAAATCAGCCCCTTGTAATGCCTGGGTGAAATGTCTTTCAGAGTCAGAAAACCTTAATGTTATAGGTAAACTTTGAGGTTGATTCATCGTCTTAGCAACTGCCAGGCTATCAGCCGACGCATTTACTTTTATTTCTCGATCTTCATATCCTAGCAAATAAATATCGTCACTGGAAAGCATATCAAGAAGAAACATAAGTTCCTTACTTGTCTTAAAACCGGTTTGTACATGGATCGTATCTACGGTTCGCACACGTTCACGAGATTCGATATAATCATTTACTAATTCATCATATTTCCCGTAAGTTTCTTCTTCCCCGCTATCCTGATCTAAAGTTGGTTTTCCGGTAACATCTATACATTCATAGGCACCGTAAGAATTAAGAAATTCCAGGTAGTATCTTTCTTTCGCCACATCTGCCGGAAGAATTATGATAGTAACTGCCGTACCTTCATCCGTGCTTACAATAAATTGACTAGCCAGCATATTTTCACTATCAAAGAAGTATCTCCGTAGGGCATCCAAATTAAGCGCATAACATTTACCCACTACTAAGCCAGTTATTTCTTTGCTTATCCCGTCCGATACCGTAACTGTAAAAGCTGTTTTGGGGGCAATAAATAATAAAGGACGTATTTCAGTCTCCCGGATCGTAAGAATACGTGTTTCCGATCTGGTAGACATAAAAAAATTACCGGCTGCATTAAGTAGTTTAAAAGTGAAAATATTACTCCCTTCTTGATTTAGATGCCGCATGGCCCTTTTACTAATTCCCCCTAGTATTACTTTGTGCTGTAATACTTTCTTTTCTCCCTCCGTATTAGCAACGTTTATAGTATATTCCTTTAGATTGCCAGAAGTATTCAAAATAATGTCTGTTTCCTGCCCTGTATATCGAATTGGGGCGAGGATGGCCGATAATATCTCGTCAATAAACACATAAAAATTACCTTCTTCCCCGGATCCTTCAAATACCGTTTCTTCCCCGTCTCGGATTACATAAGTAACCGGGGAAGAAGACGTTATATCAAGCCGGATCGGATTGCCTGATAGAGCCATGGTACGAGGAGATATATTTGCGCTTAAACTCATAATTCAAATTGTTGTCTTACTACATTCCCATTTACAACCGGTGACAATTTGCAGCCAGATAAGAATTTATCCCTTTCAACGTTAGGCGTTGTCAAAAGGAAATAAAAATCGTTATTTGTCTTTGTCTCGTTCCCAGGCAATAACCTAAATTCCAAAAACGCATCAGAAACGTTCGTCAATTCCGGTGCAGATAGTATCGTTTCATTTTCCATATTGCAAATTTGCTGATATTATCCTTTATGATAAAGGACAAAAAATTAGCGTCTTTCAGCCCGTATCCCAGCTTCATAAGTTAAATCATCAACTATATCTCTTCTAATGTAGTGTGTATTCATCCCTGTCCCAGTAGTATAAACAATGGTGTATTTTAGTTTGGCCTGATATGTATTAAGTACAGTTTTACCATTAGATACCTCTTCTTCTGACGGTGGCAAATATGCTGCAAACTCTTCATCTGTCGGCCTTGTTACTATTTCTTTTTCAATATCAACCATTCCAATATCTCTCCAATTCACATAATACCTTTCCTCTGCTGCCTTAATTGCAGCTTCAAATATGTTATCAGTATAGGAAACCATGACCCATTTAGTAGTCTGTGCCTTCATTACTACTATCCCCTGTTCTGATTCAAGATCATAGGGCTTTAAAAGTTTGATAGTCCGTAATTTAACAGTAGCCGGCTTATTTATCCGGTAGGGCATCGTATGTTTTACACTTTCTATCATAACTTTTTGACCGGATACCGAAAGTGGGCGTCCGGTATCTATCTTAGTTAAGTTTATTCGATCCAGATTAAATTTACCAGAAAGAGTGTGATTAGAATGTCTTAAAATTGCATCCCAGCCCTTAAAAAAGCGATTAAATGCACCATCATCCCCACGAAAGACTAATGAACAATTATAAGTATTACCGCTTCGATCACGAAAATAGTTACCTGCTGGATCCCTGCAAAGAGAACTCCCAAAGTAGTATCCAGAAGAATTTCCCTTTTCATCCGTTGCAAGTCCCATCGCAAAACAAAAACATAAAGGTGTATCTTCTTTCTGCTCTTCAACTTTTGCCCCTCTAAGAGTTGTATTCAGATTAACCGTTCCTGCAAGATATTGGCCCACTAGGAAGCCATTAGTAAAGGCCATAGGCAAACATTCATCTGCCCCTGTTACTTCTTCATATTCGACGTTTGTAGTCTTCTTATCCCACGGAAAAAAATCACTTGATACCATCGACACATTTTTAGTGATTACATTACGCTTATAGTATCTACCGGTAGAAGCCTGATAACAGACATACACATCATCCGGGATATATCCAGGGGCTGTATTCTTAACTTCCGTAACAATACCCTTATATTGATCCAAAAACTCTTCAAAAGAATCACATTCAACGTCTGCACCTTCAAATGAAGTCCCAGCGGATAATTTCAACTGTTTCGCCACCCCATAACTAGGAACTAGATCCGATGATTTAAACAGCGTCCAGTCTGCGAAAGAAGGCGCCGTTATAGCATCCTTTATCAGTATAACTTTGGCCGTTCTGGTATTACCGTCTACAAAAACCTTAGCGCCAGTCCTACAAAACAAAGCGTCTAAGAAATCATTTACAGAACAATCCGGCATCATATTTTTATATTCGATCTGTCCTTGTACAATTGCATCCGCCACGTTATTAAGCACTACCATTTTTTTTAGTTGATAATGAGTGGCAAAGGGATTCTCTATCAGTTTGAAACCATAGGCCGAAAAGATCAGTTCCAATATCCTAGATACCTTTATAAAAGGAGATATCCCATACCCAGCGGGTAATTTCACATCTACCAATGATCCAGAAAGTACCATTTTTTCAGTACGGGCATTTTTCTTTAAATCATAGACATCGTGATTAACCTTCTCTATGGGATTAATAAATTCAGGATAAACAACATCATTCAAAGATTCAGCCTTCACCTGTACCGGGAAAACATAATAATCTGCTGTCACATAATAGCGCATGACATCGCTTAAGTGATTCATTAGTACGGTTATTCCTCCTTCTGGCTTATATATTGGCAGTCCGGGTAATTTCTTCAATGAAACATTATTCCAAGCTTCATACATCAAACTTTCATCAAAACCAAAATTAGCCACAACACCGCTTTCCCTACTGGCTGACGTTATATTTTGCTTTCCCGTCCTTCGATAAATACCATCGGCAATAATAGCCATTACGTCTTTCCCCGGCGCATTGACAATATCTTCCCGGTGTATGTAATCAACTAGGTAAAGATTACGTTTAGTCCCTGGCAATGTGGATGCTAACGTTTGGCTGCCTTTATCCGTGTAAATAGGAGAAGTAATTTCGACTTCCATCTGGAAATCACCTGGAACATCGTATATTCCCTTTTGCGTCTTAATAGTTAATGCCATTAGTTATCCCCCCTTGTAAATGGTTTTTCTGACTTATATTTAATTTCCTCTGCATCGTTGATATCGGATAAGAGTACATAATTTCTTGCTGGTTTACCTAAATTCTCCGAAGCTTTTTCAAGTCGTTCAGCCGCTTTTATCAGTTCCGGGCAATTGACTTGATTTGCCGATTGATCTTGAACGTGCCCCCCTTCTGAATATCCCGGTAACGGATTTGCTACCGTCCGTTGGCGCCGGATACTTTCTATAACCTTCACCATATTAAATACCCGCTTGTTTTTCATCTCCGGTATTGGCACGACATATTCGCCACGATGAACCGCCCCGGCAACTTCATAACGGCCACCATCTCCAGTATATCCACCTTCGCTATATCCCGAAGACGGATTCACGACTCTTTCGGCACTAGTAGAAGAAGAACTGCTACTGTTGTTTAAAGTCATATTCTTAACCTTCTGGCGCTCCGAATTGGCGGCGGCAAGCTGGGCGGCGCCAGTCACTCCCATTAATGCGGCTGCAATCGGCCCGGCTATCGGCCCTAATTGCGCCATAGCGGTCATTATTGCCATAGCGGTATTAGCTATGATTTGGCTAGCTTTTACAGCAAATTGTACATCTGCGTATTTTTTCTCAATTTCAAGTTTTTTCTCGGCCTTTTCATTCTCCAAACGTTCAACCTCTTCGGCATTTCCCTGCGCCGCTTCGATTTCTACGTCATATTTAGCCTCCATATTGGCGATCTCCGCATCTTGTAAAGCGGTTATCGCATCACCGAATAAACCAGAAAAATAATCGAAAGCTTCTTTCCATGCCGTAAGCTTTATTTGCTTTTCGGCTGCTGCATAGTCCTTGGCACTGATTAAACCTTGTTGTTTCTCACGCCGTAAGGCATCCATCTGCATATTATAACGCTGTTGGAATCCTGCCAGACCGTATTTTTCGAGAATCCCATTTTTACGATTTTCTGCATCTTTTACAATATTAAGTTCCGCCGTACCCTTTGCTTCGTTGAGGGCTTTTTCTTGTGCTGCTGCCTGCTCTTTCGTAATAAGCTCTTGTTTCAGCGAGTCCCGTATTATCTGTAAACGTGCCTGATAAGATGCTTCCAGTACTTTAAGTTGCAGATCCGTTTCATCCGGCAAATTCGTTAGGCTAAATTCCTTTTTGAAAGAAGAAAGTAAGGATTCTATTTCTTTCTGCTGTTTTGCCCGGCTCTGGGCGTTAGCCAGTTCAGCTTCTAAAACCGCCTGCCCAGCTTCTTTTACAGCCGTAACCTTTACATTCCCTGTCTGTATTTCCGCTTTACCTACTTCGGTTTGATAGTTCTTAAGTATATTAAGACGTTCCCTAGTGTTTGTTTCTTCTAAGGCCAACAAAAGCATATCACGCGCTTGTTGCGTAATCTGTTGATTAGCGTAATCCAGTTCTATTTTTGTCTTAGTACTTTTGTAGACGGATTCTTGTACAAGTAATTTTTTATCCCTTTGTTCCTTTAACAGTGAAATTTCATTTTCATCCTGCTTCCTCTGGTTTTCTAGGAGTTTTTTATTGCTTTCCGTTATTTTAGATTGGATTTCTGCCAACGTTTTTAATTTTGTCTTTGCGGTGGTTTTATCCAGTTTCTTAAGTGCTTCCAAGCGTTCCGTATAATAGCGCTGATCCTCTGCCAGTACCGCTTTATTATATTGTGCTTCCGTCTGTTGCTCCTTCTCTTTAGCCTCCCGTATCTTTAAGAGCTCCTGATCGTGTTTATTATCCAAACCAGCCAAAGCCTTATCTATTTCTGAATTAAAATCACCTGGTTTCTTTTTCTTATTTACTCCTAGATCCTGCAAGGCTTCAAGTTCTTCTTTCAGCTTCGCAATTTTTTTATTTTTCGCTTTCAAAAGTTCCGGTGTTGAAGCGATCTCACGTTCGGCCAGCGCTATTTCCTCCTTCTTAGCTGCTACTAAATCCTTTTCTTTTTGGGTAGATTCAGCATTAACCTTAATGATATCTTCCTGTGACGTTTTAATTTCATCCGTTAATTTCTGTTCCTCTTCTGAAAGTTCCTGTATCCGGTTAAATTCTCTGCCGAAATAATCATTAATGACATTATCAGACCAGGTATCAGAATAGCCTTTAACTGCTACGGATAACGAATTAAAGCCTTTAGCAAGCCCTAATTTAAAACTATCCCAAAGATTACGATTTGCATTAATATCCTTTCGTTGATCTTGCAGGGCACGTTTTTCCTGCTGGATTTCCTCTAGTCTGGAATTGGCTGATCGAATCCTGGCAAGAGACAATAGGTTATCCGCATAGCTCTTACATGCCGTTGTAGCCTCTTTGGTATTGATTGTTTCCAAGGTCAAGTTACCCAGATACTCCGGGCTTAATTCATTTAGCTGCTTAATTGCTGCAATGCGTTGTTCCTTACTAATCTTTTCGTTTCGGGCAATTCCTAAAAGAGTGTTCAATTCTCGATGTTCAGAAGCCACGGAATCTGCCGCCTCTCCCCGGATCTTAAGTAAACTACGTTCTGCTTTCTCCGTTGCTGTTAATTCCCTTCTATAAGATGTTAGTTTGTACGTAATAGCTGCAATTACGGTTATTAGTATGGCTAATGGACTTATCTTGGTAAGTGCATAAAAAGCCTGCATCGCTATCCGAGCCTTATCAATGTTTCCAGTGAGAACGGCTTTTGCTGCGGCAAACAAATAAGTAGATGCAGTACACGCCTTTACTATTACATTGTTAGATGTTACCGAAGCATTATACAGTCTCATAGCCGCCGCACTCCGAAGAGTATTACCAGCCTGTAAAGCCATAATTGAGGTATAAGCCAGATTAATAGCTTTGCCCACCATTAAGAGCCCATTCCAAGTTTTTTGAAGCAATGTGACGGATTTATAGACAACGATAAGCCCGGTTACTACTGACACGACCGTTATAATACTGTCCTTGTGTTCTAGTATCCACACTGTCGCATCCGCAAAACCGATCTTAACCGTATGAAATAAGTTCCCCCATGCAGATTTTAGAGGAAGAAGAAGACGCCCTATCTCCATTTGTCGATTTTGCAGTTCTGCCGTTTTTTGTGCGGCTTTATCGGCTGCTGAAACATAGTTTTCACCGGCTTTGGATAACTGCCGATCTACAATATTTGCAACTGCTTTCATCAGATCCCCCGTTATCGCAATTTCTTCATTTATTTCGGCGGCTGATAAGCCCAGATTATCCAATATAAGAAGCGACTTACGGCCTAAACCTGTAACAATCGAATTAGTCATATATTCAACCGATTGCCCGGTCTGTTGTGCTTTCATTTGCGCGAACTGCAAGTATTTCCCCAGATCTTCAAGCGGGATCCGAAAATCCTTTGCCTGTACTGCCGCCTTCATTAATTCCAGATCATTAACAGTGTTTTTCGTCGCTTCCCTTAAATCATCCAAAAGCCCTGGTCGGTTCAACTTCTCAAAAGCATGTCTTACCCCGTCAGCATTAGCCGCCAGTTTCGTTCCTTCTTTCACCCATTCTTTCGCATTTGAAATAGCGTTAGTAAAAAATGAACTAATACTAGCGCCTATTCCCACGAAGAAACCGACTACGGTAGCTTTCATTTTACTAAGGCTAAAGAAAGATTCTTTCACGGCTTCCGTTCTGGGCTTAAGCTGCTCCATTGCAGCTTTTGTTTTCGCCAGTTCAGTTTCTAGCCGGGCATATTCTTCCGGTTGCAGTGCTTTCACCGTATTATCTAAATCAGACTGCAATTTCTTCGCCTGTTTCGATAATTGTGCATACGACTTATTTACATTGCTTAAGCGGCTTTCACACTGCTTTATTTTTTCGTTGTTTTCCCCGATAGCACGATTATTCGCCTTAAGTTTTGCTTCTAGCTGCTGGTATTCCTTACCTTGGTATTTCCCTTGTAAAGTAAGTTCCTTCATGGACTCTTTAAGGAGTTTATTTTCATCCTTAAGATCCTTACTATTATTCTTTATTCTTAGGATTTCCTTTTGTAAGCCCCCAGCGTTAAGCGATAGCGTCCAGGTGATATAATCCGGTTGTAATTTTCCCATGATCTTATATTTTAAAGCAAAGGTAAACAGCCAAATTACGAAGATAAAGGACACAAAAAAAGGCCATTTGGCCTTTAAAATACTATGGGAAAGCCCCTTGTAGTTGGGCAAAAATACGGTCGCGTACTTCTTTCCCGTACCCGTCACGTATATTCATAAGAGTGTTGTTATAAAGGATACCCCATATTTGCCGGTTATAGATGGCATAGTTCCCGTGTTCTTTCATATCCAGGAAACGAATATAAAGCGGAATATTAGAAGTTGCAATAACACCAGTGCCGGAAAGCTCCATACTATAACGTGGATTCTGTAAAGCCCTCAATAATTCGCCAGATCTTCTTTGTGATAGGTTTTGCCCTGTTTGGGAATAGCTGGCACGACTATATATCCTTTCTAAAGCGATCAAACGTTGTGCTTCAAAAATAGCCCGGAAGTCTCTCTCGATATTTTCCCGTATAAATTCCTGTTTAATTAGATCTTCCTCATTCATTCCGTATCAAATTGAAAAGCTATGCTCCACCCTGCAAAAATCGAATAAAAACTAGCTTCTGGAATTGTCGATAAACTGGATAAATCCAGATTTTTAAATAGATGGCACCCTATGGCTTTATCTTCCAGGATACGTTTTTTTATCTTTTCTGCGATAGGTTGTGTTTCCTTTTGCACCTGATAAGCTTTCTTCCTTTGCGGATCCGTCTTATCCATTATCAGAATAACACAAAGATTCGCTTCCGATATATTATCGATGTCTTTACTTTTCCCTTGTGCATTAGGAATAATGAAAAACAGTACTGGAAGTTCTTCCGGCTTAAGTCCCTGTACTACATTCCCCATATCCGGTTCAAAAGTAGCCGGAATTACTTTTTTTATTTCCGGGATCCGATTCCGAATCCCGTTCCAATAATTTTCATACTCTTGTAAATCTACCATGGCTAAGAAAAATAAAGGTTTGCTTCCCACGTTCTACGCTCTACCAGTCCAGGAAGTACCTTTCCTTTGCTGTGTACCCATTTCATAAACTCTATCCGAATACTCGGATCATTTAGATTCGCTTTTGCTTTACGATACAAAGTGGATGTATTAAATGCCTGGATCCCGATGTTAAATGAAAGACTTATCATCGCATCAAATTTGTTTTGACTGATTGAGGGGAAGCGGGTATTAAGATTCCTTTCAACATCCGCTAAATCCAAAGCAAGAAAGGTTAGTGCCTGCTCTTTGGTTATTTGCATACCTTCATATACTCCTTTAGTGTGACCGTACCCAATTGTTAGGACTCCGCTAGGGCACCGATACGCTTTCAATTTCAAGCCTTCAAAAGTTCCTATGGCCTGTTTTGCTGCATCACTTGTTTTCATTATATACTATTTTTTATTGTGTAAAGATTCAAAACGACATTTATACAGATATAGTAAAATGTCCCAAAAGGGAGTTTCATTAATCTGTTTCACATTGCCAAAAACGCCAGAAGATGCAATTTCAAAGGAGATCCCTATCCACCCCGTTTTATCATCAATCCTTTTTTCCCCTTGTTCCTGAAATAAAATAGAAAAGTTGATTTCCTCGCCATTTATCGGAATGGGAACGGTGCAAATCAACTCCCATACTGCACAAAAGAAGATATAAGAGTGAAAGCATACCAGCGGCGGTATTTCCCCTGCTTTGGGATCTTCGTTCTTATAAAGTATCCTACCAAATTCAGACATTAAATAATCTGCTTGCTCGTTATCCTTATCCCTTCTGGTTACTTCCATTGCCCTAACCAGGTTTAGGCATTGTACAAATTGCCCGTATGTAATATCATTAAGCATATCTTCTGGCCCTATCCAGCCTTTATATGATGGTAATAAATTACGTCCCGTCTTAATATGTGGATCGTAAATTACTTTATCCCCTTCCTCTTTTATATAAAAAAAACAGTTCATTTTGCCCAGTTGGGCATTTATTTCATTAACGATTGACTCTCTGCACATTACAAAGTTACACTTCATATTTAAGAGTAAAGAAATAAGCTTGCATTTCATTTCAAAAGGTGAAATGTTATCGGTATTCATCATTATTACAAGTTCCAAATATCGATAATATTGTTCTGGCGAAAGTTCTTCCAGATCTTCCGGGATCATCCTAGTTTTATTATTATACGTAAACTCTTGCATACTAAAACGTTATACCTTTAGATTGTATAGTTGCTTTAGGTAAATACAAATCCGGTTCATCCGGTTCGGCTTCAATAGTAGCGATAAAGTCTTGTAACGCTATAAGATCTTTTCCCGCATCGTCTCCCAGACTTTTAGACACTGCTTTCCTGGCTTCGGCTTCGGCCTTAATCTTTTCTTTAACGGTTCCGGCCTGTTGTACCTGAACTACCCCATCTGGAAGAACTTCAACAGGCAAACGTTCAACTGCCTTCTGCATCGTTAGAAGGGCCAAAGGTCTGCATACTGCATCGTTAAAGTCTTCGCCTAGTTCATTCCCTGAAAGTAACTGTTCGTACCGCTTCCGCGTAATTATCGGGACAATATAGCGATCTTGCATTTCCCGGATAATCGGTATAAGAGTTAAAAAAAGACGATGGCTCCCGATTGTATAATAAATATCGAATTTTTCTTTGCTTCTTATTAAGAGCTGATTTATAGCTCTTTTCTTCTCTGACTTCAACCAGAAATCGAAGTTCTCTTTATCTAAATAAGCGATCAAAGCGTCTACCGATTCATAAGCCAGATTAAGGATATTTGTTTCGTCTTTATATTCCTGTATGGCAGTAAGTCCCTTTTCATGTTCACCTAACCGCTTTTGCCGGCCTGTGTTCCCGTGTTGGGCGTCTAGTGTGGGGATAATCTTGATCCATGTAAATAAAGCTACGGACTGCTGCATCAACAAAAGAAGAGTATTATACTTTTCTTCTGTTTTTGAATCTGGCTCCGTAGAGTGATAAAATTCTACCACTTTGTCGTAAACTTCCGGCCCTATGATAGCTGTTAAGCGCCTTACACTTAATGGTATGTAAGGTTTCCACTTAGAGAAATCGGTTGCAGCGTCAATCATTCCTAGCGCTTCGACTAGCTCCGACGTACCATTGTTATTTTTATCAAAGATTGTTTTCATCACTTCTTATTCTGGTTAAATTCATACTTATTCCACCCTTCAAAGTCTCCGTTAAAGCTATTCACTTCATCGAAAAAGTCTTTATAAAAACAGGATAGTCCGGTATCGATCGTTATTGTAGCCTGTTCACACCTGGGATTTGTGTTGATATTTGCAGAACTTTCGATAACAAAATCGAAATGTTCCCCAAAACCGGCCATTACTTTACTATGATTCTTAAATATGCAGATCCGCCCATTATTCCTTTTTGCTACATCCTTTAGATAGGAATAAACACCGGAATAACTTCCCTGGAAAATTTCACCCACATAAAAATCAATTCGTCCGATATATCCTTTTTCAATCCAGTTTTCAATTTCCTTTGCATCAGTAATAGCCATACACCAGGTAGATATTAGGCAATATTCGATCTTCTGCTGTTTGACTATGGCACGTAAATAAGTTAAGCTATCCACATCCCCAAAGCTGATACAGTGATAGGAACATCCCGGTTCAAAATGCCAGGGTAATTCCTTTTCTAGTGCAAGTTCACTTTTTACACGTTTATCGAAATGCCGCCCTTTCATCCTTTTACATTGTACATGTTTCCCTGGCTGTTCTGCTGCTTCCGTAGTTTCTTCCGGCCCTGAATCGACATGCAAAGGTAATTCCGGTTCTTTGGGTATGTCTGACGCAAAAAGTTTACGCATTTTCTTTTACTCTGCTACTTGGTGAAATGTTCTCTTCCGCATTGACAATACTTCGATAAAGCCCTATTTGCGTCTTACTTCCCGGAAAATTCGCACGTATATAGTGCATCAACGGTTTACAAAGTATCATATCCGGTATAGCTGTTTCACTGGCATTATAAACCTTTATAGAATAAAGCTTCTCGGATCCGCTGGATAACTTATTTTCCATGATAAGGTTTGATAAAACTGGATCCAGCCCAAAACCAGAAGTCGCCGCAGCATCCGCCTTATTAGCTATTTTTATCTGGCTCTCGATATACTCTTTTATCTTTTTATCGATAGGCGTGATCGTCCATCCTTCAAAGTTATTGGCTTCCGCGTTCCAAAATTTAGTAGTGTGCATATATTTACCGACATTCTGGCGTCCGGTAACACCTGCCGCATACTTTTCCATTGCTTCATCTTTAAAGTCTTCCAGCATTTTAGCGGAATAAGCAATACCTTTACGCTTGCAAATGTCTTTTATTCGTTCTTCCGCTGCATCCCAATATCCCTGCGGGCTCTCAATGTGCAAGCTTAAGGCCGACGAATTAGCATTATAAGCGGCCAGTAATGGCGCAATCGTACCGGCCAGCTCTAGCCATGGGAAAGCGCCAAGAAAACGAGGTGTGCTTACGAAATCTTTACAAAAAGAATAAATATTGAAATAGCCAACTGATATCGGATGTTTAAAAGGATCTGCCGGGTTAAAAACCGGATATTTAGCCAATTTAGTAGGATCCGGAAACGGCCAATCACCTACATATACATTTTGCGGAAAGTCGTGGTTATCGTCTGGATATTCAAAACGGCATTTTTTATAAGGTATATGTTCCAACTTTAGAAATTTACCTGCTGCACCAATACGCGGCCCCCGGTTTCTAATAAACTTAGTCCAAAACCCCTGCATGTGGATAAGATCAACTAAGGATCGTAACATAAACTCGCGATGATCCCAGCGCTCTAAATCTTCCTGGATCTTATCATCTAGTATCCATTTCCGATAAAACTTATTATTTCCTTCGTCGATGGCATCTTCAAAAAAACGCGGGCCTTCTCCCCATTGTAGGCCCTGTATTTTCCCCATGATACCTTCCCCACCGTAGAAATTATCTAGTAAACGCTGTACGTCTCCTGGTAAGTCGTTATTAGCGCCCATCGGCACGATATCAATTCCATTAACTCTTATTTTCTTAGTCTGCCAACTATCCGGCCTGCTAAAATTAATAGAAGAAGGCGCCCAGCCTTTCCCCATGGCAAAGGAAATTAATTGTCCTTCCCCTGTATCTATAAATCCGAAATTGCCTGTTCTTCTGATTTCCATATTAAACGTAAATTTTGATCCCGTTGAACTCTGTAACAAGTATTTGCCAACAATTTAGCGGTTTGCCTGTTTCTGTATCAGTTAGAAATAATTTATAGCTAGAATTTTCGATCTCTGCATCCGATGTTTTAGGCCGTAATCTAGCACATTTCAACCTAACCGAATCCCCGCCAGATCTCCGCTGACGATCGTATTTTCTAAATGTTATAGAAAAAGTGTCACCATCTGCGGAAATTTGCTTCATCTGCTCGATAGCGGTATATAGGTTTATAGTTTGAATACCCTTCGCCATAACTGTTTTATTTTCGGCCAGTGTGCCCGCAATACATCAAATAAATAATAGGAGAAAACAATAAGGCAGATATATAACAAAGCCTTCCATAAACTAGTCGAAGGCTTAATTTCTTTGCTCGTCTTAATATCTTCTTTCTTATCAGTCTTACGATTTACTGCTGTTGAATCGTTTATTACTGATTTTATATTTTTCTCCGTGTCGATCTCCGTATAAAGTTCTTTTTCTTGATTAGTGGTGGAACCGGTAAAAGAGATTTCTTTGATTGGTGGTAAACCTGTTTCTTTCGTAACTGGCTTTTCCGTATCAAATTTAATAACGACGCGGTTTTCCTCGTCAGTTCTAGTATTACGTTCTGTACTATGTCCCTGCTGCTTATCTTGTTCCTCTCGCGTATCTGTGCGAGCTTTAACGCTGTCTGACAATACCGTTTCATTTGTTTTCCGGTGATCGATCGTTGCGCGGCTACAACTAGCAAGGAAGACTCCCGATAGTACAATATACAAAGCATATTTTTTCATATAATTAATTGATTGGTATTCTTTGTGTACATGCCTTCCGCCCGCAAAGATTCGGCTTCATTGCTTTAATTTCTCGTTCGTTCTCACTCACCTTTAGCGCCAGTTCCTTGATATTTTCTTTCAACTCCACCCGATCCGTTTTAAGATCTTCAATTATCTGCTGATATACGTTTTGCACGGATAGCATCGCATCAGCTTCGGCCTGTTTCCTAGTATATTTTAGAGTAAAAAGCCAAGTAATACCACCAGTACAAATAGAACTGATTACTGTAGTAATTAATATTTCATTCATATTGCTCTATTTTTAGGCAAATATGAGCTTTTAAGATGTGTAGGTAAAGGACAAAAGAAAGGGCACACCGTTCCCGATGCACCCTATAAATAAATAGATATATTCTGATTAACTGGCTACTCTTTATGTTTTTCGGAATTTTCCGCAATCGTAGCAATACATAAAGCAAAACCACGTACTAAATACCCTGCAACAAAGATTAAAATGGCTATTGCAATAACCGGTATTCCTAAACTATCAAAATCCATTATCCCGGCAAAAGCCCCTATAATTCCGGCTATTTGCGAGACTATTAAAAATATCTTTGAAGATTTACGCAAAAGATTCACGCCGTTATCTTCTTTTGTGGCAAAATTCGGCTTTAGTGTGTTCATACTGCATTATATTATGATTAGCTGGTAAATGTAGAGAAAAAGCCACAAATAAAAAAGCTTTATCCGATTAGATAAAGCTTTCTCGTCTTATTATTATTTCACTTTTTACATATTATCCAGAATAAAATCAGCCGATATTCCAAAATTATCGCGTAAACGTTTCACCATGTTTAAATTAAGCGATCGCCTACCGGATAAAAGTTCACTTACACGAGATTCAGAGACACCCAGTTTTTTAGCGGCATCCTTCTGTTTTATATTGCCTATGCTCATACGTTGTTTGATAGCGTCCGTTATTACTGTCGATACCTTACCAGGCAAAGGATGATAAGCGGCCTCCCATTCATAAATCGCATCAGTAAGGCGTACAAATTCTTCTTTGTCTGCTTCTGAAAGCAATTCCATATCACCAAGCTTTGTTCCCTTCTGGATCAAAACTTCCATTTCCTTTTTATATTCCCTGTATTGGGAATCACTACTAATTTTCATAATGCCCTCCTTTTTAATAATTCTTAGCGTCGATCCTATCATATTCTTTGTGGGTACCAATAAAGCGAATAGTCATTCTACCAGCAAAGAAAACAACGATCGCAACTATTCGATAATTATTTCCTCGGATATTGAACACATACCGGTTATTTCCCACATAATCGGCTGAAAGAAAATCATTTTTCAGTTCATTGTGATTTTTCCAGTCTGCGGCCTCTATTTTTTCTACCCATTTTTCGATAGCGTTACTAGCATCCGCATGTTTTTTTATGAACTCTTCCAGCTTTTCAGAATCGATTATTTTCATAACTTCTTTTTGTTTGATACAAAGATACAAAAAATTCCCAAATGTGGAAGTTTTTAAGAGATATATTTTTTATTTTTAATCATAATATACATGAATAACATCTATGTGAAATCTAAAAAGTGCAGAATTTCCCGTTTTTGAACCTGTTTTTGTCTCAAAAAACAGAAAAACACTGTATTTGAAGGGTAAATTTTGCTCATCCTCACTACAAAGCACTGAAAAACAAGAGAATAAGCATAAACGGGTACGTATTCTTTTTTTTAGTCACACACCGAAGACCGAGCCGCTCAGAAGTCGAAAGGCGATTGCCTCGTTTTTTGAAATGTGAAATATGATTAATTACGTTAATATTATTAACATTTCGCAACTTTGGCGACAAAAAAGGCCGACCCCGGTATAAGGTCGGCCTATTGGGGCAATTGCCTTCATCACCCTTCCATGTCATCGAATCCCGGCACGTAAGGGCTGGCATTACTAGCCTTGCCTTTGCCCCTAATAGCCCGCCGCCAGAGCTTACGCATCATTAAGTATTTAAAAGCATCAGAGAAGTTCGTAGAAAGCATAGGCAATTTCTTAGGTGCCAGTTTCTCCGACTTCTTAATCTTATAAACTATCTTTTGCTGCCCCTTGTATCGGATCCCGGCTGGTGCCTTCTCAATACTAGACACGGCTTCTTTGCAATTAACTGCATCAATTAAAAGAATTGGTAATGCTCTGTTTTCCCCCTTCATTAGCTCCAACATAAAGTCGTATTCTTCATCTTGCCGGATATTAGCTTGTTTGCGACTCATAAGATTAACGATCCATCCTGTCCGGTTGCCTTCCCCGTCTATCTCGATAGCTTCTTTCAATTTTCGCGCATAGTCTTCTTTCTGCTTTTCAAAATTATTTCCGGCACGATCATAATACAAGTTTAATTCCTTTTCCTCGTGATTCAGGAAAAAGCCTAAGAATTGATCTGCCAATTCTCTAAACCAATTAGGCGGTAACTCAAAAAAATTCTTATGTAATCGGTAATATGCACCGTCTTCCTGCCCTATGATTAGGGATAGTTGATTACCAAAATCGACGCCTGCATCTATCGGGTTATCATGGTGTAAAAAGCGCAGATCCCTAGAATTTACTGCCGGTTCCCCATGATACACACCATCTGTATATTTATGCTTTTCAGAAAAAGCCACATAAAAACGGATATCTCGGCGAAGCCCAGGGCGCATACCTACCACCGATTTTTTAAATTCGTGTAATTCAAGTGTTCCGTTAAAAAGTTGCTTTATATACCCAATTGTTAGAATATCAATGTTCGTAAAGCTAGAAGCATTAATAAAATAACTTTCCCCCTTCCGCATCTTAAGTAAGGCAGCTTCATAATAGATTATCTTTTTTTTAATCCGTCTTAGTTTATCAGGAGAAGGAGATTCTTTATTTTCTTCCCGTACTAGCTTAATACGCAGTTCATTTAGTTCCCCTGCCGCTTGGACTATTTTTAGAATACGTTCTGGCTTCATCAGCTTTACATAACGAAAATACCAGTCATATTCTCCCTCCAAAACATCCGGCATGTCCGTAGTAATGGTTACCCCTAAAAAGTAATGACTATGCCCGTAACGAATGGCATCACCACGCAAAATCGGCATAGCTCTATTAACCTTCTTATCTTGATCGTATTTAGCTTCGTCAAAGAATAAATGAACTACTGACTTACCAGCCAACAAAGACGGATGATCTAGGGATCCTAGAAAAATTATAGATCCATTCCAAAATGAAATAGTATTTTTATAATCATCTACTATTATACTGCACCTTTTTCGCCAAGATTCAGGCGGGCGTTTGTTAGAAATGTAGTGTACACCTTCATAAAGCCCCATTAACTCCCAGCCTGTTTTTACCGCTGGCATTATATTATCTGTTAAATTCGTGTAGGTATTAGCTGCAAAAGCAAGCGCCGCACCTGGCATATCATAAACACAATCGGCAGAGCGTCTGGCCTGTATAACAGTACTTTTAGCCATTCCACGACCGGCACTTGTGATTAGATTAGTAGTATCTATCCAGTCCGTCAGTACCTTTATAATATGTGAATATCTTACTTCAACATCATCGGTATTAATCCTCTGTATCGTCTTCTCTGAACTCTTCGGCATCTTCGATCATTCGTTTTTTAAGATTAAATTTCTTTATCTGTGCATCTTCTTTTAGCCTATCCCGTACAATCATTGGTATATCTGGAATTTCATCGATAAACTCTTCCAGCTCTTTTCGATCCGTTTCCGGTACACCTAGATCAGATCGTTTTGTCGTATAAATGACTATCTGTTTTTTATTTAGAAGTTCTTCCGGGATTTCTGTTTCAGTCGAAGCAAAGCGTAACCTTAATTTAGCGGCACGTTCCAGAATACGCGAAGCTTCTTCACCTTTCCCCATCAGAAACATAGAATCTGCCCACTTTTCCAGCTTCTCGGCGTATAGGTTCGCAAATGCTTCCGGCCTTATATTTTCTTGTGCGTAGAAGAAATTTATAGAATCAGAATAAACCTGTCGGGCCATCCAGTCAGACAAACCGTAAATTTCTGACTTAAGTAACTTGATAATACCAGCTTTTGTTATTACCTTACCGTTATACCTCATTCTAGCCCTTAGCCCTCTAACCATTTCCATAAGCTCGTAGTAGGCGCGTTCCTCTGGCGGTAAGGTATCTAAATCACCAGTAGATAAAATCTGTGTGATCTGGTTAATATCTATATTTTCAAGATCTAGCCGTGTCGGCTTAGTTACATTCATCTTCATCGATTTGCTCTACAATTATTTCAAATGTTCGTCTCCTATTCACCTTCTCCAGTTGTTGAATAGCAATTATATTCCCCCCTTCGGCCTGTTCATGCAGTTTCATTTCCGGGTTAGCCCTAGAAACTAATATTCCCTGCCGGATTATTCCGTTAATTGTTGTACCCTCTATATAAGCATCCTTTACAAAAGAATCAACATCTACGCCTAGATAAATTGCTATCTCTTTAGGGCTGTATCCTAACGCTGCCATTCGCTGTATATCTTCCCTTTGCTCTATATCGAAAAAGAAAGAGTCTACCGGTAAGTTATTCATTATTTAAAATATTAAGACGTTCATAATCAGACTGAATTTCAGCACCTACTTTCTGACTCTGGATCCCGACTTCGGATCGATCGCACGGGTGAGAAAAGCGGGTTTTCATAGCTCGCCATGTAGCCCGCTTTATTTCCAGTTTGCAAAGATGGAAACCTAGTTTTTTTTTCTAGCTTCGATTTCTTTTTCCAGGATATCTTTTTTGTTAGTCCATTTTTCGATTTTCGCTTGGGCCTTTGCTTTTTTTTCTTCGTTGTCGGATTTTTCAAGGTCATTCTTACCTTTGGATATATTCGACTTTGCATTATTCAGTTGCTTCACGAGATCCAGATCCGGCAAAGCTGAAATTTCATTTCTTTCAGCGAGTTCCTGCATAATTTTTGCTTTCCCTAATATCTTATGATTTTCCCGGTAATATTCCAGTTCTTCCCACATTTCCCGGTTATCCAGATAATTTTCTACTGCTGTCTTAGCCCATCTGAACGTTTCCTCACTTGCAACATCATCCGGTGTATTGGCTAACATCTCATGACTTTCCCGGTACAGGTCATAAGCTGAAAACATATCTGATACCAATATTTTAAACTCATTCGGACAATCCTTTTCATTTAAGAAGGGAAATTCTTCCCGGAAACGAATTGTTTTACGTACAGTTTCAGGGACTTCACAATACTTTGATTTTGCTTCCTCTAGTTCCTCTTCCAGTTCGTCTACTTTATCTTGGTTTTCGTCTGCTGATAACACTTTCTCGATAAATTCATCGCTAACAAGTTCATCAACAGTAACACCGAAGCGGTCAGCCAATGCGATAAGTGAATCATCTACATACGTTTTAGGCAAAACAGATTTAACGGTTTCTGGTATCGGTTCCGGCTTCTTGTATGCAGTTCTGCGCATTGAAGAAAAATCCATTTCAGATAATCCGGCCAGCTTACGTAATTCTTCGAAAAGCGCTCCTTTAGTCATTTCACATTCTCCAATCTGCCGAAATTTAGCTTTCAACATGCGATTTACTCCGAATATTTCATAAAGCGCCACACCTTCCGCGAAGTTTCTAGGCCCTTGTAAATAGGAAATAATTTGTTCTTTCATTTGATTAATTTATTAAGTGAGACACAAAGATTAAAAAAGGCAATTGCCAGGCAAAGGACTAAAAAAGCCCCGAACATCACTGCCCAGGGCTTACAAGTAGTTACAAGTAAAAAAATTAAGCCTCGTATCTTGATTGCTCAACAAATTTCATTGCCCCACCTCCGGTATCAAAAGCCTTAAATGTGATCTGGCTTCCAGGTGACGCGGTGAACACCTTACCAGCTTGCAATAAAAAGACAGACGAAGCGCCGGTTTCTACTGTTGGTGCAACACCAGCCGTAATACCAATCAACGTTAAGACGTCGCCATGTTGAGCACCTGTAACAGTTGCTATTTTCGCAGCTCCGGCACTTAGCTGATATTGCCCTGTACCTTTGAAGGTTATTTCCGTTGCAGCCGCCGGAACTACTGCCAGGGGTTCTTCGTGCGGGATCGTGCCTTCATAAATTCCGATATCGTCCCCCTTGCTAATTTGCGTAAAAGTAAATTCAGAAGAATTTGCATCTTTATTGCCTGTATAGTTCACAGACATTTCAATCGGGTTACATGGTGATCCGATAATATCTGCTGGTTCCCCGTTACAATACTGCAAAATAGCAATACAATGACGACCTAGCCAGTTCGTCTTAAATTCGCGCACTTCTCTTTTATTCCCTGGATGCTTCCCTTTAACCGAAGGCGTAAAACCTTTCGCATCGGTTTCACCTTCACCGTTAGAAGCCAGTTCAACCGTACCAGGCGTAATATAAAGATCCACAGAGTACGCCGACGGTTTTACTACAATATCACCAACCAGGACGACACCGGCACCATCACGCGGCGGAAAAGAAACAATGTCTTCAACGTCGATCAACGTAAGAACATCTTTAGGCGTTATTCCCTTACCCGGACTTCCTGCCGGTCTGGGTACAGATGTTTTAATGTAAGTTTTCATATAGCTATTTTTTTGAGATTAATAATAGGTAGGGGAAAATATTCCCCCACCAATAATTAGCCGCGTGCAACTTCGTAGAACTTGCCATCGTCAGTTTTAACCAGCTTGATAAACTTACCGGTACTTAACGTTAGGGCGGACGTTAAAACAAAACTTCCGCCGGTTGCAATTGTACTAGCATTTTCTTTACCACTTCCGTGGATCGTGTAAGTTTTTCCGGCGATTGCATCTGTAAAGTTGGTGATTGCCGTAGCTTTCGTATTTTCACCTGTTACGAAAACAGATCCACCCTGTAAAGAAGGCGTTGTTTCATCTGGGGCAAACTGCAAAGCATCGGCGGCGCCAGTCTCGCGGCCTATCTCAATAAATTTCCCGTCATCACGTTTCATTAAACGGATCATATCACCCTTTTTAGGGTTCCAAGCTTCCGAAATAAGGGAGAAATTACCGGACTTATCAATCTTAACGCCCTTATTCGTATTGCCACATTTCAGCGTAACAATCTTCCCGACCTCTGCATCTTCAATATCAGTAATAGCCAATAGATTAGTATTAGCAACAGTTACAATAGAAGTATGATACTTTGCAGACGGCTGCGTATCCTTATCGGCTTCGATAAAATAAGATGCCGGACGGTCGTATTCATTGCAGAAAATCATCTGACGCGAATAGTCCATGTCTTCTTTCTTTGTGTATTTGAATCCTACTGCATAAGCCCAGGTAGATTCTTTCCAGTTACTCCATACTTTCAAAGTCCAGTCTTGCTGCTCAATATTGAATTTCGTCATTTCTCCCGGCTGATCTTCGAATGTATGGATATTACCTTCCAGCGTCCAAAAAATACGATGGTGATTATCAGCGTTCGGCACTGCTATAAGTTTCACCGACGGATATTCTTTCACGTACATAATATTAGCCTTGTAGTCTTGATTCTGCGCATAATGCAGTTCATTGTACTTGTGGTACCACACAATCATGTGAGAAGGCATATACAAAGCTAATGTACCAGAATCGCGAAGAACGGCTGGTATCATTGATGTAGCCTGATAAACTTTTTCCCCGATATTCTCTGGTGACAAAGTACCAAGCTCAAACGGCTTCACCTGATAAACCAGCTTACCATTATTGATATCAATATGGCCTACTACTTTCTTATTCAGAAATTCATAGATACCATCAGCGGCCCCCATAGCACGGCCCGGCTTATTCAGATCCGGTTCTTTACGCACACCATTAACACGGCGCTGTTCACGTTCGTTATGCAGCTTCTTCGCTGTCTCTGCGAGAATGTATTCAATAAAAGACCACTTAATAACCTGGGATCCTTCCTTGTTGTAGCTTCCGATCCAAGATTTTTCCAGCGCTTTTAAATCCTTGAACTTATGAGCAAACATAACGCTAAACATACGCAGCGTTTCATTGTCAAACTCATAATTGCCCTTAGTGACATTATCGAAGTCACTAGCGGTATTATCTGCTTGTGAAAACTCACCTAACCAGATATTAGTTAATACTGCTAGATCTTGATAACCACTCTCCAAAGGGAAAATACTCTCGATAGATGGCAAAACCATCAAAAAAGATTGCAAACGATCCTGCCACGGTACACGATAGAAAGCGCCTAAATCTTCTTTCAGCCTAGAATAATCGATAGAACTAGCCGTAGGTACCTGAACTGCAATACCCTTACGATAAAGCATTTCAGCACGTAAACGCTGATTATAAGCTCTATCCATACCGTACATTTCACCGGTAATACCGCCTAGCTGCTTATCATCATCCCAATTCAAAACAATGTTTTTAGCATCCGGTATAATAGTCCCGTTTTGTGCCCCGGTTCCCTTGTCCAGTTCTGCCATATCAGAGAGCGTTTTAATTTTTTGATTAAGACCGGTAATCTCTGTTCTCTTAGCTGCTACTTCCGTAGAAAGTTCTCCTTTTTCTTTAGCCAGAGTTTCGATTTCTACCTGCGCGGTAGCTAATTTGGCTGTAATATCAGCTAGCAAACCTTTTATTACTGCATTGGAAGCACTATCTTCCGGGATAACAGTTCCATTTTCCGTACTTCCTTGCGGTTTATCATCCGGGAAGTCATTACTTAACGCTTCACAAAAACCAGTGAGAAAAGTTTCATTAAAGCCCATGTTTTTAAGCTTTTCTTTCTCTTCTGCCAGTAAAGCGTTTTTTTTGTCCGCGTCCTTATTCCAGTCCTTAATCCCCAGAATAGCCATTACAGCCGGAACGAATTGTGAAAAACGATTTTTCATAAAACAAATTGATTAAAAAGTGAATATTAAATTATCTCATTAGCCCTTTTTAGTGTCGCTTGTGATAATACCCATACGATAGCATCTTCCAACGTACCATAAGCATCTACATAACCATTTGCCAGGGCTACATCAGCAAAATAGGTTTGCCCACGAAAAAGAGGATCGTTTCGATCGTATTTTATGCCCAGATTCCTGGCAACTGCCTGTGCAAAAAGATTGTGATAAAAAGAAAGCTTCTCTTTAATAAGGCTATCATCCTGTTTCTCTTCCATATCACGAATCATTTTATTTTTCAGATCCGCACTATCAGGATAAATATCCTTAAGCTCAACGCCTAGCTCTTCATAATACTTTTTAAAGCTTTGATAAGTGTAGATAATCCCGCAGGATCCTATTTCGTCCATTGGGGAAGAAACGAATTTCCGCCCACATGCAGACACAAACCAAAAATGCGCGGAAGCACATACACCGGTAATGTATGCTGCAATTGGTTTAGAAGATTCCCGGATCATTCTTTCCAAAAGATCCACACGGGTAATCATTCCGCCAGGGCCGTTTACAAATAAGACAATACCGGCTATCTTTGGATTTGCTAGGGCTTTTGCAATAAATTGTTCCAAACGGTAAGTTTCCCAAGAATATAAAACGCCATCACAGGTAAGTATAACGACTGAATTTTCCGGTAACGAAGCGTCTTCCAGTTCCCATCGATCCGCCACATAAGGCATAGCGGCATAAGCCGTAACCTTATTTTGCAAAAGATGCTGTTCAATAGCTGCTAAGTTACCGTTATTTATAGAAGGCAAGATAAGTGACAAAAGGTGGTGATAATCCTTTGCCTCGATCGCCCATTTCTCATTAAAAATCTGCTGAATTTTATCCACGGTTTCTTTTTTCTGCAAAAGAAACCGTTTAAAAGCGGGCTAGAAAGGACTGTAAAAGGCTTCTGAATGTGACATTATCCCGGTTAGTTTACATTGATATTGCCCGGCTACCTTTGCATAAGTAAACGCCAAGGGTGTTTGTTGTGTTCCAGATACAATTTCGCAACCGGCTTCATTGGTATAAATGGCGATTAACTCTTGCTTGCTCAATGCAGCCAGCAAGTGTTCATTAGCTATATCGATCAGGGCAACATTAAACGTATGCCCTACATTATATATAAGGCCGCCTTCTGCTTCTTCCGGTTGGATGTCAGGTGTAAATGATCCTGGCACGATTGGAATCTCATAATCTCCATTTTGGAAGGAAACAAAAGCACGTGACATAATTAGGGCAAAACGATTTATTTTGCCTATCGGTATCAGTCGAAGCGAATTAGCTGCTGAATAAGGTGTTTTCTTTGTTCTCATACTATATAACTATTTGATATTCAATTACTCCGCATTTTTCCGGCATTTTTCCGGCAAAATTCCAGCAAAAAAAGGACATTAAGATACACTTCGTAGGTGAAAAAAACTTCTATTTTTTCTTGTATGGACGTTTTTTACTTGAACGTCTTATATTATCTCTCCATCGCTGGTAATCCTTCTGCAATGCTTCTTCGGTTATTGATTCAATGCAGTATTTTTTCATAAAGTAGTGTACAGACTGGATCTGATCGATCCCGAATTTGTGTTTATTTTCATCAATCAGATCGTGAAGTTCTGCACGCATCATCAATTTTATTTTCTTATTAAGTATTTTCTGACTGCGTATTCCTAGATAATTGAAACGTTCCGGGGATTTCCCACCGGCCAGATCCCCTTCCCTACGATCCGGCAATATAATTTCTAAATTACCCTGATCCCTAGAACTGTTTATCGGTCGTTTTTCTAGCAAATCATAAATAAGATGATAGATATCCAAATTATCGGGAAACTTCACTGGTGCCCCGTCTGGATCTGCGGAAAATTTAGACCAGCAATATTCCGCTAAATGTGCCTCGATTGTTATTTTCGTTGTTACCATGATTTGAATTTTGCTACAAAAATATAAATAAAATATTGATTAACAGCATTATATATACAATAAATTAAATCATTGATTCCATAACGGAGAATATAAATATATTTACACTATTTAATAAGCGATAAATTTACCGCTTGTTAAACATACTCTTCAATCGTCTGTTTTTTCAAATTTCGCTCTAAATCTTTGTAATTTTGTAACCTGTAACTTTCTTATCTTAACTTACTATATATCAATATTTTAATTTAGTCACAAAACCATGATACAAAAAAATAAGAGAAAAAACAGTTTGTAACCAGGCTATTTCCCACCGTCACAAAATGCAAGGTTACAAACACTGTTTTTTTGTAACCAAGTTTGTAACCAAGTTTGCAACCAAATTTGAAACCGATTATCTTTCTTATTATTAGTTACTTATCTTCTTTTTCAAACATAGGATACAGAGTTACAAAATTTTAGTAGTAAAAAGGGAAGGGGTAAGGGGAAACCGAAAGGCAGGGCGGCTGGCGCCGGGCGCTTTTCAAGTAAAAAGGCCAGACACTTTCGTATCTGACCTCTTTACTTTGTACCCTTCGTTACAGTCCTGGACGCAATGTAGTCACATGGTTAGCTGTTTCGTAACCTTTCGTAATACTCTTCTTTCCATTTTTTTTCGATCTCCATAAGACGTTTACGCCTTATCTTTGTAAAATCATCGTTAAACTCATACTCAAAATGCCCGCACCATATAAACAAACATGCTATCTTAATAAACCATTCCAGTTTTTGTTCGTCCTGGCATTTTGTAGCGAAATTGAAGATAGTCCCTTCTTCCATCACTTCCAAAAAGTCGTATACCGGCTTAGCAAATTCATAGAATCCGGGCACCTGCATCAAATCCCTAAATTCCTGGTAGCTTTTTAGTTTATATTTAGAAAGGCACATTCCCAGAATCAGTTTTTGTATCGGTAAAACCTTCAATCACTGTCTGCGCAGGCGTCCGGTTTGCTTCACTCTCCCCCATCTCCATATCATTAATTCCAGTGGCGCTAACAGTCTGAATATAGATCATATCACAGGATTTACCGTCTATCTTCCTGGTGATACGTCCAGAACTATTTCGCATAACTTCTGGATTAAGACATTTCACATAAGGCGTAAGATTCGCAAATCCTTTTAGAGCTTTCGTAAAACGCTGCATGGTACATTTACGCATACCAGAAAAGTTTATAAAGTCCTGAAAAGCGGATTGCCTATCAACTAATACATTAACCTTATCCCCATCTTCGGCAAAGTATCCTTTAGCCCAATCTTCAAAACCGGCTCCCATATCAGCTTTATATTTTCGACGCATGATGTTATCCATTGGGGGCAGTATCTTAACTGAATCATCAATCAATGAAAGATAGAACTTGCAACATTGCAACATGAAGTTAATATCCTGGTTCCATTCTTCCTCGTTATAGTCTGTTAGCAAATTCTTACCGAAATCATCCCGAATAGATCTTGTTTCCAAATAGTCATTATCCGGTGTACGTTGGTGATAATAGTCTGAAAATACCATATAAAGCAACCTTCCTTCTGTTGATGGATCAAAATCCACCGGCACAAAGTTTGTTGTAAATCCAATTTTCGGGCTATCCTTATAAGGTATGTTGAATGATTGATTGTTCTTCGGGTTTACGGTCATATCAGACGAAATAACGTCGTAAAACAAACCGGTAGAAGTATATCTATCGCAATCATCTATTAATAAAAAGTCGGTGTGTTGGGTGATCTGATCGAACACGTGGGGATTATCCATTAATTTAGGATTACGGCCGGATAACTTAACAGTCTTCATAAAGTGATCGAAAGTTTTAAAAAGAAAAGATTTTCCGGATCTTCCGTTACTGTCCCCGTCTTCTCCTAGTTTATTATCCATCGCATAAGGTGACCAGGCACGGGAAGGGGATTTATACCGGTGAAGAATATAGCCGATCGCAAAAATCTTATTTATCAAGTTCTGTTTTTGCTCCGCTATTTCTGCCGGTTCCAGGTTAGGCCCTGCAATATCAAAAATATGTTCTAGTCGATATCGATCCGCTTCCTCATTATCCAAGTGATCCAGAGAATATTCAAGCTCTTTCCGCCAGTGTGTTCTACTCGTATTAATTAAGTATCGAAAAATATTACTAGCATGTTCGTGTATATCGATATCCCAAGCATCTGTCCCATCTGAAAGCTTATTTCGTTTTATCGTAAACATATCTGGCAATACTTTAACATTGTGCGGTATTACATTTTCTTCCCAAACATAGCGGTCTGTAATGCCCATGTTCGCCAATTGGGTTTCTATCTTACCCCCTGTAACTTCCCATACTGCATTAGGGAAGAAAAAATACTGACTCTTCCTGGTATAACTTGTAAAGTCCAGCGTTATTTCGTCCAGATTCTCCAATGCCCCATCGCTCATACGTGGCGAGTTTAGGATCAAATTACGAATATTCCGATCCAAATAACGTTCCCTCGCAAATTGGCGAAGGAAAGTTCTTATATCCTTTCCCTTTATAGACGAAACGATCCGTCCTACTACGCGTACATATTGAGTATTAGCCGAATTTTCATCCCTTAAGGCATGAAATCCGTTTAGTTTCAAAAAATAATGTAGGCAATCCGCATCTATTTCGTACTGTTTCTTCCCGGTTTTCTCGTTTTGCGTTATCTCCCAAAATCGGGCTGGCATAGCCATTTTAAGAAGGTTCCTAAAATCTTCATTTTTTTGCCTTAACTCCATGAAATCCCGGAAATCTTTTCGTGGTTTCCCGCGCCAATCTTTATAGGTAGTCAGCCAAGAAGGTAGCCAGACCGTTAAGATATCCATATACTTAAGTGCTAATTCCGTAGCCTTCCTTATACCGGTCGAATCGATATCCGGTATATTATATAGTTTCTCTACATACTTATATATTTCCTTAATCTCTTCCGGGCTTACTTTGTAGGTTTCAGAATTAAACCACAAAGGAGAATAGCCAAGCGAAGCAACACAAAGTGAATCACGTTCACCTGAACAAATGAAAGCTTCTTCCAGCTTTTTTTCTTTATAAGGTTTATCCTCATTTTTGGGATCCTGTTTAAATAAAGCTTCTTCTTTCGCATTATATTCCCGGTACAATTTCTTTAGTTCTTCCAGACCGTTAATAAATTCTTTGGGCTTCACCCCATCAGGGGTATAACTAAAACGCCATTGTTTATCCGGGTTCAACGGTTCATATATCTTGTAGAACTTAACAACCTTTTCAGGATCATTACTAGACTGTACAATACATTCACGCATAAATATAGGATAGGTAGGCGTTGTGTATTTAGTGGTAACTTCCCTATTCTTAACATAAGAAATCGATTTTGCCACGTACCAATTTAACCGATCAATATGTTCCTGCTTTACGCGCGGGCCCATGATCTTAAGTTGATCTGCCGTGAATGTTTTTTCAAGTTCAAAGAAGCGGGATCCTTCCTTTTCGTCAGCTTTAGCCGGTCGCTTTCTGATATCCGGCTTATTGACTGACTTATTTAGTTCGTTAGTCACATTATAACGACTTGCCAGCTTAAAAATCGCTTCTGAAAAAGAGATACCTTCTTCATACATGCAAATATCAACCGGGGACATTGCTGTAGACTGATCCCCGAAGTCCGTTACCTTATAGACTTCATAGTCGTTATTTACTTTGAATTTCTTGATACATGCCGAAGCGTCGTCTTCTTCCGGGCGGCGTTTAAATTTCTTTTTGTTATCGACGCATCCTTCGGCCTGTGGATAATAATCTAAGATTATATCTAGTCCATCATGCGTTTTGCTATAAATGTCACTAACTTTAATCATAACTTCTAAAGTTACACGGTTACAAACTTTTTTCTATCTTTTTGGGGATATATCCACTAACTAAAGCATTTTATATTGTAGGCGAAAAGAAAATGTCTTAATTCTCTTTTCTTGTAATGGAGATCGTCTATCTTCATCAGCAAGGACGCATACACGGTCTTTGTCGTTGATAACATAACCTTTCTTTCTCATTTGATACTTTAGGTTTCTTAATCGGCGATCCTCCTTTACAGGCTCTTCCCCCTTACTTTCAGGCAAAATACTTTCTCTCATACTTTCTACTCCTTATATTCTGCGGATGTTACACCACATGAGAACCACGCTATTATCATTTGATTCCTTTTTAATTTGTTATACGTCATTTAGTAATCTTCTCTAATTCCTTAATAAGCGGAAGAACATGCTTTTTCACTTGCTTTAGCTCCGCCGCATTTCCATCATCGGGAGTCCCTTCCAGTAATGCCCGGTAGGTTTCGTACATTTCTCTAAGCCAAATAACTTGCTCCTTAGAAATTGATATTGATTTTTCGCTCATTATTAAATTATCTATTCATTTTTTTCTTAAACCAGTATTTCTCACCAGTCCTACAACCTGGTTGAAAAGATCCAGGATATCCCTTACGTTTACTAGCTGCTTGCGCATCCCTTCGATTGTAGTTATACACTTCTTTCAACCAGTCGGGATCCTTAACTAATCCCAATTCGCGAGCTTTACGCGTAACTGTCCTAGGAGATACCCCTATTAATTCAGCTAATTCCTCATTCCGGGTAGTTGGATAGTACCGTTTCAATAAACTAAGCATATTCCCCGTCCACAAAATCCGAGTACTATATCCCTTATGTTCCACTAGCCGCCCTTTTGCCTCATGGAAAAAGCAACCATCAGGAACTTTACGGTTTCTAGCATACTCCTGCCTCTTTTCTTCCCTTACACATTCCTTACAATGTGAACTATACCCGGAAGCACATTTATAAAAACTATGTAACCAAAGCTTACGCCCACAAACCGGACAAATTTTCTTTCGACATTGCTTCATCCTATTCGATTATTAATCTGTAAATATTTCAGTTTCATCCAGTACTGCTTCAATCGTCTGTCTCCACATATTTATAGCAACTTTATAATGATGTGGCAATACACATACTTCCGAAAAAGTATCACCCATAAGTTTAATTTTCTCGACCTTGTAAGTAATATGATGATAGCCTAATAAATCAAGATAGTACTTTAACCTGTCCTTTGACTCGGTTGTAACTGCTAGCTTCATATATGATCTAGCTTCTTCCGTATTAATCGTTCTTTTAAACTGTACGTCCATAGCTCAATGATTGATTAAAAATAAGGTTCTTCCCCCCAATCTCTGTTTATTATACTATTGGTGCAGTGCCCGCAACAACATTTGTACACAACCTTACCGGCCAGTGTTATTTCAGAAGGTGAATGATAAAATGTGCATCCGCATTTATCACAAGTAAATTCTCCATAATCAGCACCTAAAGAGCTACCCAAAAACCAAAGCCCGTATTTATGCTTATTTAGATAATTCTCTCGCCCTTCGGCTTTTTTACTCAACCGAATACGATAATCCATCTTAATACTTTCGGCATCCCCCCAATCTGTAATTCTTTTTTCATATAAAAAATGCCTACGAATATTATAAGCTATATCGGATGCTCTACTGCTTAATGAATCATATAGCTTGTATTTTTCCAAATGGAAATCGCTCGTTTCAAACTTTCTAGCCCGCATCATCTTTTTATTATGAAAATCTCTCTTTTCAACAAAAGAGCTATTCAGCGCTTTAAGCTTTTCCAGCTTATTTTTTACTACTTCATTTTCCATAAAACCAGTTTTTAAAGTTTGATCTCTTGCACGTAGGTTAATGTCCCCTTGTAGCCCCTGGCCCTAAGTTCATCCATCAATTCACGCGGTTTAAATTGCGCTAATTGGGGATTACTCCCTGGTTGCTGTTTCTTTTTCCCTTTAGAGATCTTCGCAGAACGACAACTCATGCAAACGTTACATAATCCGTCTGCTGTCTTAGGGTGGTGTGAAAACTCACTTATAGGCAATACGCTGCCACATGCTGTACATTTTTTTTGTTTCCATAATTTCACTATTTACATTCAGGTAGTTTTGATAATTCTTTCCCATTAAGGAGATAAGAAGAAGTGTAGATCCGGCCTAAATACAAGTGGAGCTTAACGCATCCACATTTGACGCAAATTTCAGCCTTATAGACTCCCGGTATTCGATCTGGTGTCGGCTGTAATAAAGTCCATCTATGCCGTGCCATAGCTAATCTTTTGTGCCAGTATAAATACACGGCGAATTAAGATCTACTGTACTTCCCAGGCCATTACTAAGAATATTAAGAAGATCTTCTCTTTTATCTGGATCAACTTTTACCAGATAAAAACCTGATTTCTTTCTAGTGTTACTATGTACTTGCTCTAAGGAAAAATTTTGTTCCAAGAACTTTGTAAACTCCGGGTATTCACCCGGCCTAAAATTAAGAGTGTCGATTCTGTGGAAACTTCCATCTTTATAGACTTCTAGTTTCGCTTTTTTTGCTGTAATACTTGCTTTTCCTGCCATAATAGAATTTTTTAATGTTAAACATAACCGGTCTGTTCCCGGCTGTCACCGGTTTAATGCCTTGTTATTGTCCGTTGGCCTTCTACACTTTTATGTAACGTCCTGGAAGGTGGGATCGAACCACCGACGTAAACACCCGATATCATCTGCATTTTTGTTCTACCGCTGAACTATTCCAGGGGGTGCCGATCTATTCTCGGCTGTCACCGGTTTAATGCCTTATTATTGTCCGTTGGCTTCTCTACTAGGCAGAGTATTAAGTTTCAGTCCGTCTTAACCTTACCACTTCTTCCGTCTGTACCCGTCGTGTATTGGTGGTTCTACGGTACAAATCACTAGCATGTACATATTCGCCAAATATGAATACGGAAAGAAAACAAGCGGCCACAAACCGTTTTACCGGTTCACACATAGACAAGGGAATATTAAATTTCCGGCAAAAACAGAACTTTGTCAATTCAGCAGCTTTGCTAATACCGGCCTTTTCTTTGATCTTCTGCAAGGTATTGTCTACCGTCTTAATTGAAATACCCAAAATGTTAGCAGCTTCTTTCTGGGAAATAGCGCCTAGTCCCATAACTTCCGCGATTTCCTCTTCCCGTTCGGTTAATTCTGCCTGTATATTCATAGCTTATCCTTTTATTTCCCAGATATCAGAAACATCTACCCCAAATTCAGAGAAGATCTTTTCTATTCCTTCTTTGATATGGGCCGGTATATTCAGATAGTCTTTCTTTTTCCTATAATATTCAGGATCCGACGAACAACCAAGGAAGCTATAAAGCTGATCTTTCAATTTCGGATAGTCTTCTCTGGATACTTTTAATGTACCAGGCGTAAATGAGTAATGCTTTTTAGTTACAGCCATAATATTTTATATTTAGATTTTACATAGACATAGGGTATTTTCCCTATTGTGTGTACTGCAACTTTTTGTTATATTTGATGCAGTAATTTGTTATTCATGGTGCAAATATGCGATAAATTTATCTATAAACAAAATTTTATCGGATAAATTTATCCGTTATATTAAAAATATATGGGAAAAGACAGTCAAGTAAGAGAAAGACTCTTTGAATTATGCAGCGCATTAGGCATTACAACAAATGCGTTTTCGCAAGAAATAGGTAAGAACAGAGAGTTTGTAAGGAAAATCACGGGAGAGATCGGAAGTGACTCTTTACGACAAATTTATCGCACTTATCCCAACGTAAATATTATGTG
This sequence comes from Bacteroides sp. D55t1_190419_B8, assembly GCF_015558905.1. Classification (NCBI taxonomy): domain Bacteria; kingdom Pseudomonadati; phylum Bacteroidota; class Bacteroidia; order Bacteroidales; family Bacteroidaceae; genus Bacteroides; species Bacteroides sp. D55t1_190419_B8. The sequence goes on from NZ_JADMOU010000007.1 coordinate 118,053, forward strand.
GATAATCACAGGGGAGGGAGAAAAATTTCTTTCATCGGATGATAAAACATCAAATGATGATAATTTAACAAATTATTTAAAGGAAGAAAATAAAGAATTGAAAGAAGAGGTTAAGCGTCTTATACAAGAAAATGCGACTCTATCGGCTAGATTGGAGTTATACCACGGCAACAGGGCCGAAGCTGCCGGATGACGATTATAAAAGGCGGGAAATGGAAAGATCGGTAAACACACACAAACATGAATATCAGTAAGTTGTAATTATGTTTTAAGACGTTTACCGGGACTAAATCGGGACAATATAATATAAAATAACCGTATTACGAATAATGTAGGAAGCTGATAATCTGATCCTTATAGAAGCGAAGAAAAGAGTATTCAAATCGGATCTCCGCAACTAAAGAAAAGAAGAATCGCAAAATGCGGTTCTTCTTTTTTATGACGACTCTTCTCTACAGACTTTATTCACAACCTCATTTCAGTTATCAACAAGGATATTAACAAAGTTATTAACAGGTTAATTTGTTTATAACAAGATAATTAACTACATATAGTCATTTTCTATCAACAAGGCAGTATTTAGTTATTCACCATACAAAAGCCGGCTGATTCATGAGGAATTAGCCGGCTTTTGTATTCTTTCGAAAAAGGGTATTCTATGGATGCTTATAGAACTTCAGTACCTTTTTTGCATAACGTTTCCCTAATAACAATTGTGCTTCCGTATTAAAATGAGGGTCCTTCTCATCTTTATACCATCCCAATCCTTTCGATGATACCCAATCGGAATGGGGAATAAAAGAAGAAACTTTTTTAATCATCTGATTAAAGGGGACTGTACCTGCTTCTCTTTTCGTCCAGTTCCATTGAGAAATCTGTCCTACAACAATCGGCAGTTCCGGCAGATTCAAATCTTCCCGCAGGTCTTTCACCAAAGAAATCAGTTTTTGTTTATACGCTTCCGGATTGGAGCAGTCGGCTTCTCCCTGATGCCAAAGGATTGCTTTTAAAGCACCTCCCTGTTTCATCGCAATCCGAATCCGGGAGAGTGCTTCTTCATAATATCCGTCTTTACTTCCTTTTAACCAAGAGTTGATAGAAGAACCACCACGTGCATTTACTACCAGTCCGATAGGGCGTTTCGTTTTCCGCGTCAATTCTTTGGCAAAACCATAAGCTGGTCCTAAGCGTTGCATAGACAAATCTTTCCGGACTGTTGAATAACGATTGAGGGGATTTACTGCCGGTTCAAAATTCCCCTTATCATTCAACAGATACACATTTTGAAGGGTATCCATGACTTCCGGAGTTAATGTTGCACGCCCCGCCATGTTGGATTGTCCGATGCATACATACAAATCAAAAGAGGACGGAACACTCTCCTTTACATTCCCGGCAAAAGCAAACAAGGATTGCAGGAGGAGAAAAGACAGTAAATAAATAGACCTAAGCATATTGATAGCATTTATAATTAATAGTTTCTATAAATACGGATAGCATTCAGAATTGGTTCTCCCTCCTTTTTATGGAAATCGACACTCAATCCTTTTCCATCCTTTACTGTTATCACAAACTTCTTGATAACAGCACGGGCATATCCGTAATCGCGGGCTACGTTAAAATCATCTGAAACGGTTGTTCCATTGATTGAAATTCCGAAGCTGCGGTTTCCGGCAAATGTCTGTTCCGAGTCAGCTCCCAAGTTATAAACCAATGCTTCCCGCTCTTTGTCCGACTCCAGTTCTGCCCAGTACAAATATACGGAATATTCTCCATCCGGTACATCAGCTTTAAAAGATTTTATTCCGACACGTTGGGTCTGGAAAACCGGATTCATGTCTGTTCCGTGAATATCAATATCCGAGCCAAGCATACTGCCGAACCCTGTTTTGCGGCGATAAGAAGTTCCGCCAACAAATCCCCAGCTACCGGGCTTATACTCCTGTTCGGGAATCCATGCTACATTTGCCGAACGGTCTTCAAAATATCTTGGAGAACCTAACATTACATTGATTTCCGTGAATGACACAGCTTCATCTTTCAATTGTGAACCTACCAATTGGAACTGAATCCGGAGCATATCACGCAATTTATGACCACTAGCCACAGCAACAGCTTCCAGCAGATTCTCTCCACCAACGAACGGCACGTCGAACAAAGCATAATTATCTTCTACCTTTTTCTTTCCCAGACTCTTGTTGTTCACAAACAGCTCAACTTCTTCCGCATTAGAGAATACAGGGACAGACTGAATACACTCTTTCTGTGCAGTATTCACCACTCCCCCACGGCTTTTCCACTCCCGATTACCTATAACAAGTATCGGACGACGTGACAAAGCTGTCTTATAGAACCAATAGACATCTTTCTTCTCCCTGTCTAATCCGACAACTCCTTTATTGTTTACATGAGGAACAGCATCTACACGGGATTCGGAATAAAAATCATTCAGATTCCACAGACTGGAACCGGCTATAAACGGACGTTTCATCATTTCACGGAGATAATGTTTATGATATACCAGACCGTATTCCTGTGAGAAGTCGAAACGTTCCGACTGGTAGGAATGAAGTCTCGGATCTACTCCCGGTCCATATTCCGTAACCATCAGTACTTTTCCTTTGTATACTTTATGGGCACGATCGAGCAAACGCTGAAACTCATTGATATCCGGTTCATACCAGCCTTGATACAGGTTCCATCCCTGAATCATCGGTATCTCGGTCAGATGGGCGTCTTCGTAATATTGAGGCATATTATGATAAGCCATCATGGTATATCTGGAAGGATCTTCTTCTCGGATGATCGCCTCCAAGGCACGGGCTACTTTTTCAGTAAAGCGGTAATAATTTTCCAATTGCTTGCCTTCGGTATAAGGGCGACGCAGGAAAATCTCATTCATATAACCCCAAATCATAACAGAAGGGCGATTAAAGTCCTGACGCACCATTTCTTTAGCCATCTCAACGGAGTTCTGCAGAAACTCTTCGGTTTCCGTAACAGCATTGACAACGGGGATTTCAACCGAAGTCACAATACCCAGTTTATCGCACATTTCCATGATTACAGGATCTTGGGGATAATGTGACACACGCAGGAAATTCCCTCCCATCTCTTTCAACAGCAATACATCCTGTACATGCAACTCGTCGCGCAAGGCATTTCCTTTCTGAAAATAATCCTGATGCCGGGCAGTTCCGATCAGTTTACGTCCTTTGCCATTCAGGAAAAAGCCTTTTTCCGAATCAAACTTGAACCAGCGCAAACCTAACGGATTCACCACTTCATCCAGTAAAGCGCCCTTTTTCTTATCAAGAATACGCGTATATACCATATACCGATAGGGATCGTCTATATCCCACAAACGGGGAGAATCTATTTTTATCTTTTTAGAGATGTCCGTCTTTGTTTCGCCGGATGCCAGCTTTACTTCCGCATGAGTCTTTTTCACTTCCCTGCCATCCGCATCGCAGATTATATTTTCCACCCTGATTTCAGCAGGTTGGAGTGTATTATTCGTCAGTAACGTAGTGATTTCTATCGAGGCTGCGGAGTTGTTCACTTCGGGGGTACGGATATAAACTCCTGACGAAGCATAATCATTCGTTGCAATGTGCACCGGATTCATAAACTGCAGATAGACATCCCGGTAGATACCGCCAAAGAAAGTAAAATCGGCAGACAGAGGCGGGATATTCGGGTTATAGACATTGTTCACATAAATGGCAAACAGGTTTTCCTGTCCATAACGCAAATGGGAAGTAATGTCAAAACAGAAACGGGTATACCCTCCTTTGTGCTCTCCCACGAACTGACCGTTCAGATAGCATTGCACTTCCTGATTGGCTCCTTCAAAATAGATTACTGCCTGACGTCCTTCCTGGCTTTTGTCTACAAATAATTGTTTCCGATACCAAGCCGGCCCCCGATAAAATCCCGGAGTTTCGTCGTCGGCATCTTTATCATTCCATGTATGAGGAATATTGACCGTCTCCCAAGAAGAGTCGTCACAGCCGGCCAGCTGCGCTTCAAACGGAGATCCTTTTGTAAATTTCCATCCGTCGTTGATTGTGTATACCACGCGTTGTTGCGCCTGCGCCCATCCCACAATAAGCAATAGAATAAAGATATAGAAAAACTTCTTCATAATCGATATATGCATCTAATTAAAACTTTATTTTTACCTCTCTACCTGTGTAGACACACTCTTTACTCTCAAAAGCAGCACCTTCAGGCAGATATAATTTCATATGCACTTTTATTTGTTCCGGCATACCGGGATAAGTTCCCTCACGCAGGCCAATAGTCAATGTCCGTTCCGAATCTTTCCATTGCACCGGCACTTTCGAACATACACCCTCTTCATAGCGGTAGGAATCACCTTCATCCTCATACCATAAAAAAGAAGCGTCCGCTCCTCCATAGATACGCAGTTCCAATTCACGGTCGGGATATTCCATCGCATATTGTTTTACTTCTGCCAAAGGCAAGATAGAACCTGCCTTCACATAGAGCGGAAGTATATCGAGGATACTTGTCTGCATTTGTTCTCTTCCTCCTTCAAAAGCTTCTCCGGTCCAGAAGTCATACCAATATTTACCGCTGTGTTCCGGCAGATAAATGCTGACGTTCTTTTCTTCCGATTGCGGACGAAATACCGGACGCACCAATAAGGAAGTACCGAACATATAGGCATTATCAATATCAAAAGTCCGGGTATCTGTTGTGAAATCCATTGCCAAGCCTCTCAACATGGTATAGTTATTGGCGGTTACCTGATGAGACATTGAGTAAATGTAAGGCAACAGACGGTAGCGCAGATGGATATATTTCACCTGATTATCATAGAATAATGTCCCCTTTTCACCGAATTGCCAAATTTCACGCGGCACGTTCGTACCGTGAGCACGGAAGATAGGAGTAAATGCGCTAAACTGGAACCAACGGGAATACAACTCTTTATAATCATTACTTTTCAGTCCGTCGGGATATTTCGCATCCCGTTCTGTGACGAAGAATCCTCCCGTATCGGAAGTCCAATACGGAATACCAGACATAGACAAGTTTAAGCCGGCAACCAGTTGTTTGTGCATATTCTCCCATGAAGCCGAAACGTCACCCGACCAGACAGCCGTACCATAATGTTGTTGCGAGGCAAAGGCGGAGCGAGTCAGGATAAATATTCGTTTCTGATCGCTTTCGGCTCGTAGGCGTTGATAGAAATCTTTCAGCATCTCTAAAGAATAGGTGTTCAGATAACGGTGGAAGCTACCCAGATAAGTATTACCTGCCGATTTGGTCTTTTCTTCCTGTTTCAACTGTGTGAATCCGTCCCGGAAAGAAGGTTCCGTTGCATCCATCCACCAGGCATCCACGCCCATATCATAGAGTCCTTTCTTGAGGTATTGCCAGAAGATATCCCGTGCAACAGGATTATAGGCATCAAAAACCTTATAGCCTGCCCATGTAGGTTCACTAAACAATGCACCGATAGAATCCAAAGACTGATAGACAGCCGTTTCCGGTCCGAATCCTGGCCATACGGAAAGCATAAAATGAACATGGTCCTGTTGATGCAGTTCATCAATAACCTGACGGGGATGATTAAAGTTTGCCGGATGGAAAGTCAGGCTGTTCCAATGAGGTTTGTCTCCCCAATATTCCCAGTCCTGCACAATGTTATCCAACGGAATTCCCCGTTTACGGTATTCTTTAACGACTGCCTTCAATTCATCGAACGACTTATAACGCTCTTTGGACTGCCAGAAGCCATATACCCATTTTCCAAACATCGGCACGTCCCCCGTCAATTCCCGATAACCGGCAACGACTTCGTCCATATTCTTGCCATAGACAAAATAATAGTCGGAAGCATCACCTACTTCGGAAGTAAACGAGTAGCCTTCCTTCGTATCTTCAAACTTCGTAGAAGAATAATTATCCCATAAGACACCGTATCCGTTGGTCGAAATAAGGAACGGATTGACAATATCCATATTGGCCTGCAACAGAAGTACGGATTTCCCCCGATAGTTCATGATTCCGTTCTGATACTGTCCCAACCCGTAAATAGCCTCATCCTCGGTAGGAACAAAGCATTGAGTGACTTCGAGACATTGTTCACCTCCGGCAACCGAACGTTTAAAGTTCCGTGCCTTTCCATCCCCTTTCTCTTTTAGTAACAACTTACCTGTGGATATTTCCTGAAAAGTGAAAGCCGCATCTGCCTTATCAAAAGCTACGGAAAGTTCACGGGTGCGAAAAACCAGCTTCTGTCCCGTATCTTCCCATTTATAGTCTTTGAAAGCCGGCTTTTCCGCATCGACCACCAATCTTTTTGTTATCAACGTATCACCTTGGGGAAAAGACAAAATCCGTACGCATCCCGCCGACATAAACTCAACCCGATATTGAATACTGTCAGATACGAAAGCACATCCTCTGCCATCCTCATGAACCGGAGAGGAACAGCCGAAGCAGGATAGTACCAATAAAACTAATAACCAATTATTTAAGCTCTTCATCCATGCATTTATTTGACTGTGTAGATCGTATAACCCAATGACAAATTACGGACTACGACATTTCCTTTTAAATAAAAAGTAGGCATATTGAATCCATTCACGATATTATCCTTATACAATTCTACTTTTGCGCTTTTCCACTCGCCCGTATTGTCGGTACGTATCCGGGATACAATTTTAAACGGCTCTTTCGGTTCACGCAGCGTAGACGAACGTATAAAAAGAGATTCATTTCCTTTATCCAGATACTCAAAATAGAGATATCCTACATAGTTATTCATTTGTAGTTTGGAAACCAACTCTTTAGGCAAAGAGATAGAGAGAGTCTCTTCGGCACTGTAGCCACCGGATTTCCGCTTTCCCTGAATCTTCATGTCCGACTCACGCAAACGCATCATCTCAACCGTTAAAGCCGACTTTGCCGTCTTGACATCATTTTCTATTTGCGACAACAAACCTATCGCCACCGGATAACGTCCCTGACTGATTAACAATGCTGCTTTATCGAGGGAACGATGACAACCGGATACGTCCATCTTTGTCTTTTCCAAGAAACGGGCTTCTTTTCGCAAACGGAAAAGCATCAAAGGCAAGGTTAATCCACGTTCATCCGCCTGTTCACCTTTGAACTCTGCCGCATATTTTAAAGTAGTACGCAATTCGCGGTCGCCGTTTTCAATGGTTGGCTCTATTTCGTGTCCTTCGGTATAGTCGCTCCACGAAGCAATAAACATCATATCCAAGCTGTCTTTCTCCGCCATACAGAACTTCCACATACTTTGGTAGGTTTCTCCATTGTTGCGAGGAATATAATAGAAGTGTCCGCGTCCCCAGCCTGCACACCCCCGGTTATCCATCCCCGGCATGGCAAATCCCGACTTTATTGTATATGCAGGATTGTTACTATGCCAGATAGAATCGCGGAAAGGTTTCATAAACTCGATAACATCATCCTGTGTGGCGTAATTATCCCATTCGGCATGTGCCTGATCTCTTGTACGGACACGGGCAGGAAGCCATGCAGTCGGAATTTCTCCCACTTCTTTCCAAGCATCCATTTCATCGCTACGAGTGACGGGGATATATTTATCGTTTTCCAGTTTTCCCCAATCCGCCCAACGGCGTAAAGCAACCGGTTGCTTCATTCCTTGCGGTAACTTCGCCAGTGATAATACTTTCTTATATTCATCCACCTTCGCTCCGGGACCGAAATGATAAAAAACAGGCATTCCCTTCACCATAGGAGCTGTAGGACCAGTAAAGACGCTATCTACCAAATATTGGTAACATTTAGCCATGTATTCAGTCTTTGCCTCACGGGTATTGATTTCCGGATAAAGTTTAGTAATCCAGTCATAATACAACCAACCGTCACACCAGTTTACCCCGATCTCAAAGTCATACTTCGCCGCCACTTTCTGCATCTCACGCAACAAGATGTCATTTTCGTGAGGCTTGAATCCCCATTCAATAAAGAATCCATCTATCTTGGCTGCTTTCGCAGACAAAATCTGATATTCGATATAATCGGGATCGAGATTGGACTGCATTCCGACTTGCGGATAAGCCACTGCCGCTATTTCATGCCGCCCTTCACTGTCTATCAGGTCGGCATTATAACACAGCGACTTTCTTCCGGTACTTGATTTCTCCGTATTGGCATACATCTCCCAACGGCCCAACTTTCCGTCATGCTGCCGGGTATAGCGTACACCGTGAAAGTCGGCATACACTTTCTTTCCATTCTGCGCCAAAGCCGGCAATGCGATAGATACCAATAAAAATAGAAGAAGCTTCCTCATTGTTCCAAACTTAATTATTCAACTTATATACTCTATCAATCTTCCGTGATACTTAATCAATCCTCACCCAACACGAAATCATGCTTTTCCGGATAACTGAAGGTATTGTCTATCATCCAACGGCCTTTATAAATCTTGGCTCCGTCCATTCTGAAAAGTTCTTCTCCCTTCTCATTTACAAGTCCTTCTGCCCACCACTCTTCAGTCGGTTTCAACATCAGGATTCCATCCGGTCCGTTGCAGATACTTTTTATATCGGCTATGCTATACACTTTCTCGCAGGTCGGTTCGGCCGACTCATTGGTCGTGGCATCCGTAACACCAGTCAGATCAAACTTATAAACAGCCGAAGCCGCAGTAAGCCATAATTTATCTTCTTCGCCATATACCGGAAATAAATCATGCCCGCCCGATTCATTGCTGAATGTATAGATACGAGTCTGATTGGTCAGCTTCGGATTACTCCGGTTACCATCATACTTAAAACGGAATAATGCAGTCACTCCTCCCGTCATGGTAGCTGTTGCATAAAGATATGATCTCTTCTTATCCCAGACTACATTATGCGCATTACCCAATTTCACCGTATTAGCCTTTGCTCCCAATACCTTAACCGTGTCAACCACAAAGGTATTGATTTCACCGGATTTTGATTCTGCCGTCACAATATTTCCATCGGGTAATACCTCCGCGGAGTGAGGATTCTGTCCGCAATTTGCATAGAACATTAATTTATGATCCGACAAACGGATTAAAGCCACAGCTCCGCCGGAGGCAGTCATTAAAATATAGCGTCTATTGAAAACCGGTTTTACTTCGCTCGGATTGACAAACCAACCCTGTTGGGCAGCAGGCACACAGGCAGTATAAGGATCCCAACTCCAAATATTGCGATGCGTTTCCGCATCTCTGATGACAATAGCCCGTCTGGATTGCTCCGCCAGCACATAAGCTTTTTCCGGAAGTTGAAAGATTTCATCTTGTACTACAGGAGCGGCATCATCATCGGAACATGCTCCCAAAGCTATATTAAATCCTAAAAGGATTGCCAATAAACTAAACTTCTTCATGGTCATAACTATTTTAATTCTAAATATTCAATTTGTCTTTTTAAAGTTTCCATTAATCTATTGAACCGATTTTTTATCATAATAATCGATCAATGAATAAACTGCAAGATTCAACTGCCGCATCTGCGACAGGAAAGATCCATAAGGTTCATATTCGATGGACACCACTCCTTTATTGGAAGCTTTTCCATCAGAATCGTAGCCGTCATTATACTCAAAGTGTACCCAGCCCACACAGTTTCGGGTTTCCAGCAAACGAAGGCAAAAGTTCTGATAAAACTCACCTCTATTTTTTTGTGTATGCACCAGCCATCCACCTCCTTCGGTATTGGCATATCCAGTTCCCTGATAACTGGCATCTTCTGCTTTCGTATAGAATTCCGAAACTAAAAAAGGTTTCGCTCCACACCAGGTTTTCAGGTTTGCCAGAAAATCGGTTTCCGGTTGCCAACGCGCATAATAGTTAATGGAAACAAGATCGCAATGACGGGCACACGCTTCCACTACTTTCTGATTATATTTACTCCAATCGTGCAGACGTGTTCCCAAAATCAAATGCTCTTTATCATATTTCCTGACGGCTGCGGTAGTCAATTGATAATAATGATCGGCAACCATCCCCCGAAAGTCTTCCTGATCTTTCTTGGTTATCGCTCCGGCAGAGGCTATGCCGTTATCCCGCATAAACTTTTCTGCATACTCCCGGGCTGCTTTATAGCGTTCGGGTAAGGATAGGAAATGTTTCAGATCGATCCCTCGTAAGGGATCAGCATTCTGATAGCTGGCAAACGGTAGTTCATTGTCGAGATAGAAACCGATAAAATGCTTATCACCGGCAAATAAAGCAGTCTTTTCCTGTACAAGATGATCTATGTAAGCAGCAAACGTCGGTTCGAAAAGAAGAACCAGGCGATTGTACTTGTCATCATCAAACGTATAGCCTAAATTCTTACTCATATCCCACATAAACGAACGAAGCAGATACAGATTCTCCGCATAAGCAATCTTTTGCGTCTTAGGTGTCAGCAGGTTATTGCGTACTGCTGCAGGAAATGCTTCGATGCGGTTCGATCCATACGAAATATAGTTTATATGATTGTCCGCAATCAGTTTACCTGTCTCTTCACTCCATCGTGCTTCACTACCATATCGAGTGCTGAAAGCCTTCTTATGTGCAGTAGATTCTCCCGGACGGACATGCTGAATTCCATGAATAACAACAGCTCCATTATCCGGGTCGAGCAAATAAGAACGTCCTGCGCAACTAGCCACTCGAAAAAAGCCTTCTTTTCCAACCACAGAAGATGGTTGCAGGCCTATCCGTCCTCCCCAGGCAGTCCGGCTATAATCCGAAGAGGGAGCATACCAATTCATATGATCAATGGTTCGGGTTTCCCTCGAGTCTGCCATTGTCCATGCTTGGAAAGTTCCGTTCTGCCATTTCCGGTATTCCACGTTCACAAAAGTATATTCCTCTTTTTTCGGAGGAGTGTCCCCTCCTTCCGGTGTCAAAGGTTCTATTTCGTCAGAGGAGGAACAGCCAGCCGCCAAACACATCCATCCGACTAAAGATAAAAAGAGGAAATACCCATATATCTGTTTTCTCATATCACTTTCAGCTATTACACACTACTTATTAACCATCGTGCTTGTTATCAGTCGCATCTTTCGTATACTCTACGGTTCACCGGATAGTTATTACTAACTCTCGCATTGGCTATTAATAGAAAAGTTATTCTCTACTAGGAGAGAACTTCCTTTACCCTTGTTGCAAACTTCCTTTACCCTTATTATAAACTATAAACGAAAGCTTTGTTTTTATAATTGCAAGCTTTGTTTTTAAAAACGCAACTTGCATTTATAAAAACGGAAGCTTCGTTTATAGTTTGTATCCGATAGACAATAACTTTACTTCTAATGAAATGAAAGTTTAGTCTTAATCGAAAAGAAATTTTCTATTCATACTTCAGGCGGTAAGTAGCATTACCCAGCATTATTTCTTTTGGGGAAATTTGATTTCAACGGTCAATACACGAGCTGTTGTATCTCCGGGCTTCAATACACCTTCACCGGTAGATGGCGTCATGCTAACAACTCGCATTACTCCGATTCTATTTCCTCCTGCTGCAGAAGTCGATGCAGTTTTAAAGGCGATAATATCCCCTTCTGCTATCGGCATCAGATCTTCTTTCACAATCAAACTGGCTGATATTTCAGAAGCTATGGAAGCAACAGTTGCATTGTCAAAATCAAAATTAGGCAATTTGGCCATCGTAGTCTTATTCTTTACAGCTGCGGTATTCAAAGCTGCTCCACCAGACCCTTTATATTCTTCCGATTTTGCAGCATTTATAGAATACAGACGAGGTTCTGAATCAACATTTGAACCTTTTCCCATACAATAGAATTTCAAATCGACATTCTTTGCATTGTCTGCACCGGTTAATGCATAATCAATAGAATAAGTTTTCAAATCTTTGAAGGACAACAGACCATAGGCATCCGGATATTTTTCGTGTGCACTATTTGCAAAAGTCTTACTAGATATATTCACTGTAGCAACATCCATATTTACATATGCTTTCACTGTTCCGGTTGCTTCTTTTCCAATTCTTCCATCAGAAACCACCACTTTAATTTTAGACGTCGTTTCGGTAAAAGTTATTTTCGGAGCATAATCCAGATGCGTTTCACCATTCTTTTGTTCACGTAAAGCTTCAATCTCCTGTCCGTTTTCAATGCGATAAATTATCACTTCATGAATACCACGTACAGACTCTACTTTTACAGGTACTTCTTGTTTTGCATCCGTACTAGCTATAATAGGTTTCTCTGACAAAGTCAATACAGGTATTGGAACTGTTTTGTATTCCACTGGTAAAGTTGAAATAGTAACATTATCATATATATCCACTGCTTTTACCTTGAAACCTTTATCACCTTCTTTGTAATTAATCATCTCGTCATACGAGAAATCCTTCTTACCATTCAGTTCCACACTTCCTTTCGATTCTTGTCCGGTTGCAGATACCAGATATACTTCCACTACTTTCAAACCTGCTTCCGAAACAACCTTGAAAGTGGTACGGGGAATTACCGGATTTTCATCCATCTCATCATATACAATCTCTTCCGGATCGAATGTTATGACAGGACGTGCCATTACATCGGTAACAGCAATTGGCAAAGTTCCACTCGTCACATGGTTCAATTTGTCCGTAGCCTCAATGATAAAGGCTTCGTAGTTAGCATTATATTCCAAGTTCTCAGACAAGCTGTAAGAATTGGGATTAAAGAATTCAGTCACCGTTTTATATTCGGTCACTCCCTCTACCGTCTGCAATTTCATTGTCACACTCCGGAGTCCGGCCTGCGACTTAATGACAGCCACTACCGGCAAATTATCCACTTTATTTAAATCCACATCCAGTTGTTCCATCGGGAATTTAATCACAGGAGCAGCCGCATTAGGATCCAGACCATCATTATCATCGCTACAGGCAGCAAAGCCCAGGCAAAGTCCTAATATTAATAAGGTATATATTTTACGAATCATAATTAGTTCTCTTTTTAATTAACTGTGGTTATTTGGAATATTTGCAATAGTTCTCAAATATATGAATCACACCATTCGTTGGCAGAATGTTGCTGGTCTTAGCCTGACGCTGTGGAGATTTCCCGTTGCTTCCGGTCTGATTCACCAGAATCTTACCGACTGCAGCCTGCCAGGGATTTTTCCATACAGACATTGTCATCAGCCCATTCTCTCCTTTCAGCATCGTCAATACGAACATAGGTTCCACCTGCAACTGTCCATAAGAACTATATTCACCGTCTACAATGTGATAAAGCAACATGTTCGTTACTTTCTCTTTATCACAATCTGTAATGGATGCCGCACCTGCAAATTCATTCTCCCGATACAGCTGCATACCTGTATTATTCAAAGCCAGAAAAGTATATTTATTATCAGTCTGGGTATAATAATCCTTCAGACCTGTATACTCAATAGCTGCTATCAACTCCGAGAACATATCTTTGTGATCTTGGAAATATTCCCACGCTGTCACTTTTACATACGGATCATCCACCGACGGTTCATAGTCATAGTTCTTTTGTAAGTCCAGATCACAACCGGTCAACGCCAGAATGGCCCAACAAAAGAAAAGAGCCTTATATAATATTGTCTTTTTCATCGTTTCTATCTTTTTAGTTGTTAGTATTGCCATAATACGTATTCTGCACAATCTTCGGATTTTCCAGAATATGTGAATAGTGGATCGGGAAAAGTTCATTACCGTCCTGCTCCATTCCGTTGATAGGTTTCATCACTTCTTTCCACTTTCCGGTACGTACCAAGTCAAACCAGCGACGTCCTTCACCAGCTAATTCCACTTGGCGTTCACGCAAAATATAATTAACGACTTCTTCTTCTGAAGCAAAATCATTTTCAGTCAGCGTGTTCAATCCGGCACGGTCACGTACAGATTTCACCAGTTCCAAAGCCTCACCCCATTTACCCTGATGAGCACGAGCTTCTGCTTGAAGCAACATCATATCTGTATAGCGATAGATCGGATAAGCAACCTCGCAAGTCTTATTCAAAGAATTACTAATATCACCCGCCATATATTTACGCAATTCATTTCCATTCTGGTAATACTTCACCATATAATCTTTGCGCAAATCACCTTTCATGTCCTTTTCATCAAAGATGCTCATAAACTTGTCGGACATAACCGCCGCACGGTTTCCTGAACCGGAGAACCATTGATACATATAACTATAACCATTCGTGCCGACTTCATCCATGTTGAAATGAACTAGGAAAATAAACTCTCTGGAGTTATATTCATCATTTTCCGGTGTATCATCAGACGGTTTATTGGTCAGCTCTTCCGTGAACATGGTATGCCAAGTAGCAATGTTAGGTTCGAAGTCCACAAAGCGACCGCCTTTCTTGGAAGCAATAGTTGCCATCTTATCAATGGTCTGATCGGCCAGATTATATTCTTCAGCCCACATATAGGCGTCTGCCATGATAGCCCATACGCCACAGATAGAAATACGTTTGCGTTCAAAATTCTTGTTACGGTTAATCAGACTCTCCGCTTTCTTCAGATCCGGAAGAATAACATGTTCCAGAATATAATTCTTATCTGTACGGTCCTTGTAAATAGCCTCCGAATACTTTTCAGTAGGTTCTATAAACAAAGGTACGTCTCCCCAGACACGGATAGCATAGAAGTAGGCCAAAGCACGTAGCGCATACGCTTGTCCGAGGTAATCGTTGCGGTCTGCCACGTCGGGCATACTGATATTAGGAACATATTTGATGGCCAGATTGGTCTGGTTAATCATCTGATACAAGGTTGTCCATTTCGCACATTTCTCGTCCGTAGACATCAGGTTATTAATCACACGTGCCTGATCGGCCATCACCGGTGCTCCGGGAGCTACGTTATCCGAACGGAATTCACCCCAATAAAAATAATTCTCGCGTAGAGTGGAACGCAGCAATCCGTAGATTTCATTTATACCTGCCTTAGCATCACGAGCAGTCTGCCACATGTCACCTGCCGGGATTTCACTCACCGGTTCCTCATTCAGAAAGTCTGAACAGCTATTCAATGATAGAGCCAGGCATACAGCTCCAACAAAATATTTTATATTCTTCATACGATATTTTCAATTAAAAGTTAGCAGAAAAACCAATACCATATTCTCTCTTTCTCGGATAACGGTAAGAGTCTTTACCTACCTGCAAAGGATTACTTGTAGAAAATTCAGGATCGAATCCCGAATAGTTGGTCCATGTCAATGCATTATTTATAAAAGCGTAGATGTTTATATTCTTCAACATCAGCTTCTTTATCCAGTTTTCAGGAAGATCATAGGCTATACGTACGTTCTGCAAACGGATAAATGAAGCATCTTCCAAATAGAACGAGTTACCCATACGCGCATTGTTGAAATCATCGTTATACGGACGCGGATAGATGGCCTGATCGCCCGGATGCAACCACATATTATGAATGACTTCCGGTGAAGGAGTGGTTCCGGTATATTTGAACATATTACGATTATGTTCGGCAGCGTTATAAATCTGTCCTCCCAAAGAATAATAGAATCCCAAATACAAGCTTACGCTTTTCCAAGTCACGGTTGTATTCAAACCACCGGTCACATCAGGCATGGCATTACC
The DNA here is from genome assembly GCF_015558905.1 of Bacteroides sp. D55t1_190419_B8. Lineage (NCBI taxonomy): Bacteria > Pseudomonadati > Bacteroidota > Bacteroidia > Bacteroidales > Bacteroidaceae > Bacteroides > Bacteroides sp. D55t1_190419_B8. Next base: position 133,654 of record NZ_JADMOU010000007.1, read on the forward strand.
AATCACCATACGGTCATTATCATCAATCACACCATCACGAGTTCCTTCCGGCTCTTCCCAGTTGTAATCTCCACCACGGAACGGTTTGCCGTTCGGTAACGTTTTCTGGCGGATATCACCTGCATATTCCTTTCCATTCAATAAATACTTGTATTGGAATACACCATTTTCAAATACCGGAGTCAGTTGTTCCCATTTATCTGTAAAAGCGTTCGATTCGTCGTAAGCAAAGATACCGGCGCTTTTAAATCCATAGAAGTCACCTACACGGCCGCCTTCTTGCATCCACCAGATATCACCTTCCATATATGCCTTACCTTCAGACAGTTTCTCAATGCGGTTGATATTTCTGGAGATATTGAAAGAAGCATTCCACTTCCAGTCCTTTGTGCGGATAATATCACCGGTAACGGCAATTTCAAAACCGCGGTTACTCATCTCACCGACGTTTGTCTTCATATATGCAAAACCGGATTCTTTAGGCAATTGGTAGTTTGCCAACAGACCGTCTGTATATTTATCGTAGTAATCGGCAGTAATCGTCAAACGGCTATTCCAGAAATTCAAGTCCAAACCAAGGTTGAACTGTTTGGTTTCCTCCCATTTCAGGTTGTCTTTACCGATACGGGTCGGAATAACACCACCCACTCCGTCATAGATAGAATTCGGAGAATAAGAATAAATATAGTCATAGTTTCCGATCGCTTCATTACCCGTAATACCATAACTTACACGTATCTTACCATCTTCCAGGAATTTCTTCGAGAACTTCATGAACTTCTCATCAGAGAAACGCCATCCCACTGACACTGACGGGAAATTTCCCCATTTGTTTTCTTTCGCGAAACGGGAAGAACCGTCACGACGCATATTCGCTGTAAACAGATATTTTCCCAGATAATCATACGTCACACGTGCAAAGACAGAAGCCATGGAGTGATTGCTCAAGGTAGATCCCGTAGAAGACAAATCCAAATTAGCAGCAAAGGCATTCATCGTATAAATAAAGTCGGTGGATGAATTCAAACCTACAAAGGTTTCATTTTCATAACGCCATTGTTGAGCACTGACACCCACCATTGCGCTGAAATTATGTCCCTTGATCTTACGTGCATAAGTGATGAAATCTTCATTCATCCAGTTCCAGTTCAAGTAATTATAAGAATAGCCCTTATTCTGTTTCTGCCATTCATCGGTGATAAGACTCGGTTCGAGTTTTTTGCGCTTGTCCAGATAGAAGTTGGCATTGATATTGGCTCTGAACTTCAGATATTTGTTGAATTTGATTTCAAAGAACTGGAAAAAGTTCGCCTTATAAGAGTCTGTAAAGTCAGTTGTATAATTAACCTGTGCAATAGGGTTCTTCTGACCATTAAACACTCCAACCAAAGAGCCATCCGGATAATAAGTATTGAAATAAGGGCGACGAGTCAATACCGCACTCAATAATGTACCTTCATTCAGACCTTTCTTCTTAGAATAAGTCAAAGAAATACGGCTACCCATATTCATCCAGTCTGTCGGTGAATAATCGGAGTTGATACGAGTATTTAATCTTTGAAAACCGGTATTGGAAATAATACCTTTCTCGTTATAATAACCGGTATTGATGAAATATTTCAGTTTCTTCGTACCGCCACCTACGCTGATATCCACCTGATCTTTCTGCGCAGTGCTCGTAATCATATCCAGATAATCATTGTCTACATTGAAGAAAGAGTTCAACGGATCATTCAGTATATCACTACTTTCGTCAGGATTACCTCCGCCGTATGTTTCAAAATACTCTTTGCGGTACTGGTCGTACAACAGACGCTCTTTGCGATTTGCCTGTGGCACCTTATGAGACAATGTACCCCATGAGTGATTATACTTGATATCAATACGGGCTTTACCTTCCTGACCGCTCTTGGTAGTGATAATAATCACACCGTTAGCCGAACGGGAACCGTAGATAGCTGCAGAAGCAGCATCTTTCAAAATCTCCATAGAAGTAATATCATTGGTATTGATACCGTCGATACTTTCCAAAGGCACACCATCTACAATATAAAGAGGAGTCACTCCTTCGGCGGAGAAAGTGGAAGTACCACGAATTTTAATAGAAGAAGACTCACCGGGCTGTCCCGAACCTGACACTACCTGTACACCGGCAGTAGTACCTTGCAGTGCTTCAAAAACATTAGTAGCCATTTTCTGCTCAATAGCCTCACTTGAGATGGAAGTAATAGCTCCCGTCACATCACGCTTTTTCATCGTACCGTAACCCACTACCACTACTTCGTCCAGTAACTTAGAGTTCTCTTCAAGCGTAATATTCATTGTTTTATCTTTCACTACTACCTCTTTAGGGGTATATCCCATGAATGATACAGTCAAAGTAACTCCCTTCTTTGAAACATTCAATGAGAAATTACCATCTAAATCCGTAATTGTCCCATTAGATGTTCCTTTCTCCATCACATTAGCGCCAGGCAAAGGAAATCCTGTTTTATCCACAACAACTCCTTTTACTGCAAACCCGCCTTGAGCATAAGCCGGATGGACAAGGAAAAGGAGACTCAAGGAAATCAAAAGAAACGACTGCAACAATCGCACTTTTGTCCTACTCTGCAAATTTTTCATAACTAGAATAAAATTAAATTGGTTAATTATCAAGGTTTTACTCACTACTTAATTAATTAGGAGAAATACATTGGCTCTCTCCCGTAAGATGTTATCTTTTATTTATTACATAAGTAATCGTCTTTCATAATACTATACAATAATTATTATATTAGAATAAAGATTATACAATACCCGGTCTGCTAAATAAAAGTGTGTGCGGACACACCTAATTAAAGAAAACTCAAGTACAAGCTGGCATGATCCAACGCCACAAAAGTATCGCATTTGAGCATATTGCACCCTATCGAATTGTTCGTTTTATCTAGTCTAAAAATTCAGATGACTTATTTTAATCACCTTACAGAGGGATCGGAAGGGGCATCATGAGATTTCCTATACTGTGTAGGAGCTATATCAAAAAGTTCTTTAAAACATTTGTTGAAGTATTGAGGATTTCCAAATCCTAACCGGTAAGCAATATCCGAAATGTTCATCTCCGGAGCATTCAGCAGAAAATACGCAGCCTTTTTCAGACGGAGATTCATGATAAAATTATTTGGTGTACTTCCCGTGATACCTTTTATCTTCTGAAATAAGACAGTACGCCCCACCCCCATCTCCCGTGAGAAAGCATCTACACTGAATTCGGGATTTTCCATATTATCTTCCACCACTTGAGTAGCTTGTTCGATAAACTTCTGGTCGAGTTCGTTCGTTGCAATCTTCTCCGCCTTGCTATCCAATTGATGGGCATATTTATTCTGTAAAAGTCTGCGGGTATTAATGAGATTATTGCATTGCATCACCAGCCGCCGCATATTAAATGGCTTCACCACATAAATATCCGCTCCAATTCTCAATCCTTCCAACTCACGTTCGGGAGCACTAAGGGCAGTCAGAAGAACGACAGGTATATGGCAGGTTTCTATATTGTTCTTGATCTTGGCACATAACTCTGTTCCGGGCATTCCGGGCATCATGATATCCGAAATAACCAGATCGGGCTGCATCACCTTTACTTTCTCGTATCCTTCCTTGCCATCACTTGCAGTTTCAACCGTGTACAATGGAGAGAAAATATCCACAAGGATATTTCTGATCTCTTCATTATCATCAATTACCAGTAACTTACAGTCAGTAGTCCCGCTTTCACTCTGGGCTGACCGCACCTCCTTAACCAACAGTTCTTTATCTTCCGAATAATAAATATATTCCTTATCCCGCTCCGGTTCAACCCGGGCAACAGAAGAATCAAAGTGAGCATCCCCTTTTTTCAAAATGACCTTAAAACAAGAGCCTTTTCCCAACTGACTTTCTACTGTTATATCCCCCTGATGGGCTTTCACAATACCCTGACTCAAAGCCAGTCCGATACCTGTTCCTCCATACTGTCCTATATTCTCAACCTGATAGAACCGCTCGAATATCTTAACGTAGTCTTCCTCGGATATTCCCGCACCATTATCGGAAACGGAAAACATACATTCCTCCGTTCCATCAGCCAATTCCATACGGATAGTTCCACCGTCTGAAGTATATTTAAAAGCATTAGACAGCAAGTTATTAACCACCTTCTGTATTTGCATCCGGTCTCCCCACACGAGGCATTGCTCGCAGTCGGCATGCAAAACAAACGAAATATTCCTGTTAGCAGCCAACTCCTTGAACAATACATAATGCTCTTTGAGCAAAGAATATAAGTCAAATTGAGAAACTTTCAGTTTCAAAAGTCCCTGTTCTTGTTTCCGGAAATCAAGCAATTCAGTAATCAATGATTTCAGGTTACCTGCATTTTTATGTATATTCAACAGTTTCGAATAAGCATAGGTAGACAATTTGCCGGAATTCAGCAACAGATCAACCTGCCCCAGGATAAGAGTAATAGGAGTTCTGATTTCATGCGAGATATTCGTGAAGAAACGCAGTTTGGATTGATTCATCTCTTCAATGTATTGCTTCTCGCGAAGTTCAAAATCCAATGAAGTTTTCAGGAACAGACGGATTCTATATTCTCTCACGATAAAGAATAGCATAGTAAGAATCACGCATACATAAATCGTATAAGCCCACCAAGTGGCATAGAAAGGTGGCGTAATCGTTATATTCAGCGATCTGATTACTTCCGGGAAGTTCTTCAGCCTGATCTCAAAGACATAATCGCCCGGAGAGATGTTCGTATAAGTAATATCATTTCCCAAACGGTTCTCGCTCCATTCATCATTATACCCCATCAACCGGTATTCTACCTCACCCCCGCCTATATGCAAAAAATTATCTGTCGAGAAGCCGATAGAAAACACATTCTGCAAGTAATTCAATTTGATCCGGTCGGTATAGGCAAAGGATTTATTTAAAATACCGGTTTGATCGCCTGTTGTTATCTCTTTGTTGTTGACATACAAATGCGCCAACTCCAGATCGTATATTTTCGGAGGATAATACAGACTACTTTCACGAATGGTAACCAGTCCGGTGGCCCCTCCCATATAAATATCATGATTGCGCGATACATGCATGGATTTCCGGTTCACAAGAGTCAGAGGAAACCCTGTTTTCGAATTGAAGTTAATCACTTTTCCCTCTTTCTGCTCCAGCATTGACAATCCATGCCCGGTACCAATCAGCAAATTTCCGGAAGGAGTTTCACCCAATACCCTGATATTTTCTCCTGACAATGCACTTTCAGGAGTATGCAAATGAAATGAACGGTCTTTCTTATCCAACAAGAAAAGTCCGTTTCCATGTGTCCCTACCCAAATATTTCCTTTCCGATCTTCATAGATAACATTGACCAGCTCTTTTTGAGATCTGACCCGTTTCTTCAGACTTATCCTATAGGTTTCAAACCGCTTTTCCTCAATCACATAAGCTACACAACCGTCATCGGAAGCAAACCATAATCTGTTTTTCGAATCAAGCAATAGGGTGTTGTAGTTATGTGTAAACAATTCCTTCTGATGAAACAACACCTCCGGTTTCAAGGTCTGTTTATCCAAACTCACAATAGCGGATGTTGTCCCGACATACAATTTACGAGGCGTATCTGCCAAAGCAAACAGAGCTTCTCCTACACTTTCTTCTCCAAGCGGTTCGAGATTATAGATATCATTCCGATAGTTATCAAGATGAAAACAATTCACCTTATTGGTAAAGTCAGCGGCAATCCATAAGCAATTATTAGCCTCATCGAAAACAACATCTTTCAGATAGTCCGTACTGAAATGATATCCCGTATGCGTATTAAAATGCTTGAACTTCCCTTGCTCCGGTTGATATAAATCCAATCCGCCTCCTTCCGTACAAATCCAGATATTTCCGGCTTTATCTTCCGCCATAGCACCGACCACGGGAAAAGACAATCCGGTGTCCGAAGCATGATAATGCACAAAATGCTGATATTCCGGAGAGAAGAAATTTACCCCTCCCCAATAAGTCCCCACCCAAACAGTTCCCTGATTGTCTGTATAAAGAGACGTCACCGAACGATTGGACATGGCACCCACCCGGTTAGGATCTGCCTGATAATGGAATATTTTCCCGGTAGCCACTTCAATCTTACTCAATCCACTTCTGTAGCCTACCCATATATTCCCTTCCAAGTCCTGACATAACGCTCTCGCCATATCATCCCGAACCGTGTAAACACTCTTATCATTGTATTCATAGTGATGTATGATGGCACCTTGAGGTGAAAAACAGAAAACGCCCTGATCCTGCGAACCTATCCAGATATTCTGGTCGTTACTTTTTATCAGTTTCATCACTTTAATTCCGGGCAAGTGAAGTGACATCGCTCCGCAAGTGTCTACACGCATCACCCCACCCTCTTTCAAAGCAATCCAGAGGCTTCCCTCGGAACCTTCCACCATCGTCGGGGCACTGTCCGGCAGCTGCAAATCGGCATACATCGGTTTCAAGAGGCGGGTATTCTTATCGTATAAGAACAGTTTCCCTCCTTCTGCAATCCACACTCCCGTCTTTCCTTTGGCAAGAGTGGAGGGAGAAGTCACCGGAAGGATATAATATTTCTCCGTTTCAAGGTCGAACTGGAAAAGTCCGGTAGAAGCCAACAGGAAAAGACTTCCCTGACCGTCTTCCACCATTTGAGTCACATATAAATTACCATAACTGATAGAGTCGTTATGAAAGTGGTTGAAGACTTTGATGTGATTGCCATCGAAACAATTCAGCCCGTCCAGAGTGGCAATCCATATACGCGATTTCTCATCCTGGCAAATATCACTCACCGTTATTTGCGACAATCCATCTTCCACACCCAATGTTCTGAACTTGTATTCCTGTGACCGGAGTGGAAATACAAATCCAAAAAGAGATAGCAGAATAAAAAAATGGATATTAGATAGTCTTTGTCCGCGCATATCAAGAATGATGGTTTATAGCACACATTAATCTCGTCACAAAAGTAACAGTTTTTATGATATTCCCAAAATCAGAGCAAAATTACTGATAGATATAGACTTTCACCCTATTCATTCTTCCCGTCCGAACGAACGATATTCCAACGGAGTCAGCCCTGTACGCTTCTTGAAAAAAGAGAAAAAGTATTCGGTAGACTGGAAACCCAGGAAAAAAGAAATCTCTTTCACGGATTGGGAAGTTCCGACCAGCATTTGTTTGGCCTTACGTAGTTTCAATTCCTGGAAATATTTGGCGGGGGCATAACCTGTATACTCCTTGAAAACACGTCGAAACCATGAATAACTGATGTTGAGCCGCATAGCCAACTCTTCCGGATCCACATTACCGGAAACATTTTCATTCATGATAATTTTGGCCTGCTCTATCTTCTGGTCCACATCACTCATCTCAAAAAACTTATTCTTAGAAACGGAAAGAATCATTCCTATCATGTGGAGCACAATGCCGGAAAGATATTGTTGCGCGGAAATCTTATCCGCTTCTGCCACAGCAAGGGCACGGGAGAACAAGGAAACCAACTCTTCATTAATACCAATTTCGAGTATTTGCTGTTCCTGCGACAAAAAAGCATCGTTCACGATGGCGTCTATCATTGGTCCTTCAAAACCAATATAATACTCCGTCCAACCAGTCTGCCGTAACGGGCGGTAAGTATGCCATTGACCGGGAAACAGCACCATCAGCCGACCTTTACAAACCTGCTTTTCGGAAGTGGAATCGGATGAAAACAAACCACGCCCTTTGGTGATATAAACCAACTGATATTCGCGAAGTACCCTTCCTTTTTCCGCATTAAAAAAGTAACCGGAGGGATGTTCTTTCAACGGATAAGGTGAATCGGGAGGGATAGACTGATAGCCGACAGTATTTACCCACAGGCCGAATTTACGGTCCATGTCATTTACAATCAGATATTTAAATTCTAATCCCAAACTATTATCCTCGATCATATCAGTGTGTTTTCATGCAATTGAACCAGACAAAAATAGGAATTATTTTCAGAAAACACACGCAAGGGTATAAAAAAACATCCGGAGCGTACTTTCAAGTATCTCCGGATGTTTATATAAAAACAAACTTTACTATGACGAGATTTAGAATGCTTTATGATACAAGGCTTCAATATCCGCTACCGAAGTAGGACGAGGATTTCCACCTGTACAAACATCATTGAAAGCAGCTACAGCCAATGCAGGAATATCTTCTTCTTTCACATTGATTTCATGCAATTTCTGTGGGATATTAATGCTGATAGAAAGTGCTTTCACAGCTTCGATAGCAGCTTTAACGCCCTCTGCTTCACTCATTCCGGTAGTATCCACTCCCATTGCTTTCGCAATATGGATATATTTCGGAGCTGCCGGAGATTCAGCATTGTATTCCATCACATACGGTAACAACAAAGCATTGGCTACCCCATGAGGAGTATCATAGAATGCACCCAGCGGATGAGCCATTGAGTGAACTATTCCCAAACCGACATTCGAGAATCCCATACCGGCAATATATTGTGCCTGCGACATTGCTTCGCGGGCTGCCACATCTTTACCATTATCTACGGCTGCTTTCAGATTTTGTGCAATCATCTCAATAGCCTTCAATTCGAACATATCGCTCATTACCCAAGCACCCGGAGTAATATAACTTTCGATGGCATGCGTCAGAGCATCCATACCGGTAGCAGCAGTCAGTCCCTTCGGCATTGAGTACATCAGTTCAGGGTCTACGATAGCCACGGCAGGGATGTCGTTCGGGTCTACACAAACCATCTTCTTACGGGCATCTTCATCAATAATTACATAATTGATCGTTACCTCGGCAGCCGTTCCGGCAGTAGTAGGCAGTGCAAAGGTAGGTACAGCTTTATGTTTGGTATCAGCCACACCTTCCAAAGATTTCACATCTGCAAAGTCAGGGTTGTTCACAACAATACCGATCCCTTTGGCAGTATCGATAGAAGAACCACCACCCAAAGCAACGATAAAATCGGCTCCGGAAGCTTTGTAGGCCGCCACACCGTTTTGGACATTTGCAATAGTAGGATTAGCTTTTACATCACTATAAAGTTCGTAAGGTATCTGGTTCTCATCAAATACTTTAATGATTTCGGCAGCTACTCCAAACTTAATCAAGTCTTTATCCGTTACAAAAAAGGCTTTCTTAAAGCCACGTCTGGCTGCTTCCACAGCAATCACACTCCGGCATCCGGCACCGAAGTAAGAAGTTTCGTTTAAAATAATGCGATTCATGGTTGTGCTATTGTTTTTTTATTTAGGGAGATTAAAAGCAACTGTCATTTCTTTCATCTGTTCCTGACTCATACCATCCGGCTCGAAGCCCATATTTTTCGCCGCAATATAGATGAGAGCCGATTTATTAAGTACATCAATCTGGTCGAACGCCTGCATCGCATCGCAATCTACTGCAAATACACCATGTTTCTCCCACATCACAACATCGTAATCCTGCAATTCCTTGATGGTAGCTTCCGCCAACTCAACAGAACTAGGCAATTTATAAGGAATGATACCCAAACCACGCGGACAGAATGCCTTTGTTTCGGGAATCATACTCCACAACAGATTGGTAGCTACATCTTTTTCCAGAAACTTCGGGCAATGCGTCATGGCAATCAGTTCGATCGGGTGTGTATGCACAGATGCTTTATAAGGAGAGTTTTTACTCAACAGGTCATTATGCACGCTCAAGTGAGAAGGCAATTCCGATGTCGGAGCCACAGCCTCGTCCGCAATAATTACGTAGCTGGCACAGTCATCCTGAATACGGATCACCGAACCATTCTCCATTGGCCAACGGGCCAAATCGCGCATGCGCTTATTAGTTCCCTTGCAGTAGAAATAACATCCTTTCAGATAAGGAAGAGTTACACCGATAGGTTTAACTTCACTGATCGGTTTCATCTGACGGATTTCATCGTCTACAAACTCTGTGATATTAACAGTGATATTACCACCGTTACGTTCAGCCCATCCTTTCTGCCACAAGTATCCGGCAACTTCCGCTACCTTGTTTACTTCTTTGGCAAGTCCCGGACGATTCTCTAAGATTGATTTCATTCTATATATATTTTTTAATTAGGCACGGATTACACTGATTTTGTCGCAAGTTATAAAAAAACTGTGTAATCCGTGTAATCCGTGCCTGATTTTTTTAAAACAAATTTGGGAACACTAATGAGAAGATAAGTACGATCAGACCAGCTATCAGCACAGTTATGGTCTTGTTTGACACACCTTTCCATTCTTTCAGAATAATTCCCCAAACATTACTAAATGTGACATTCAATGCCATCAAAATACACCAGGAGAAAGCCAGCAATACCGGACTTTCCGTAAGGAAACTCTTACCCATTTCCAGTCCGAAGAACTGCATGTACCATAGTACACCAGCCAACGCACAGAAAACTAAATTATTGCCCCATACTTTTCCTTTAGCATAGTCACCCATCGATTTATTCGCTACATTCTGCTGCAGGCAGTAAACTGCATTTGTCAGGAATCCCCCCAATGTAACCAGAAAGATCACCGGAAGTCCGGCATAAAGCCCTTCTACTCCACCGGCTAAGGCAGCTTCCTTGATAGGTGTTCCCGCATCCAGTCCCAAAGCAAAACAAGCACTCATGACACCGGCTAGAAGTGCAACCAGCAAACCTTTTGTCAATGCGAAGTCCTTTACGGCAGCACGTTTTTCTTCTTCACTCATGTTTTGTGCACGCAAGCTACCGGCATACCCGATAACGGCAATACCCGCCAATGTGATGCAAACACCCAACAAAAGAATCAACCCGTTACCTTCAAACAAGTTTGTACCTGCAAAAAGAGCCGGAAGAAGAGTTCCGAAACCGGCACAAGTACCCAATGAGATACTCTGTCCCAGCGCAACCCCCAGATAACGCATGGAAAGCCCGAAAGTCAAACCTCCCACTCCCCATAATATACCATAAAAGATGCTCATTCCAGCACCTCCCGCTCCCCATAAGTCGAACAAACTACTTTCCTGGGGTACACCCAGTAGTGAACCCAGGAACGGGAACACTAACCAGGCAAATACACCTTGTATTAACCAGAAGCTTTCCCAGCTCCATTCCTTTACCTTTTTAATAGGCACATAAGAACTGGACTGGCAAAAGCTACCGATGGCTATAATCAATAAGCCGATTAAAATATCCATAACTTATCGTTTAGAAGTTACTTCAGCTTCGTACTTTTCGATTTCTGCAATGAAATCTTCACCTACAGGAACATTGTTCTTCAAACAGAACATATCCCAAACAGCATTCCAAGGCAGCGCTTTTTCTTCTTCAAGCAGAGCCAGACGCTGGAATCCCTGTCCGTTTGCTTCGTATTCACGCAACTTCGCAATCGGTTCGAGCAAAGCACGAGTCATACATTTCTGTGCTGCACGGCTACCGATCACATAAGCACCGATACGGTTGATAGATGCGTCGAAATAGTCAAGGCCATAGTGTACACGATCCAAAGCACCACAACGAACGATTTCGCTGAACAGTTCCATAGTCGGGTCATCCATGATAGTAACGTGGTCTGAATCCCAACGAACCGGACGGCTTACGTGCAACATCAATTCAGGAACATAAAGCAACAGTGAAGAAACTTTATCAGCTACACTTTCTGTCGGGTGGAAGTGACCGGTATCCAACGTAATCATCTTATTACGAGAAGCACCGTAACCGATATAGAAGTCGTTAGAACCTACCGTGTAGCTTTCCAGACCGATACCGAACACCTTAGATTCGATGCAATCTTTCATATTCTTATATTCGGTAGCGAAAATCTGATCCAAAGAATCTTTCAACAATGCACGATATTTCATACGGTTTACGGTAATGTCCTTGCTTCCGTCATGTACCCAAAGATTCATGATACACGGATCGCCCTGTGCCTTACCCATTTCTTCCGCAACTGCACGACAACGTTTGGTATGCTCAATCCAGAACTGACGGATGCCTTCATCAGGATTAGAAAGTGATAAATCACCTGATTTCGGATGAGAGAAAGAAGTAGAGTTGAAGTCGAGCTTCATGTTATGTTCTTTACCCCATTCAATCCAGCTCTTGAAATGTTCCGGTTCTACTTGGTCACGGTCTACCACTTTACCTTGGAAATCTCCGTAGATTTCATGCAAGTTCAAACGATGAGTACCCGGGATATAAGAAGCAGCTTTCAAGATGTCGGCACGCAGTTCTTCAATGTTACGAGCTTTGCCCGGATAATTACCGGTTGCCTGAATACCTCCGGTCAACGAACCGGCCTGTACTTCAAATCCTGCAACGTCATCAGCCTGCCAGCAGTGAAGTGACAGATGAAAATCCTGCATAGTTTTCAATACTTTTTCGGTGTCTACACCTACTGCTGCATAACGTTCCACAGCAATTTCATACGCTTTCTGAATCAGTTCTTCTTTTTTCATGATATTCTATTAGTTTTAAAAATGATTATTCTGTCGGTTGTTCCATTTATTTCCGAACACAGTTCTTAAAATGGATATAAGCCGTATCCCAAGCTTCCGTGTCTTGCGGTTGATAAGTCTTCAACGGGATAGAACGGTTAATTAACTGGCGCATACCGGCAACATCCGTTGCTTCGCCTGCTGCCATGGCCTGAATCATCACATTACCGATGGCTGTCGCTTCAGACGGGCCGGCTACCACAGGAATGCCTATTGCATTGGCAGTAAACTGGTTCAGCAAATCATTCCGGCTACCTCCGCCAATCACGTGCAATGTATCAATCGGACGGGGAGAAAGTGAACGTAAATTCTCCAACACCTGACGATAACGCAAAGCCAGACTTTCAAAGATACAGCGCACCACTTGTCCTCGTTTCTCGGGAACCGATTGTCCGGTAGCCCGGCAATATTCAGCAATGGCTTTTTCCATATCCGCAGGATTCGCGAAACAATCATCATCCGGATTAATCAGACTACGGAATGGTTCACAAGCATCCGCCTCACTGATTAATTCAGGATAACTTGTATCTCCCCAATTCAGACGGCAACGTTCCAGCAGCCACATTCCACAGATATTCTTCAACAGACGGATGGTTCCTTCTACACCGCCTTCATTGGTAAAGTTCAACGCTTCTGTTTCGGCATTAATCACCGGAGCATCCGTTTCAACTCCCATCAGCGACCAGGTTCCGCTACTCAAATAAGCAAAATTGTGATCCAATGCCGGAACAGCAGCAACAGCAGAACCGGTATCGTGTCCGGCTACCGCAATCACAGGAATCGCCCCCAGTCCGGTAATCTTTTGCACTTCTTCCGTCAATACTCCCACCGTTTCACCCGGGAATACAAAACGGCCGAAATTCTTCTCACTCAATCCTACCGCCTTCAGCAACTCCGGCTCCAAACGTCGTGTTTGTGCATTCACCAGCTGGGCTGTCGAAGCAATCGTATATTCCGTCACCATCTCTCCAGTGACCATATAGCTCAACGCATCCGGCATAAACAGAATTTTATCTGCCGCCTCCAATGCGCTGTCGTGATTGCGACGTAAAGTATCTAATTGGAAAAGTGAATTAAAATTCATAATCTGAATACCCGTTTTGCCATACACTTCGCTACGGGAGATACGGGAGAAAAGAGCCTCCGGTGCTCCTACCGTATGCGGGTCACGATATGCATAAGGTTGACGGAGCAAGTTACCGTCTTTTCCGACACATACAAAATCCACTCCCCAAGTATCGATGCCGATAGAAGCAATGGATTCGCCACGGTGAGCAACCAACTTCAATCCGTCAATAATGTGACGATATAATGCATAAATATCCCAATAGAAATGTCCACCCACTTCAATCAGGTGGTTAGGAAAACGATTAATCTCTTCCAGATTTAATCCGCCTTCAATGAAAGTTCCCAAGATTGTACGACCGCTCGTTGCGCCCAGGTCGACTGCAAAAAAGTTTTGTTTCATGGTATTCTGTCTATATGTTTAAGGTATACATTTACCTACATGGCAAAGATAGGCGATTCCCTCCTCCCTTTCCTTATGTATTTTGATTGAAAGGGTATACATTTTGACACAAAAATCCGTTTCGGATTTTTTAGAATACCAATAAGACAATATTCAGATGACCGTTCACAGGAATGTGAGAGAGCTTTTTATGCTTTCCTTATCTTCCGCCATTTTCAATACATACTGATAGAGATCCATGTAGTTCCTAATATCTGGAAAGGCGAGTTGTTCTTTATCCACAAAGATTATATTAGCTTCCGGCTTTTCTTTTTTTATCATATCTGATATTTGCAAAAGGATGTAGCTTTTACCTGTTCCGCGTTGACCGGTTATCACTTTTATCAGTTCTTTATCAATAAAGGGTTCTATTCTCTTAGTATATAAAGGACGGGGAATATAGGTTTTCATCTTCAATTATATTTATTATGAGCATCAAGTATATCTTAAGAATTTCTATTCTAACTTTCTTCCCTTCTTCTGCAAATGATTTTTCATTTTCATTTCTCATGTTCTCATAGGAACGGGTTAATCTATTGTAAATCATTTATATAATTCTATGAGAAATAAAACATAAAATGGCATTTCTCATAGAATTTTCATCATTTATAGCTAAAAACGGTGTATTTCTCATAGATTCCAAGTCATTTCTCATCTTATTCTCATACTCTTTTCCTTCTTCAGTTTAATTGGCTACTTTCTGCTGTTTACTGCTTTTTTGTGCATCATTCACCGTATACCTATCTGTTTTTCCTCCATCATTACCGTTTTTTCTTACCACTATCCGGTTCGTTCCACTCCAGTGAATAGATCGTTGCACTATAGTGAACGGTTCTTTCTACTAGAGTGCAACTATCTGTTCACTGGAGTGGAACGAATGAGCTCCTCCTTATATAAAACAGTATAGCTTAATGATTCACAAATGATTAATTGGTATATTCCATACAGATAAGCAATAAACTGTTTGCAAGATACCATTGCATAGGAATAAGATGAGAAATACCTATTTAGAAATCATTTGCAGAAGAAGAAGAAGCAAAAGCAGAAAGAATGGTGTTTAATTCCTAGACCGATCTGCCCCAAGTTATTTTTTCATGATTACTTAATTAAATATAAAATGAAGATGATAAGATAGGCAATATAATATCCACAATTGTAATATATATAAAGCCGTATTATGAAAAACGTCAAGCACCAAACAAAACGTAACAGACTAATATATTACCTCTGTTTATTTAATCTGATATTTGTAACCTTTGCCTGCCAACAAAAAGAAAATGGAGACTTACTTTTATCTACTGCAGATTCATTGATGTCCACCCGTCCCGACAGCGCATTGCATCTACTGGAAAATATCTGTGTTTCGGAGATAAAAACATCTGCCCATAAAGCTAAATATGCCTTGTTGCTAACCCAGGCACAGGACAAAAACTACATCACACCAACCACGGATTCATTAATCCGCATAGCCACTGAGTATTATGATTCGATAGATAATGATATAGAAATGCAGGCAAAAGCCCATTATTATCTCGGAAGAGTGTATCAAGAATCAGGAAATAATCCTGCTACTATACGTGAATTTCTCAAAGCAATGCCATTAGTGAAACAATCCAAAGACCACAAACTATTGTGTATGCTATATGGAAACCTTGGATATGTATACTTCCAACAGGATTTACTGGACAAAGCGGATTCCCTTTATGTATGCGAGGAAGAACTTCTCAAACAAGAGGCTGACTCCGCCCATTTAGCAACGTTACTTGTACAACGGGCAGATATTTGTATTATGAAAGGAGAGGCATTTCATGACAAAGCCAAAGAATTGTTAAACCGCGCCCTACCCATTGCTGAAAAACTAAATAATCCACATGTAGAGATAGAGGTTCTTAGTTCGCTAAGAATTCTTTATAACGAAATGGGAGAACCCCAAAAAGCAATTTCATATATCAGACGTGAACTTATGTTACAAAAAGACACCGCTCAACTATATGGCATATACCTAAGTCTAGGCGATGCCTATTACAAAAGTAACCAGAATGACTCAGCTGTTTATTATGCTCATAAATGCCTATCTGCTCCCAGTTTTTACACTAAAGCTAGCGCTTGTATTATATTTGAAGATGTGGCACGAAAAAAAGGAAACTTTGCCGAAGCATTACATTTCAAAGATAAGTATGAAGCATATATAGATAGCACAAAACACATTGAACGTACAAAGGAAATTTTAGCGGTTGAAGAAGAAACCCTTCTTCAACAGAGTGAGCAAAAACACAGAAGTAACCTATCATTATACTTGAATTACATCTATGCTGGGGGTAGTTTCATGATAATACTCATTGTCTTTTTCGCATACAAACGAATCAAATACCGTCAGAAGACACAACAATTAAAATTGGAACAGGAATCTCTATTACAGACCATATCTACACAATCCATCCAAATGAAAAAAGATGTGGAGAATAAAGATGCTGAAATAGCGGAGTTGAGACAAAAATGTAGTGAGTATAATGAAGATAAACAATATTTAGATCAACTGAATAGCTGTCTCAATGAATTATTAAAAGAAAAAGACAAGATATGCATAGATATGGAAAACGCTATTGCCGATAAAGAGAAGGCGATAGAACAACTTATGCAACAAATACAATCTTCAGATGCCCTCCCCAAAAATATACATTTTGTAGAGCAATTAATTAATATAAAAAAAGAGAAGAGTTATTTGTTTGATAGCTTATTAACAAGTCGATCTGCCGCCTACAAGATTTTATTAACCATAAAACAGCATAATTACGAAAATCCGGATGAAAATAAAAAAATACCGACCGAAATATGGGAAACATTGCTTTCTGAAATAGACCAATTAACGCACGGATTCATTAGGCGACTAACAGGACAATATGAACGACTATTAAAAGAAGATGTCTACTTCTGTTGTTTAGTAAAAATTGGCATGAAATATGCCGATATTGCATATGTATTCGGCTGTACTTCCAATGCTATATATAAAAGAAGAAATGCTATTTTAAATAGGATGAACGTAGAACCATCCATAAAGTTTGAATTTCTATTAGAAGAAATATAACCATAAAACATTGATTATCATTAAAAACCAACATGTTAACAACTTTTTAACAAAACACTACACAAACTAAATCAATATTAAGCTCTATGTTTACAGCATCAAAAATAAAAAACCGAATTTAAATTTAGAACACATGAAAAAAGACCTATTTACTCTTTTACTATGCAGCATGCTATTCGCACAATTACCGAGTTTTGCCAATAGTGAGATTGAGACTTATTCAACACGCCAAACTATTATAATACGTGGTTCGGGACAACATACTGCACAACGTAGTTTATTCCCAGCACAAGTATTTCTCGTGGATCATTTATTAACGGCCGAGTCATTAAACTTCGAATCCAATTTTAAAATAACCATAACGAATATGTCAACGGGCAAAGTGGTGCATGAACAAACTTATAATGCAAGCACAAAGTATATAACTATTAATTTAGGAACAGAAGAAATAGGAGATTACAAAATTGAACTGTCATCAACAAGCTGGCTATTATATGGGATTTTTCTCTTGTGAAAAAATGATATAATTCATCTTGCACTATTATAAATATACATAACAACATTATTATATATTAATCCGACTCATTTTACTGGAATGATAAGTAGCTGAATAGTTGTTTTGAATGACAACCTTCAAATACTGGACAAACTGACTATTTTATGCGAAGAAAAATACTTTATGTAATAAGTTGTTTTGCGTTACTAGCATGTAACAGTGAAAATAACACTCAAAATTGCTATTTAGAACTTAGTGAGTCAAAAATAACCTCTGGTTATTTAGGAATAAGTATGGATATTGTAGTTTCAACAAACTTTCAATGGAGTGTTGTTTCATCTCCTGAATGGTGTAGTATTGAAAGAAAAAAGAAAGATTCAAAAGAAGTATTAACTATAACTGTTCATCCTAATGAAATATATATCCATAGAGAGGGAAGTATAGTTATTGAGATATGTGGACTGAAACGGTATATAGAAGTATTTCAAGAAGGAAATAAAGACAAAAAAATATATTGGAGAACGTTCCCTATTAATAACTATATAGATATCAAACATAAAAAAAAAGATAATGGAGAGATTATTTATACGATAAAGGGAAGTAAAATATTTGTCAATCCTCATATTTACAAAGAAATATATTATGGAAATTTAATCAATAATGAATCCGAATCTATTTATGATATTTCGAATTATGCTCAATACTCTTTTTCAAATATAACTATTGGTACCTTTATTGATGGTAAATCGTTCATTTATGTATTAGAACATCCTTCCAAATTAAGTTCTGATTCAATAGCAGAAAAAATTATAAATACGGTAGCATTTCAAAATGAAAAATTCAATTATAATGATGAACCACTTATTTATGACTCATATAAGGAGTTAAATCTTTGGGGAGTTGGAAATTTAGGAATAGAATTGGATGAATTGATATCAGAACAATCTTACCTAGACTCTGAAATGAAAAAACAATGGGGAATGATGTACACTTATTGTCATGAGTTTTTTCATTTAATAATGGATTATCCAAGTAAACTGAATAATTCCGAAATTGAAAAAGAAGACAACTATTTGAACTTGTCTTACATATCTCAAATCACATATGGGAAAACCGCCTTTCTTATAGTCGAAACTGATTATGATGTTGAAGCTTCAGCAAAGATAGTAAAAAAACTTATGTTTAGTTTGCCATTAGATAGGCATGAAGAAGAGTTAAAGAATAATATGGATTTCTATTATCTATTTTTTGATGCTCAAGGTAATATCAAAAAAATTAAAGCTGGAAGTGAACTTGTCTTGAAATACAAGAACAGTATTAAGGAAAATGAAATTATTCCCTTAAGTTTTTCCTTAAATAAGTATGATGATAATTCAGTTTCTCATCTGACGTTTAATTTGAATTTAAAATAGGTCTTAATTAAAAAATGTCTGCTTATGAAAAAGAAAAATTTCAGATTTATGTGTATTTTTCCGATAGCATTACTGGGAGTATTATTCTATTCTTGCAATGCTGATACAGATCTGATCTCTAGTGAAGGCACACAACAAAGTTATGTACCTAAGCCAATAGAGTTACCTTGCCATTCGCTAGAGTGGGATGTATCATATCACCCTTTTACTCCTGAATGGATTACCCGTGCAGATGTGAATCATAGTAATGAAATGGCGGTAACGAGTGATAATGTATTTGTTGGGGCAGTTTATACAGCACAATCCATTGAGGATTTGACTTATTCATGGATTCCCAATACAGTAAAGCCTATTGATGTTGCATTTACATTTCCAAGATATTATTTTGATAATATTTTGCATCCTTCGGTAACTGGAATGTATCGTTCTTTAAGTAAAGCGATAGAGTCTCCTTATTTCATAGGTAAACAATCGCTTTCATTCGAATATGATTACAAGGAATTTTCATACTATAGGGAATTAAAATTAGCATTTGGTGCGAATGTGAATATTCTAGGGCTTTTTAAGTTAGATGCGTCACTTAGTAACCAGAAAATAAAGAGTAAATCCGGATTATTTGCACGTGTTGTTCAAAAGAATTTTTCAGTCATTATGGATTATCCGATAGGTGGTAATATATTTCAAAATGAGAATGATTTAAAGGCTGTCGCATCAAAGAATCCGGTCTATGTAAATTCTATTATTTTTGGTAGAATGGCAATAATAGCTATTGAGAGTAATTACGAGTATCATGAACTCAAAGCTGCTTTTCAAGCTGCTTTGACAGCTGGCAAAGTAGGAGTAGAGTTAGATATTTCAGCGGAATATAAAAAGATACTTCAAGATGCTCAGATGAAATTGATGGTTTCTGGAGGAGATAATCAACAAGTTGCGAAAATTCTAGAAGGATATAATGAATTCAAGAATTTTATAATTGAAGGGGGGGAATTTACTAAAGAAGTTCCGGGTGTGCCAATATTCTTTACGGCAAACTATGCTCAAGATAATTCTGTATTTAATACTTCCTTTATTGTCACACCATAGCTTTGTTTCCCACTAAGAGTAATTAGTATGAACCCACTGTTGCTAAATAAAAATATAGAATAATGAAAAAATACATACACATATTCCTCTATATATCATTAGTAGGATGTACTGGAGAACAATCCCTTGAGATAATGAAGGAGTCCGTAAAACCGGCTCCTGCTGAAATTGTAATTGATATAAATACGACTAGAAATCCTTGTAATACACTTGGTTTCACAGGTATGAAAACTAGAAATAGTGACCCATTTACTGAAATACGAGAAACAGAAAGTTCAGAATCGGTAGTTTTGCCCGAACTAATGCCACATATATGGATTGGCAATTTACTAACGGGAAGTTCTGTCGCAGATTGTAATTATAAACCCTTAATATATCCAAGAACGCCAATTAATATAACACTTACATTACCGGGAACTGATTCTAAAAAGATCGTTGCTCCTTCTTTTTCCACATTTATGCAATATATTCAAGAACAAACTTCGAAGGGAACGTTTTCACAGAACAGTGAGTTTAATTTTACGATAGAACAATTTAGCTCATATAATGAATTAAAAGTTGCATTTGGAAGCAATGTTAATACTCAAGTATTATTTTGGGGATCACAATCAGGGACTCAAAAAGAAGATCAATTTATTACTAAAGCCACTGGATTATATATAAAATTTTATCAAACAAGCTTTAAGGCAATAATGGATTATCCGATAGGGCAAATTGCTTCTATTCCTGAAAATCTTGTTGATTCGGCCGTCTATATTAACTCTATCTCCTTTGGGAGGTTAGGTATAATGACCTTAGAGACAAACTCTGCTGTACAATATTCAAAAGAAACTGTGAATAGGACCTTTAACAAGTTGTTTTCAAGCGGTTCTTCTAGTTTGACTGTCGAGGAAAAGGACTTTTTAAATGGTTGTGATTTTAAAATCTACTTCATTGGTGGTAATAGTAGCACTGTGGTTGAATCTTTTACTGGTTATGATGGTTTTATTCAGCATATTAAGAAAGGAGTGTTTAGCAAGAATGAGCCTGGCGTACCACTATTTTGCACTTTTAATAACGTTAAAGATAATAGTCCTTTTAAGATTAGATTTAAATATAACATTAAAAGAGAGCCTCTTTATGTTGAACTAGTTCATAAGCCCAAACCTAATATGGATAGTCGAATTAAAGGTTACGGAGATTTATATTTATATTTCTATAAGAATCAAGCCAAGATGCCTACAATTGCAGATCCATCGATATCTTTTAAGATTGAATCTGAATATATTTATGCAGATCGTAGACCAGGGACTCCAGTAAGTAAAACGACTTCAAATGTAATACTTAACAATTCTGGCTATCAAACATTTATACCAATAAAATTTAACATTTGGACTTATCAAGATAAACCGCTATCAATAACCGGACCACCATGGGATAAAGAATATGATTATGGATACCACAAACAATGGAGTTATCATCTTGTGAATAGCGATAATTTTGTTATTATGGGGTTGAATCCTATAGATAAATCTAATACCTTCAATTAACTTCATTCATTTCAGGATTGATTTTGTTTTGAAAGTGATACGGAATAATGCTCATATCTCAGACTTCAACCAATAGGTGTATTAGTCGGCATATATTTTATAATGTATGCCGACTTTATTTCATACCTATAATAACATAAATTAGTAAACTATCGCTAAAGATGAACCCGATGCAAAAAATAAAAAGGATGCTTCGGAATCGGACAAATACCAGCTTGATCATTGACCAGTGCTGGTTAAATACTCCGATGCCAGTAACTGGAATGGAGCAACTTTCACTATATGCCTTACTATATAGTGAAATGCAGCGAAGACGAATACATGAATTTACAGGATGTACACCATCCTGCACCGCCTTCACATATAAAGGTTGGCCTCTTCGCTCACATCACTCACAAAGGAATTCTCTGAATATTACCTTTGAATGACACCGCTCGTTTACGAGTGACGTGGCATTAGTGGTAAGGCATATACAACGTAAACACAGAAAGCAAATTAAGACAATGACTACACGTTTAATGATGTTTTTTGTATTTTATGCAAAAAAACTTTGGTTTTATGCATATTTTCTCCGAAATAATGCATACTTTTGCGCCATTCTTAGAATAATTATACAATGAAGAAGAAAGCAAATCGGTTAGACGCCATCAAAATGATTATCTCAAGCAAGGAGGTCGGTTCGCAGGAAGAACTGCTGCAAGAGCTGAACCGCGAAGGCTTCGAACTGACACAGGCCACCCTCTCCCGCGACTTGAAACAACTGAAAGTAGCCAAGGCTGCCAGTATGAACGGAAAGTACGTATATGTACTGCCGAACAACATTATGTATAAACGTTCTACCGACCAGAGTGCCGGTGAAATGTTACGCAACAACGGATTTATCTCTTTGCAGTTTTCCGGTAACATTGCCGTTATCCGCACCCGTCCCGGTTATGCCAGCAGCATGGCTTATGACATCGACAACAATGAATTCAGTGAAATCCTGGGAACCATTGCCGGTGATGACACGATTATGCTGGTATTGCGTGAAGGAGTTGCAACCAGCAAGATACGCCAGCTTTTGTCACTCATCATTCCCAATATCGAATAATTATACCTATTATTATATAATAAAGAAATGGACACTCAACAAATAGATGTTATGGTAGCCGACGCCTCACATGAGGTTTACGTTGACACTATTTTGGAAACTATCAGAAATGCTGCCGCCGTACGAGGAACAGGAATTGCGGAACGCACACACGAATACGTAGCGACAAAGATGAAAGAAGGTAAGGCGATTATTGCTCTTTGCGGTGACACTTTCGCCGGATTCACCTATATCGAATCATGGGGAAACAAGCAGTACGTAGCTACTTCCGGTCTGATCGTTCATCCCGATTTTCGTGGATTAGGGTTGGCAAAACGTATCAAACAGGCTTCTTTCCAACTCGCACGTCTCCGATGGCCGAAAGCAAAAATATTCAGTCTGACCTCCGGAGCAGCAGTCATGAAGATGAACACCGAACTGGGTTACGTACCTGTCACTTTCAATGAACTGACAGACGATGAAGCTTTCTGGAAAGGATGCGAAGGATGTATCAACCATGACATTCTGGTAGCGAAGAACCGTAAGTTCTGCATCTGCACAGCCATGCTGTACGATCCGACAGACCCGCGGAACATAAAAAAAGAACAAGAAAGAAATAACATTTAAAAGATACAGCACTATGGAAGAAAAGAAGAAAAAAGTAGTGGTGGCATTCAGCGGCGGACTGGACACATCGTTCACCGTCATGTACCTCGCCAAAGAAAAAGGTTACGAAGTATATGCAGCTTGTGCCAATACGGGTGGTTTCAGTGAAGAACAACTGAAGACAAACGAAGAAAATGCTTATAAACTGGGAGCAGTGAAATACGTAACACTGGACGTTACCCAAGAATACTACGAAAAGAGTCTGAAATACATGGTTTTCGGAAATGTGCTGCGCAACGGTACTTATCCTATTTCAGTCAGTTCCGAACGTATCTTCCAGGCATTGGCTATCGCACGCTATGCCAACGAGATTGGTGCAGACGCCATCGCACACGGTTCTACCGGAGCCGGTAACGACCAGATCCGTTTCGATATGACTTTCCTCGTACTGGCTCCCAATGTGGAAATCATCACATTGACCCGTGACATGGCATTGAGCCGTCAGGAAGAAATTGATTATCTGAACAAGCATGGTTTCAGCGCAGACTTTACTAAGCTGAAATACTCTTATAACGTTGGTTTGTGGGGTACTTCTATCTGTGGCGGCGAAATTCTCGACTCCGCGCAAGGACTCCCGGAAACAGCCTACCTCAAACATGTTGAAAAAGAAGGTAGCGAACAGCTCCGCCTGACTTTTGAAAAAGGGGAACTGAAAGCTGTCAACGACGAGAAGTTTGACGACCCGATCAAAGCTATCCAGAAAGTGGAAGAGATTGGTGCAGCATACGGTATCGGCCGTGATATGCACGTAGGCGATACAATTATCGGTATCAAAGGCCGTGTAGGATTCGAAGCAGCTGCCCCGATGTTGATTATCGGCGCTCACCGTTTCCTTGAAAAGTATACATTGAGCAAATGGCAACAATACTGGAAAGACCAAGTAGCTAACTGGTACGGTATGTTCCTCCACGAAAGTCAATATCTGGAACCGGTCATGCGTGACATCGAAGCCATGTTGCAGGAAAGCCAGCGCAATGTGAACGGTACAGCGATCCTCGAACTTCGCCCGCTTTCTTTCTCTACCGTAGGTGTAGAATCGGAAGATGATCTGGTGAAGACTAAATTCGGAGAATACGGTGAAATGCAGAAAGGCTGGACAGCCGAAGATGCAAAAGGCTTTATCAAAGTGACCTCCACTCCGCTCCGCGTTTACTATAATAACCACAAAGACGAAGAGATATGATTAAAGCAGGAATCATTGGTGGCGCAGGATATACAGCAGGCGAATTAATCCGTCTGCTGCTCAACCATCCGGAAACTGAAATCGTATTTATCAACAGCAGCAGTAATGCCGGAAACAAAATTACCGACGTACACGAAGGCTTGTATGGAGAAACAGATTTAAGATTCACCGACCAGTTACCTTTGGACGAAATCGACGTTCTTTTCTTCTGTACCGCCCACGGCGACACAAAGAAATTCATGGAAAGCCACAACATACCGGAAGACCTGAAGATTATCGACCTCTCCATGGACTACCGTATCAAAAGCGATGACCATGACTTTATCTACGGTCTGCCGGAACTGAACCGCCGGGCCACTTGCACGGCGAAGCACGTAGCCAATCCCGGTTGTTTTGCAACCTGCATACAACTTGGTTTGCTTCCGCTCGCCAAGAACCTGATGCTGACGGATGATGTGATGGTAAATGCCATTACAGGAAGTACGGGCGCCGGAGTGAAACCGGGTGCTACCAGTCATTTCAGTTGGAGAAACAACAATATGAGTGTGTACAAAGCATTCGAACACCAACACGTTCCGGAAATCAAGCAATCGCTGAAGCAACTGCAAAACAGCTTCGATGCAGATATTGACTTCATTCCATACCGTGGAGACTTCCCTCGTGGTATCTTTGCAACGCTGGTAGTCAAGACCAAAGTAGCACAGGAAGAAATCGTTCGTATGTATGAGGAATATTATGCCAAAGACTCCTTCGTACACATCGTAGATAAGAATATTGACTTAAAACAAGTCGTTAATACTAATAAATGCCTGATACATCTGGAAAAGCATGGCGACAAGCTATTGATTATCTCTTGTATCGACAACTTGCTGAAAGGCGCCAGCGGACAAGCCGTTCATAACATGAACCTGATGTTCAACCTGGAAGAAACCATAGGACTACGTTTGAAGCCTTCAGCTTTCTAAAAAACAGAAGAATTATGAATTTATTCGATGTATATCCTTTATACAATATCAACATTGTCAAAGGTGATGGCTGCAAGGTATGGGATGAGAACGGAATAGAATATCTGGATCTCTACGGAGGTCACGCCGTTATCTCCATCGGACACGCGCATCCCCACTATGTAGCGATGATCAGCAATCAAGTATCAAAACTTGGTTTCTACTCGAACTCCGTCATCAATAAGCTTCAACAAGAGGTAGCCGAACGACTGGGAAAGATTTCCGGTTACGAAGACTACAGCCTGTTTCTGATTAACAGTGGTGCCGAAGCAAACGAAAATGCCATGAAGCTGGCATCTTTCCACAACGGACGTACCAAAATCGTATCTTTCAGCAAAGCGTTTCACGGACGTACGTCTCTTGCAGTAGAAGCAACTCACAATCCTTCCATTATCGCTCCTATCAACAATAACGGTCATGTCACCTACCTTCCGCTCAACGACATTGACGCGATGAAGCAGGAATTGTCTAAAGGAGACACCTGTGCTGTTATCATTGAAGGAATTCAAGGTGTAGGCGGTATCAAAATACCGACCACCGAATTTATGCAGGAACTCCGCAAAACTTGTAGCGAGACGGGAACCATCCTGATTCTGGATGAGATTCAGAGCGGATACGGACGTAGCGGCAAATTCTTCGCTCATCAATATAACGACATCAAACCGGACATCATCACTGTAGCCAAAGGAATCGGTAACGGCTTCCCGATGGCAGGTGTCCTAATCAGCCCGATGTTCAAACCGGTATACGGTCAGCTGGGAACTACCTTCGGTGGAAACCATCTGGCATGTGCGGCAGCTCTCGCCGTGATGGATGTCATTGAACAGGAAAATCTGGTAGAGAATGCAAAAGCTGTAGGTGACTATTTACTGGAAGAACTAAAGAAATTCCCGCAAATTAAGGAAGTGCGCGGACGCGGACTCATGATCGGACTTGAATTTGAAGAACCAATCAAGGAACTGCGCAGCCGACTCATTTACGACGAGCACGTATTCACCGGAGCAAGCGGCACGAATGTACTTCGCCTGTTGCCCCCTCTTTGTCTTAGCATGGAGGAAGCAAAAGAGTTCCTTGCCCGGTTCAAGAAAGTACTCTAACCGCTCATTTGATTAATAAACAGCCAACGATAAAAGCAGCCTCTATTAGAAATTTAGTTCTTATTCTGGCTGCTTTTTGTTTTTTCGTAATTAACCGTTACCTTTGTCTGTAACAACTCATTAAAAACAAGCGTATATGAAAATAGCCATTATCGGTGCAGGAAACATGGGCGGTTCAATAGCCCGTGGCCTGGCAAAAGGAAGTCTGATAGACGATTCGGATATCATTGTATCCAATCCCAGTGCCGGAAAACTAGAGAAACTGAAGAATGAATTTCCGGGTATCTCTATCACGAACAATAATGCGGAAGCTGCCGCAGGAGCAGATATTGTCATCCTCGCCGTCAAACCGTGGTTTATGGAACCTGTGATGCGCGAATTGAAACTGAAAAGCAAACAGATACTAATTTCTGTAGCCGCCGGCATCAGCTTTGAAGAATTGGCTCATTGTGTCGTTGCACCGGAAATGCCGATGTTCCGTCTGATTCCGAATACCGCTATCAGCGAACTGGAAAGCATGACGCTTGTCGCTGCCCGCAACACGAATGATGAACAAGACAAATTCGTCCTCCGGCTATTCAGCGAGATGGGAACAGTGATGCTGATTCCCGAAGATAAAATAGCGGCAGCCACTGCATTGGCATCCTGCGGTATCGCTTACGTTCTGAAATACATTCAGGCAGCCATGCAAGCCGGAATTGAAATGGGACTCCGTCCTAAAGATGCCATGCAGATGATAGCCCAATCCTTAAAAGGAGCGGCCGCACTGATTCAGAACAATGACACCCACCCCAGCGTAGAAATCGACAAGGTGACTACTCCGGGCGGAATCACCATCAAGGGAATCAACGAACTGGAGCATAACGGCTTCACTTCCGCTATCATCCGAGCGATGAAAGCGTCGAAATAACAATAAGACTGTCAGTAAGTTCAGGCACGGATTACACGGATTACGCTGTTGCTTTATACAATTATAATACTAAAAACCGTGAAATCCGTGTAATCCGTGCCTGAATAAAATGAAATCATTTCGCAAAATTACTATAACTAATCACTTATAACTTCAACAATATGAATGACCAAATTAAACAGATAGCAGAACGCCTTCGCGGACTACGTGATGTACTCGAATTGACTTCTGAAGACATTGCCCGCGACAGCGACATTTCTGCTGAGGAATACCGGCTTGCGGAAACTGGAGAGTACGATATCTCCGTCAGTATGTTACAAAAAATAGCCCGTACGTACAATGTAGCTCTCGACGCCCTGATGTTTGGCGAAGAGCCCAAAATGAGCAGCTACTTCGTGACCCGTGCCGGCAAAGGTGTCAGCATCGAACGTACCAAAGCTTATAAATACCAATCGCTGGCTTCAGGATTCATGAACCGTACCGCCGACCCGTTCATCGTTACCGTTGAACCGAAAGCAATCGACGAGCCGATCCATTATAACAAACATAACGGACAGGAATTCAACCTTGTCATCGAAGGACGTATGCTTATCAACATCGAAGGCAAAGAAATCATCCTCAACCAAGGCGACAGCATTTATTTTAACTCTAAACTTCCACATGGCATGAAAGCGCTCGATGGCAAAACGGTACGTTTTCTGGCAGTAATTATGTAATAACATCATGGTAGAAAGATTTTTATCACAGACCTCTTTCAGTTCACAAGAGGACTTTATCAAAAACTTAAAAATAAACGTTCCGGAGAATTTCAACTTCGGCTACGACGTAGTAGATACCTGGGCTGCCGAACAACCCGACAAGAACGCTTTGCTTTGGACAAATGACAAAGGCGAAAGCCGCCAGTTCTCATTTGCCGATATGAAACGCTATACAGACATGACCGCTTCTTACTTCCAGAGTCTGGGTATCGGCCGTGGCGACATGGTGATGCTGATTCTGAAACGGCGTTATGAGTTCTGGTATAGCACCATCGCCCTCCACAAACTGGGAGCAACCGTCATTCCGGCTACCCACCTGCTGACTAAAAAGGATATTATCTACCGCTGCAATGCTGCCGATATCAAAATGATTGTAGCTGCCGGTGAAGGAATCATCCTGCAACATATCATAGATGCTCTTCCCGAATGTCCTACTGTAGAAAAGTTAATCAGTGTCGGTCCGGATATTCCGGAAGGTTTCGAGGACTTCCATCAGGGTATCGAACATGCCGCCCCGTTTGTACGTCCCCGCCATGCGAACACTAACGACGACATCTCACTGATGTATTTTACTTCCGGCACTACCGGTGAGCCTAAGATGGTGGCACACGACTTCACTTATCCGCTAGGACATATCGTTACCGGTAGCTTCTGGCATAATCTGGATGAGAACAGCCTTCACCTCACCATTGCCGATACCGGCTGGGGGAAAGCGGTATGGGGCAAACTTTACGGACAATGGATTGCCGGAGCCAATATCTTCGTCTACGACCACGAGAAGTTTACCCCGGCAGCTATTCTTGAAAAAATCCAGGAATATCATGTCACTTCCCTTTGTGCACCTCCTACCATCTTCCGTTTCCTGATTCACGAAGACCTGACGAAGTTCGATTTATCTTCACTCAAATACTGCACCATTGCCGGAGAAGCATTGAACCCTGCCGTATTTGAAACGTTCAAGAAATTGACTGGTATCAAACTGATGGAAGGTTTCGGACAAACGGAAACAACCCTTACCATCGCTACCATGCCGTGGATGGAACCGAAACCGGGAAGCATGGGACTGCCGAATCCTCAATATGATGTAGACCTGATCGACCATGAAGGTCGCTCTGTTGAAGCCGGTGAGCAGGGACAAATTGTAATCCGCACCAGCAAAGGCAAACCTCTCGGACTTTTCAAAGAATACTACCGGGATGCGGAACGCACTCACGAAGCTTGGCACGACGGTATTTATTATACCGGTGATGTTGCCTGGAAAGACGAAGACGGATACCTGTGGTTTGTCGGTCGCGCAGATGACGTTATCAAGAGCTCCGGTTACCGCATCGGCCCATTCGAAGTGGAAAGTGCATTGATGACTCATCCGGCTGTTGTGGAATGTGCCATCACCGGAGTACCCGATGAGATTCGCGGTCAGGTAGTAAAAGCCACAATTGTTCTATCTAAAGATTATAAAGCACGTGCCGGCGAAGAACTGATTAAGGAGTTACAGAATCATGTGAAGAAAGTGACTGCTCCTTATAAATATCCGCGTGTGATTGAGTTCGTGGAAGAACTTCCGAAGACGATCAGCGGCAAGATTCGCCGGGTAGAGATTCGCGAGAATGACAACAAGTAAGTAGAAAATAGTTTCTAATCAATAAGAAAGCGATATTATATGAACTGTAATATCGCTTTCTCAGTTTAAAGAGAATGATCCCTCATCCGCCTATTTTTTCATCAAGCGTTCGATATATTGTATCTGGAAACGATAAAAATCACGGCTTTCCTGATTGCCTACGGAACTATTCGCCTTATAGAGCTGAAGTATTTTCTGCAATTGCCCGAAAGAGGAAGATTGCAACAACTTCTGATTCAAAGGAGGAATGACAGGCATACGCATGGTGGCTGACTGTTCCTCGGATGCGGCGGAACAGCAGCAGCGCCATTTCTCCGAATAGAATGAATCGGCCAATCCGATTCGAAGTCCCCCCATGGGTGGTTGTATAAATCCCGCATTGGTAGCCAGTGCTTCGATGGCTGCCGCCTGCATTTTCATCTCAGTATAATTGAGTGCCTGTCCGGCAATGGTAGATTGGAATATAGTACGATAGACGTCATCCAAATAAGACGTGAGTGTATAGTTGTTCTTTGCGTCTACTACGCCTCCTTCATAAATACGTTGCAACCGACGGGCATCGTAAAGTGTTGCCGCACCTCCTTGAATCAGACCGTCGGCACCATTCAAGTCAAATCCGAAGCGGATTATTTTCTCCGGTATAATCAGCCAATTGTTTGCTTCCCGCAGTTGGCTGACAACCCATTTCATGGATGCGGACTGTTGACTTTTGGGTACGAATACACGTACGCCGTCTTTTTCTCCTACACGATTGTAAGTATATACAACTCCTCCCACATACCCCAGTGTATGTCCCAAATAATTAGAATACTGTCCGACAATGCTGGCAAAGTAATCTTTTAAATCCTGATAAGTATCTCCCTTCACGCCCATCCAGTCTTCCAAGTTCTTATAGACGATTTTCAGATTGCTGATACCGTAATCACCCGCCTTTATCGGGTCATTGCCTAAGTCTTCCGTTTGGGCGGTCGGGTCTTCAATAATCCCCATTTGCTGTAATCCGAATTGGTACATCGGGTCACCGGCTTTCTCTTCAATCCATTTGGCTAGAACCTTAGATTGCTCTTTGGGAGTCTTATTGCCCGGAATAAGGCGATATCCCCAATTGATGGCATATATGTCATACACTCCTAAAATAGGAGGCGTCAGTCTCACGCCTTTCTCAAAGTCGCCGGGTTGGGCAACGTAGTTGTTGCGGGCATAGTCCATGATGCTGGGAGTCGTACCGTATTTCTGTGTGAAAGCCGGATCGCGCAATTTCTCCACGGGGTAGGAATGGCTAGCTCCCATGTTGTGGAGCAAACCTAACGTATGTCCTATTTCATGAGAGATGACATAACGCAGTGATTCGCACATTACATCGTCAGGAAACACATTGGCACGTACCCGTTTATCTACGGCACCGGTTTGTACAAACCGCCAGTTGTGTACAAGTTGGATGACATTGTGATACCAAATGACATCGGCTGTAAGGATCTCTCCCGAACGGGGGTCTACGTAACTGGGGCCCATCGCGTTCGGTATCGCGTATGTGGCATATTTCACACAACTATAGCGCATATCATCCGGATCGAAGTTAGGGTCGTTCGGATACATCTTGGCTTGGACGGCATTTTTAAATCCGGCAGCTTCAAAGGCAGTGTTCCAGTCTAAGATACCTTGTATGATTGTTTCACGCCATTTTTGAGGGAATGCTGTATCTACGTAAAATACGATGGGTTTTATGGGCTCTACCAGTTCTCCACGGAAATAGGCTTCCCTGTCTTTAGGTTCCAGCCTCCAGCGATGGATAAAATTATAGGTGGTTACTTTATCTTCCTGGGTGTCGAATAGGTTACGGAATGAATGGAAATATCCCACACGATTGTCCTGAAAGCGCTGTTCCATCAGCGTATCCGGCAATTGGAGTATCGAGCGGTTGAGCATCAGCGTGATGCACTGGCCGTTTTGATTGTTGCGGAGATTCATTTGTGTGCGTACTTCCATATTGGACGGAAACAGTTTGACTCCTTTGATAATGGAAGCGTCCGGTGCAAAGGAGTAGGACTTGCGTATACCGTCGTGTATGGGAGAGATGATGCGTTGGTCGGTGGTGAAGAAATCGGTAACATCAATCGTCAAGTTCCCTTGATATTTGCTTTTCACTTTGAAGGCAGCTACCACGGGATTGGTAAAGTTCTTATGGAACGATGGAAGTACAGGGTCCCCTTCCGGTACAGCGAATACAAGTTGGCGCTGATGTATGTACACATTGATGCTGTCAGTAGAGAAATAAAAGCAAAGTGGTTCACACTGCATTTGTCCCGCCACTCCTACCCCAGTATTACTGGTCTCCGCCAATCGGGTAGCCAACAGATAATCATGCTTAAAGGCTTCGGAACCGAGTTCCAGCAGAAGCTTTCCCTCTTTGGTATAAGCGCAGAGCATGCCTTCCTGCCTTTTCATGCCCTCTATCAGTTTGTCATATTCCGTTTTTTTAGGGTCGGCGGGAGGCGTTACGGCTTCTGTTTTACCTTTTTTCTTTTTGGTCGTTTTCTTGTCAGACTTAGGTCCGGCAAATACAAGCATGGGGATGCAAAATGCCGCCAATGACACTAGTAGTAATTTTCTCATACGATATACTTTCTTTTAAGTTTGAATATTATTTCTTTGGATTGAAGCTTGCCAGTAGTTGTTCATAGTATGCTATGTATCGGTAGTTTTCCGCCGTCGTATTTTTGCGAATCTCGGAAAGGCGTTTCTTCACCCAGCCCGTTATCATTTTTCGGGTGGCGGAGGTGATTGTTCCGTTTCCTATGCGTGAAGCCCAGTTATAAAGAATCCCATCCGAGACGTCTTGTTTGCGGATTGCTTCGTTGCAAATTTGCGCATATTTGTTCCAGTCTCTTTGGTATTCCGCCACCAGCAGATGGTTGCGCAACATTATTTCGTCTCCTTTGAAGAGTGGGAAGCGGGTCATCTCTTCGAAATAGCGGTTTAACCCTTCTTCATCAATCTTATATACAGAGCCTTCCTGTTTAAAGAAGTCGCTTGCATGTGCCGACCACACTTGATACAACTTATCGTCTAACTGTTGCGGATCATATTGGGCTTTAAATTCGTCCTGATGTTCCTGCACGTAGCGGAAAAGAGGATGAAACGGTTCGCGGATATAGCGGAAGAAAAGGTCGTAAAGACCTTTGCTCTCCAACAATTCCTTCTCTTTCCCTTCCAGCAGCTCCAATGCAAGTTGCATAGCCTCTTTACGTTTCATGTGTTCATCGAGAGTCACAATATACTGCACCATAAATTCTTCACTGCGTTCCCCTCCCTCATACTTCGTTTGCAGGACTTCCAGCGTTTTGCCGGATAGGGTGCGTTCCGTACGTTCTATAAATTCGTCGGCTGTACAACCGCCCACGGCGGAATTCATCAACGTCCCCTCTTTGGTCAGATAGAGAAAAGTAGGAAAGGCTTTTACGCTGAACTTTTTGGCAAGTTCCGGCCCCTCTCCTTTTTCCATGTCTATCTTGGCGCATACGAAGCGCCCGTTCAGATAGTCTCCCAACTTCTTCTGGGTGAAAACCTGGCTTACCATCATTTTACATGGTCCGCACCAAGCGGTGTAGCAATCTACCAGAATCGGTTTGTTGGCAGCCTGCGCTTGCGTCAGCAGGGATTGCCATGCGGGATTGTCGAGGAAAGAAACCCCTTCTCCTTGCTGGGCGTACGTGATGGTAGTCCAGCAAGCAAGTAATGTTACTATGATATGCTTTAACAGTCGGTTCATAATTCTTTTGATAAATCAATATTAGTAGGGATATCCCATGAATGGACCGGAATCATTTCCCGGATATTTTGGTGCAAGATATACGGCGCGTTTCAGTTTACCGGTTCCGCTAATCGTTTTTACCGGTTCCCCATCGGGAGAACCACCTAACATATTATATAAATATAATTGATAGCTATCCCCCGTTTGAGTTCCTATTGCAAGGTATCTGAAACTGTCTCCATACCTGTCTTGATTGAATTGTTCCCAATAGATTGTTTCTGCATATACAATTTCTTCACCTGCAGGAATGCCTTCCGGCTTTAATTCCCATTCAGCCTCTTTCTCTATCTCTTCTATCGATTTCTTAGGATCTTGTTGATAATTTAACGAATAGGCATAAAGTTTTCCACCATCTACACAGTAGGCTATAGATGCCCAACGAGCATTGTAAGAACGATAAGTCGCTTTGGCGAAATGCATATCGGGATTCACGGTGAGCATGGTATCCGGAGTGCAATTACTCCAATTGGCTGTCATGCGGTAGAAAATCTTATCGCCGGTAGATGTTTCATTAAACAAGAAAAAGAGTTTGGTATCATAGTTAATGTAAGTCTGTCCGGCAGAAACACATTCATAATTGGTCAGGTTTTCTACTGCAACTTCTTGATATGCATTCTTTTTTGGACTAGGAGTCTTTATACCTCCATTCATGTCTATACGATAAATCGTATGGTTCTTTTCATTCCAGAAGACAGTTTCGTATGTTCCGGTTTTTACCACAAAGGGACTGGCGCCCGCCGGTTCTTCCGGATGACTGAATTTACCAATAGGCATGGGTTTTGCAGTGGCGTCGCCGCAAGCGGTAATATATGCTCCCTTGCTGGAAAGATAGAGATTTTTAAAAGTGGTGTTCACACTTGTATAAGGAACCTCGTCTATTCCATCCGATGCATAAAACATGGTTTTCTCATCATGTACTACCGCTAAATCCGGTGCACGCAGAAAGCGTACTTTTCTGTCATCAGTAATGACACACAATGAATGGTCGTAAGACGCTTTGTTAGTCTCCGGATCAATGTACGCATGATTATATACGACCGACAAGCTTTTAGGCTTTCCGCTTACCGGTGCTTGGTGCAGTCGAGTAAAGACATTGTCTATCTTTTCATTCGAAGGGGACAGGAAATCCAATTCCGTGTTTCCGTTCACTTCTTTCAGTATATAGAATCCCTCTGTATAACGGGTAGATACATTCAGTGATGTACATTGGTAGGCCACACAGCCATTGCTTAGGGATTTAACCCGAAGCACAATGGTGTAGTCGCCTACCCCCAAATTGACAGGATAGGACAGATTCTCATCTTCACTGATAAGGACTTCTTCGTAATGGTTTCCATCATTATCTGTAGATGCATTTTCTTTCGATTTTTCATATAAGAACCAATGGTATTCCAAGTCTTTTTTTGGATAGTCACTTTTGATAACGGGATTGATCTGTAGTACTTCACCATTATCGGACATGGCTGAATATTTCTCTTTTATCCCGCTGATGGAAATGTTTCCCACTTCAACGGAAGCCTCCTCGCTATTGTCGCTATAGCAGGCAGAGAGTATCGCCATCATTATAATCATGTATGTTATAAAGTAATGCCTTTTCATATCTTTACTATTTTGATTCATTTCATTTTTTCTATAGTGATATCAGGGGAATGGAGACTTCCGTCCCATCTGCCTCTTTCAGTTTTCCTAGTCCTTGCGCTTCACGTTCCGCATTCAGTTTGTCAAGAGCCTCGCGTAAAACACTTTCCAAATAAGCAATATAATATTTATCACAAACAGCGGCATCTTCAATAGACAGTTCGTTGGCAAGGAAGTCATCATCCCACTTATCTCCTGTCGTGTCTATCAAAAATTGATGTTTTGCTACTCCGTATTCGCCGAAATAATAGGTTGATAAAGTTTTCCATCCGGAAGGTTTAGCCAAAAAGTCCGCAATATAAATGCTCATGAAGCTCTTGTTGGTGTATCCGGCAGAAAACTCATCTGTGGTTTTGATGGTAAATACAAGCATGAAGCCTTGTGATTTTAGAGAAGCATCCCGTTTAAGTACTATTGGAATAGTAGTACCGGCAGAGTTTGCAGGAATATAATAATATTTCTTTAGCAATTCAGGGTCATCGAAAGCTACGTAATGTTTACCCGGTACAGCGTTATCTGACACTCCATAAGTTACTTGCTCTAACTGGAAAGGACGGTCATAGGGGGTGACAAAACCCATAGTATGTACTTTATACCACAGAGTATCTGTTGTGGTAGTGGCTTTCTCGTAGACAAACGAGTATCGCTTCAGTGTGTCCGCCGGATTGGAATAATCAAAGATCAGACGGTTATTCGGATCACTGTATACAGGTAGTTCTTTCTCGCATCCACTCATTAGCATGGCAAATATACCCCCTAAAAGCAATGATAGGAATGCATGATTATAATGTTTCATAAATTCTGTTTTTTATTGAATTGCATTTGGATTGTATTCTGTTTCCGGTAATGGTAAGACGTACAGTCCTTCATTCATGGTTTCACCCAAAAGAAAAGTCATAGACGTTGAGTTACGACGCTTGTACTGATAGAACATAACACCTTCCGCATAAAATTCACGCTGATACTCTGCCAACATGAAATTCGCCACAGCATCCAAAGAAGTAAAACTGTCCTCCGCAGAGATAGATATGTCATGAGAAGCCATATATTCTTTATATAACGCATTGGCTTCCTCCAGACTAGTGGTAGTTTCCATAGCAATCAAGTACAGTTCGGAAATACGAAGCAAAGGGATAATTTGTCCTTTCACCATATCATTATCGCTGCTGTATTTGCTATAATACTTCTTAAGTGTTGGAAACTTTTGTCCATTGGAACTTGACTCCGTATTCAATTCCCATTGGTAAATGTATCTGTTGTGTGACGTGATAGAAAAGCCTGTGAAGAGCCTTTGCAAATTCCATGTGCCGTTCAGACAAAGTTGTTCCGATGGATTTATCTTACGGTCTGCGTCACCGCCTAGTACAGTAGGAGAATAGTCCCGTAAATTGTACTTGTGTATAGCAAGCAGACATTCTGACGGGCAGGCATAAAGACCTTTGAGGAGATCTTCTCTTCCGCTTAATTTCATTAGAGACTTGCCATCCGCTCCTTTTGCGTTGATAATTTCCATTGCGTTATCATGTGCTTTTGTCACATCTCCGATATATAAATAGAGACGCGCTTTTAAGGCTTTCACTCCCCAGTAGTTGAAGTGTAATTGGCGATAAGCCAGATAATCATCGTTCAAATTAATGTTTGAAGGAGTATTCAGTTGGTCGAATGTGTATTTAAAGATCAGATCATAGTCTTTTAGTAGAGAACAAGCTTTGTCCAGATCTTCATCCAACTTCTTCACGTAATCCTCAAAAGAATAATACACCGGCATAATCTTTATATCAGCACTTTCTGAATAAGGGAGCGACACTGTGAGCGTCGCATTTTGCGGAAGCTGCCCGAAGAGACGCAGTATATCCAATTGGCAAAACGCGCGTATGCCATACGCTTCTCCTTCTATCATGGCACGACTCGCCGGATCCGCAATGTTGTTGCCATATTGCTCGCAAGCTCCGATAATCATATTCGCCTGGGTAATCACATTGAATAATTGACTGTATATCGTTTTAATGGCATTCTTTGCATCATCCTGGGTATAATTGTGATGTAAAAAATAGTAGTCAGCTTTACGATAGTAGTCACTGGTCAGATTCCATTGTGCGGCAAGACTTTCAACATTGCTCATTGTCAATCTCTCACCATAAGCGTTACAGTCGGCTAATGCCATATAGCAGCCGTTCAAAGCATCTTTGAAACCCTGGTACGAAGAGAATAGGTCTTTTCCATACACCTCGTCCTCCGGTTTGATGTCCAGCCAATCGCGGCAAGATGTACACATGAAAGTAATGCCGGACAGTATGATTATCAGTTTCTTATTTATTTTCATATCTTTTCTTATTTAATTTGAACTAAAAAGCAAAGGAAAGAGTACCTCTGATGCCTCTGGCATAAGGATAACCAGTTCCACGCTCACGTTTGACGGATGAGATATAAAGTAAGTCGGACATATTGATTCCGAATATCAAATAACTAAATCTGGTAGCTTTCTGAAAGGCGGCAGAGTCCCAACGATATTGTATATCAAGTGATTGCAATTCAAAAACATTGTCGTCCATCACATAACGAGACGTGGCACGAGTGGCTTGGTTTGAGAATCCCTTGAAGAAGGTCAAATCACCTTCTTTGATCCATCTTTGACTTAATACGCGTGAGTCTACATTTTGTGAAGCAATGGTGTAGGTACTCACTTCCACTTTATCGAGTAATGTTTGATTATAGACTTTTCCACCCCAATGATAAGCAAATGAGAGATTAACGCTCAACCCTTTCCAACTGACCATCGTCCCGGCTATGCCACGATAGAGTGGTTCACCGGAACCAAGATACACTTTATCCGACGGATTCCATGTGCTAGTGATCTTCCCATTTTTATCCAAAAAGATTTCTTTACCCGAGCTGGGATCAATGCCCAATGATCGCACGGCATAGATACCGTTTTGCGGGCGTCCTTCATAGAAAAGACTGCTTACATCTACATTTTGTTTCAAGTATTCTTCATTTTGAGCTTTGATAGCTTCGGATACCTTGACAATACGGTTCTTGTTGTATACCAATTGGGCGCGTCCTGACCATGAAAAGTGATGCGCAGGATTACGGAGTATGATACCGTTCAATCCTATTTCGAACCCGTTATTTTTCACCTCCCCCACATTGGCGGCATACGAAGAAAAGCCCATTGAAAGAGGAATATTCATAGAAGACAGCAGATTGTTGGTCTGTTTCACATAGTAATCGAAGGTTCCTGAAAATCTTCCGTTCCACAGACCGACCTCAAGACCGACATTGTATTGAGCCGTCTTTTGCCATGTCAGGTCGGGATTTCCTAAACCAACGAGGTAAGCTCCCGTCCAGTTCAGGTATTTGTTGTTGGTTACATACTTGTAGGAGGTCTCCGTCGCCAGACTTGAGAAATTCATGGAACCGGTTTCTCCATAGGAGGCTTTTAAACGCAGTTGGGTGAGCACATCGTTTTCTTTCAGAAATGACTCATGATGCAGGTTCCATCCGATACCGGTACTCCAGAAAGGAGCGTACTTCTTGTCGGTCCCATAATTGGAACTTCCGTCCATACGCAGAGATAAATCGAGGAAATAACGGTTGTCATAAGTGTAGTTCACATTGGCTGTCAGACCAATGCGGCGATTGGTGCTTTTAGAACCTGAAGGAGTCGCGTCTTTCTTATATTGCAATGCATTGTTTATGTAATTCATATTCTCATTGCTGAAACCTTCCGCTTCAAATCCATACGAGTGTGACTTATATTCGGTAATGGAATAGTCCAGACCTGTATATAACTGATGTTTGTCGGCAATAATTTTGGTATAAGACAGGGTGAGGGCACCATCGTAATTCTGGTTCTCTCCTGTACCGTAGCGGTAAAGTCCCCGGCGAAAATATCCACTGGCGCTCTTGTATTCATCGGTATTGAATTTGGAATGTTCTGCCGGCAAAAAATAATCACTGGAGTGTGTCTGACCGCTGATTCCTAATTGTCCACGTAATTTCAGACCGTCAAAGATATTCCATTCAATAGAGAAATTATTGCTTATATCCTGATATTTACTTTTATCAAATGAGTTGAGAGTCGCGTCATAAAGCGGATTCTGCGTCCTTGAGTTCGGATTGGCATAGAAGTCGTCGAAATAACGCACAATATTACCATTCTCATCATAGGGAGCATTGTAAGGTTGTTGATTGGCATAATTGCTGAATGAACCGTAATTACTTTCTCTACTGTTAGTTATCCCTATGTTGGTCTGATTTTTGAAAATTAGATTCTTAATGGAATACATTAAGGTAATGCTTCCATTGAAAACTTTACGTGAAGAACCTTTCATAGCTCCTTGCGTGTCGTTATAGTCAGCGGAAGTGCTCCAGCGAAATTCTTCATTGCCGCCTTCCATTCGCAGATTATAACGCTGCCCGACTCCTGTACGTAGCGGTTTGCTCAACCAGTCAGTGTCTACACCGGAAAGGACTTTTCGTAAACGTCCGTTGTAGATTTCCTGTCGCTCTATCGTTGTCGTAGGATAACCTTCCAATACATAAAGTCCCGTCAGGCGTTCCAGCTCTAGTTTGTCTGCGGCATGCAGCAGATCGTATGAAGTAAGATCGGGCATTTCGAGGTTGAGTCCTATCGTACCTGTCACTTTCAGCCGACCGGAAACCGGGCGTTTTGAAACAATTACAATGACTCCGTTGGCTCCGCGTGAGCCATACAAGGCTGTAGCCGATGCGTCTTTCAAGATATTGATGGATTCGATATCATTGTCATTATAGTCCATCAGTTTGGTGAGTGAAATCTCAAAACCATCCATGATGATCAGCGGAGTATTGACTTCTCCCTTTACACCTTCGTTAAATTCCTTTACGCTCATAGGCAGGGAGGAGGTACCGCGGATATTGATATTGGGCAGGTTGTTAGGGTTACTACCCGAAATATTATCGACAGCCAGATTGATGGAAGCGTCTACATTGCGTAATGTTTGCAGCATATTCTGTCCCTTGTACATTTTCAGTTGTTCAGAAGTGATGGTAGAGACAGCTCCTGTAAAACTCTCTTTCGGTTTTTGGAAAATACCGGTTACGACAACCGCTTCCAATTCGGTTTTATTATCAGCTTTGAGCGATACATCCAGTTTATTCCCTCCTTTATAGGTGATTTCCTGAGCTTCCATTCCGATATAGCTGAATTGCAATACGGCATTGGGTTCCGCTTCTATTTCGTACACTCCATTGATATCCGCTACACTGCCGATGTTAGTCCCTTTTATGCGGACACTCGCTCCGACTAGAGGCTCTCCTTGCTGGTCATAGATTCGCCCTGTCACTTTTTGTTTCTGCAGCCTTGCCCCCGACGGAACAGGGGTTTTCTGACTTTGCGTTTCCAGACCGACAGTCACCATGTTCCCGTTTCTTTTGAAAGTGAATCCTTTCTTTCCGAAGACCAAGTTCAGCAGTTTCTCTATCGGTTCGTTCTTTACCGAAATGCTGATAGGTTCCATAGCAGCCATCTGCTTCGTGTTGTACACAAAATCCAATCCGGTCTGTTGATGCACAGCATCAAAAAATTGTTTGACTGTCGCTCTTTTCAAATTTAGAGTCACCGTCCTTTCCTTATCCCATGACCAATCCGTCTCATGCACGTCTGTTTTCACCTCCCGTGCACATACGCTTGTCGGTTGACATAATAAAAGTCCTGAAACTAATGTAGCTATCCACATTAGCTTCTTCTTTCTCGCTGTTTTTTTCATTGTGTATTCTTTAATATTTATTCATAACGGTTATTTGGTGCTCGTCTATGTGGAATTTGACGCTAGACGTTGCTTCAATCGCGTTCAAAAGAATGTTGACGTTCTCGTAGCGTCCCACGCTACCGGTGAAATGTATTTTAGAGAGAGCCTCATCTTCGAATTGTACGTTCATGTCATACCAAAGTGAAAGGTTTTCCATGATTTCTCCCAATGATTGATCGTCAAAGACAAAACGGGAGCGATGCCATGCCACGTAAGCCTCAAAGCTTTCGGGAGCAGTAATTGAAATTGTAGAGTGAACTCGATCCCAAACAGCCACATCGCCGGCATTGAGCATTCTTACATCTTCATCGGGAGAAATCATTCCGATGGAACCTTCTTCCAAAACAATCATCGTATTTTGGGGAGAACGCGCGTTGATGCTGAATTTTGTTCCATATTGCCGTACGGTCACTCCATTCACTTTCACCATGAAAGGACGTTTCGGATCTTTGGCTACCTCAAAATAGGCCTCTCCGGTAAGCTCTACGGTTCGATTGTCCGCTTCAAAACAGACCGGATAAGAAAGGGTGGATTGTGAATTCAGGTGTATCCGGGTTCCGTCTTCCAGAATGACACGATATTCGCCTCCGCGCGGTGTTTCCAAAAGGTTGTTCTGGTGTATGTCTTGTCGGGAAGAAGTTTGGTGGTAATCCAGAATGCCTTGTTTCTCAGCAACCATATCCAGCCGGTTCAAGCGTATCCATTCAAATTCCTTAGAGTTTCCCAACTCAATCTTGGTAGTTGGGTCGAGATAAAGAATCGCCTTTGAGGTGCCCGGTTCTATTTGTATCTCTTTGTCCGAGCGCAGTCCGAGATATAGGCTGAATGCTACTAGCACAGGGATCGTCCAGCAAGCCGCTTGCACAAGCACGTGTTTCCAACCGGATTGCCGGACGCTGAAATTCCGATGGGAGCGCTTATATTCTTGATATCGTTCGCTATAGTTTCTCTTTTTAAGTTTTTCCAAATAAAGAGCATTGTTCGGAGATTCTTTCATCCACAAGTCCAATAACTGTCGTTCTTTTGTGCTAAGTATTCCTAAGATATACTTAACTAAAAGTTCTTTTTTTCTCATGTTGACTATCGTTTTATTATTAAAACGACAAACTTCCTTAAATTGGGTACAAGAATTTAAAAAAAAATGAAGAATGGTGATGTTTTTTAGGTTTATCCGGCAATCATCTGATAGTCATTGAGTAATACAGAGACTTTCCATCAGTAAAGACATGGAATCAGGGTTCCAGTGCAATCCGCTATTGTTCAGATAACTAGAAGAAAACTGAAAGACCTGAAAGACAACGATGTATAGCTGTCAGTTGCTTCTTAAATGGAGCAGAGTAATTTAAAAAAGATAAAAGTAAATGAAATATTGGGAGAAGACTGGCTTTGAAAATGTTCTCTTAGAAATTTCATGGCGCGTTTCTTTTGTGTCCGTACGGTATCAATCGAAAGGGAGAGTTTATCAGCAATCTCTGTGCTGCTTAATCCGTCCAGATGCAATAAAAAGATTTCCCGACAACGTTTGGGCAGGCAGTCGATTGTCTTAAAAAGGAGCTCCATTACTTCTTTGTCGAACTGTTCATCAATCACATCTTCTTGGGATGTTTTTTCCATATACGCTTCTGCATAGCGGGTCTCTACATCCAAATGCTTCAAATAGTCGAGAGAAAGATTTTTGACTGAAGCAAACAGATAAGAACGCAAAGCCACCTCCGAGAAAAAGTCATGGTCTTTTTCCCATAGTCTTATGAATGCTTCTTGTACTAAATCTTGCGCAATATCCTCCCGCATAACATAACTCTTGGCGAATGCCAATAAAGAGTCATGATATTCGTTGTATATATCTTTTATATTTTTATGCAGGATATCGGCGTTGATGTGAGAAGTATCCATTTTATTATGACTTAGACCGCAAATTAACATATATTTCAACACATATCCAAATGAATGCTGCATATTCTTCTTTTGCAATCTTCCGTTCGGTATGTTGGGGAGAATTTGTGGCAGGCATTGTCCTATTGGCTATTTCGTTTCCCGGGGGAAGGTAATATCCTGCAGGTGAGTAAAAAAGTTG
This sequence comes from Bacteroides sp. D55t1_190419_B8, assembly GCF_015558905.1. Classification (NCBI taxonomy): domain Bacteria; kingdom Pseudomonadati; phylum Bacteroidota; class Bacteroidia; order Bacteroidales; family Bacteroidaceae; genus Bacteroides; species Bacteroides sp. D55t1_190419_B8. The sequence goes on from NZ_JADMOU010000007.1 coordinate 176,926, forward strand.
CTGGAAGCTAAGAAATTCGCCGGTATAATCATGAAACAGGTGAATCTTATTACGTAGAGGATGTGGAGACATGGATGATAACTTCAACAATCACAAATAATACTATTATACTTCCTAAAACCGGATATTATGGTAGCAATGAAGAAACTGAGTCAGATAGAAGTAGCACCATAAGTATCTTTCACTTAACAAGTAGGTATTGTTCGGCTAGAGTAACGGTATCTTTACCTTCCCACGGCCGTGGTGACTTCTTTCCACAGCCGTGACAAGTTCCTACCACGGCCGTGGGAAGATCTCGTCATGGCCGTGACGAACTAAAGATACCAACACTTTAGCGGAACTATACCGACAGGTGAATGGAAGTATACCTGCTTCTTATCATAACAATACACGGTAGACAGCACATCCATACCCACTTTCCAATGTATCAGTCCCAGCATCATTAGTTCCGAACGTCATTAGTTGCAAATTAAAAAAAAACTGAATTAAGAAAGTCTATTCTTTATCATGATAAATCCTAAATAGTTTGTTTTACAAGCACCTTATCCGTACCTTTGAAACCTATAACAAACACTTACAGGTCTATAAAATTCAAGATAAAAAGAAATGAAGATTACACAAATCAGGGAAAACGGAGATACGGAAGCACTAAGCGTGATGGACATTGACCTGCTGATAGAGAAAATGAAGAAAGAAACCAAGCTCCGCCCGGTATCCGGACTACGTCAGGCCCTGCATTTTGTTCTGCCCGATGAACCTTGTTCCCTCGCCAGCAAACTACCACGAGTGATTCCTGCCGCAGCTTTCGGGCGAGTGAACGGAGTGAAACGAATGAAAACCTACAATGGTATTGTAGAACTGACCATTGGTCCGTTAGCCGGAAAAGCAGAAGTGGATATTGTGAAGCAAAAGGCTGCCGAACTTCCCCAGACAATGTTGGCCTTCATGGGGGCAAGCGGTAAAAGTGTCAAGATATGGACTTGCTTCACCCGACCGGACGGCACTTTGCCACAAACAACGGAAGAGGCCGAAGTGTTTCAAGCGCATGCCTATCGCCTCGCCATCAAATGTTATCAGCCTCAACTCCCTTTCAATATTCTGCTAAAAGAGCCGAAACTGGAACAATTCTCACGTCTTAGCTATGATCCGGACCTGATTTATCGTTCCACCCCTGTCCCTTTCTATCTTTCACAACCTATCGGTATGCCCGGCGAGATGACTTATCATGAGAAATCGAGCACTGAAACATCTCCATTGAATCGTGCCTTGCCGGGATATGATACGGAAGATACTGTAGCATTACTCTATGAAGCGGCATTGCGGAAAACATTCGAAGAAATGGAAACAGATTGGCACCGGAACGATCATGATTTGCAAACTTTAGTAGTCCCGCTTGCCGAAAACTGCTACTATTCAGGCATCCCGGAAGAGGAGGCAACCAGACGCACCATCATGCGTTATTACAAAAGAAAAAATCCGATGCTGGTACGCGAAATGATAAGAAACGTGTATAAGGAATGTAAGGGAGTGCCCAAAGGCAACTGCCTGACTAAAGAACAACGCCTTAGCCTGCAAATGGACGAATTTATGAATCGTCGTTATGAGTTTCGCTACAATACGCAGATCGGGGAGGTGGAATACCGGGAGCGTTTCTCATTTCAGTTCTATTTCCATCCCATCGACAAACGGGCGCAAAACAGTATTATGCTGGACGCCCAATCTGAAGGAATCGGGGTATGGGACAGGGATATAGACCGTTACTTACATTCCAACCGTGTGCCTATCTATAATCCATTGGAAGAATTTCTGTTTCATTTGCCGCATTGGGACGGTAAAGACCGCATTCATGCTTTGGCAAACAGGGTTCCTTGCAACAATCCACATTGGGAATTGCTTTTCCATCGTTGGTTCCTGAATATGGTTTCGCATTGGAGAGGGGTAGACAATAAACATTTGCACATAATACTACCATTTATTATCTTTGTACTATATTAAAATAGCCAAGATTTATGAGAGGTGCAATTTACAGTAGAGTATCTACAGAAATACAAGATTATGGTAAGCAAACGGATGAATTGAAGGATTATGCTGCCCGTAATAATATTGAGGTAAAATATATTTTTGAAGAGAAAGTTTCTGGTTTTAAAGATGATAGAACAGAATTTAAGAAACTAGAGAAATTAACTAAAAATGATATTGATATTATTTTAGTGTGGGAATTATCCAGGCTTTCTCGAAGGTCTATCTTCATTCAGCAAACGGTGAAGAATTTCGCTAATAAGGGAATCTGTATCTTTACTAAAAAAGAAGGTCTCTATACTTTGAATGATGACGGCACGGAAAATAAGAACGCAATGTTTACCATTGGAGTAATATCAATGATAGCAGAGCAAGAAATAGAGACTTTGAAAGAACGAACAATTTCCAGTAAAAGAAGATATATTCTAAAAGAAGGTCATAGTTATACTCCTATAGCTCCCTATGGCTATAATTATAATTCGATAACAAAACAATTAACAATAAATGAAGATGAAGCAAAAGTTGTTAGAAGAATGTATCAACTATCTATAGACGGAGTATCAACCAATAGGATTAGTAAGATTTTAACTAGTGAGGGTATAAAAACAAAGAAGGGCAATCCTAATTGGAGTTTAGCAACAGTAAGAGATATATTGCATAATCCTGTATATAAAGGAGTGCCGAAATATACAATGACTATTAGAAATAAAAAAGTTGTTGAGTTAGTTTCAGCACCACCAATAGTAAGTGAAGAAGTATTTGAACAATCTGAAAAGGAATTGACTGAAAGAAGGAATAGAAGTAAGTCTGAAATGGTTAATAAACCATTGTTAAGAGCATTGATATTTTGTACAGATTGTGGTAGAAGGTATATATGCAACAGTGGTAGAAATATATATGCCTGCCAAACGAGGTTTGATAACATTAGAGCTAATTATGTTGCAGATTGTCATAGTGCAGGTATTAGTGCAACCAATATTGAACCTATAATTTGGAATTTAGTTGAGAGACTATTTAAGAGTACTATTGCATCCAGCAAGGCACAAGAACGGATTGAACCCTATCAAGAGCAATTATCTAAATTGTCAGAGTCGAAAAACAATTTTGAGATGCAAAGAGATAAAATCAATAAAGATGCAGCTAAGCTATTTGATACCCTTCTTTTAATTAGAGACACTAACCCTACAGTGTTTACTAGCAAAATGGAGGATTTTAACAAAATGAGTACGGAAGCTAATGATTATCAAAAAGAAATAGACATTATTGAAAGTAAAAAACAGGCAATTCAAAGAAGGATAAAAGCCATTGAGGAAATTAAAGACATAGATATTACGGATGAATCGGAAAAATATGACATACTTCATAAAGTAATTGAAGCTATCAAGATTTATTCTGTAAAAACGAATCAAAAGGTATTCACGGTATTATTTGCCAGTGGGCTTGAATATAATGTTCTTTATAATGTGAACAAACCCAAGTTTAGAATAGAATATGCTTTTGTCAGTGATGAAACTATTACTTTTAATAAGAAAGATAAATTGTTGATAAACAAGCTCTATTCTTCTGTAAGGGATATATTACCTGATTTTTCTATAACTGCTGGAAATAATGATATGTTTGATAATGATGTGTGTGGTGACTATAGTTTTCAAGAAGTGTGGGAGTTGCTAGAAAAATACAATAAAACAGAAGTCCTTAGAGAGTGGAAACCAGATTACACAAAGAGAGCAATCAATAGGAGAAACAAAAAGTAACATCTTTTTAAGGTACAGACTTTTTATCGGTTTGATATTCAGTAATCACACTTTATTAATGCTTCTAGTCGAATTTTTCAATTTGTGGTACTAGTATTAGGTCACTCCCTAAAAACCTAGTACCTTTGTATCAATATATTACAAATAGTATATAAGATAACACAAGCATAAAAGATACACTATTTTATCACCATTTTTATTATAAAACAGTACCATGCAAACATTCACCTATGAAGAAATCAGAGAAAAAGCACTAAAACAAGGAGTAACAGATAACAGGCTTAGAGTTGGCTTATGGGCTAGCTCAAATGGCTATATTAAAAGCAAAAGGAAGATACAAGGGAAAGTATATACGATTTATTTTGCGCCACAACGTTAATTAGATTAAGATACATCATTTATAAAATAAACCAATGACCTATGATTATTCATATTCCCACGGGAAAGCGATTCAATAATCGAAAAGAAGCAAAGATTTACTTTGGTAGTGCTTATTACTACAAGATAGAAAAAGAGAAGAAAGATTTACTATTTATAAACAATATTCAATCCGCTACTAATGAATATTCTACCCAAATTTTGCAGAAGCAATGCAACCGTCAACTATTCTATTCTAAATAGATTCAAACCTGCCAATATTTATAGATTTTTCTGTTTGTCTCTTTCAAGAGATGATTGGTATAATGTGAGAATCACTTTAGATGAATTAAAAAGAACAAGTGGAGGTAAATCAGTAAGCAGTTTTAATAAGAAATTTGAGGAGTACTTGGATATAAAGCCTTATTTTGTGGATAATGGTTTTTATTATCTAACTAGACGGAATATTTATCATATTCCTGCAATGGAAGAACAATGTATCACTATCTCCAATAAGTTTGCATTAATCGAACTGGATGCAGCGATAAAGGGTTTCTTTATCCAATTACTTCTATTATCCCAATATGGCAATATAGAGCTGATTAAGAAAAATATAATCAAAGCAATCGGAATAGATAAAAAGACTTATGACAAGTATATAATAAAACTTGTTGGTGCTGATTTAGTATCAATCACTACTCCCTTAACTTTACATACTGAAAATATTCTATTAGAAAATGATTTTTCCAAGCAGAAAAAACTACCCACGAAGAAAGTAAATAAAATAGTAGAGATAGATGATAATGGAAATATCATAATTCCCAAGTAAGGAGAAAAAGTGTTCTTTATTAATATATGAATATACAGTACTTTTTCCCTTGTACCTACCTGTTTTACAGAATAGGATGCAATAAAAGTGATTTTTTCTGTGTACGGCAAAGAGAAATGTGATTATTAATACTATAAGTTATCCTTAGCTTTACATAGGTAAGGTAGTGGGGAAAAAGTATCTGATATTAATTATATATTATAACACACATTTTCCCCTACTACTAAAGAATTTAAACTTTATGTGCGCATGAACTTCATTTTTTAGTGTGACAGAGTATCTGTTTTGATTTTTAAAGATTAAGAGTTATATAGGCTAACTCTGTATTTGAAGTATGAAACACTGAAAAATATGTCAATGCCTACAAATAAGCTCATTATAGAGACTTTGACGAATAAATTAGTCTACTATCCAACTAAAAACAAAAATAGCCGCAAGCGAGTACACTTACAAATGTGCTCAATTGCGGCTTTTTTTGTGGAACTTCTAAATTCTTGTCTAATACAAGGAATATAGCAGTTCGCAATTTTAAATATGGGAGTTAATTTTCCCAATGGAAGTGTGGGAAAATGCAAATATGACCTGTTTGATTTACATATAATTCAAGGAGTTGAACCATTGCCAAACAGGTAGTTCTTGATTTTTAAGAATACTCAAAGTTAGTCATAATAAACAAGGTAAAAAAATAAACAATACTCAATTTCTGATATTACTACTTAGCATATCTTTATATGACAGTATAATACTCTCCTTTCTATTATAGTGCATAGTAATACATAGGCACGCAATAAAGTATAGGTACTTTATATATAATCCCCCCTACCTGTTAAAATAAGAGCCTAAATATATATCAGCTTACTTCTCCTATGATTTACTGAATTGAAAGTTACGTACGAATGAGCAGAGTAGCTCTAACGTCCCCCTAGGGTAGTTGGAAGAAAAGTGAAATATCTATTCTCCACGTAATCAATTTATAAATCATTTAAAATTTTATTCGTTATGAGAAATCTACAAATTATTGGCAATGTGCCACAGGTAAGAAGAGAAAGTAACTTTGGTGAATATGCAGAAGAAGCAACAATAATCGAAGAACAACCAAAAGTTAAAAAAGAGAATCCTCATTTCTTGGAAGCTAATACACTAGAGGTAACAATGCAACATTTAAAAGAAGATTGTATTACACCCGTATTTGCCAAAGACAATGAGCTTACAATTCCTCACCCTGCATTTATTGATACTGTTTATGACGCTGCAAATGCATTTTTCAGTGGTGAAAGCGTTGATAAGCCCGATATTCGTGTAAGTCACATTATCAAGGGGAGAATACCCGAAGCAATACACAAACCTGCAAATCAACTTCTTGAAAGTGATAAGACTATCTACTACGAAAGATGTGCTTTTATTATTCAGATTCCTACGATTTACGAAACGGTGAACGGAAATAAGCTAACTCTTACTATTGGTGGTGTGAGAGCTTATAATCACACAAATTTGTATAGTAAAAAGGGAGCAGAACGCTTTAAAGTATTTGCAGGCTTTACCTGTAAAGTATGCACAAATTTGTGTGTATCAACAGACGGTTTTCTTAGTTGCTTGGAAGTTACTAATACCAAAGATTTATATCGGGCAGTATTGGAAATGTTTCAGAGTTATCAACCTGCAAAACATCTACATTTGTTGCAAACACTTGGTAACTCATATCTCACAGAACATCAATTTTGCCAATTACTTGGGAGAATGAGACTTTATCAATCATTACCACAAGGTTATCAAAAAGATATTCCTAAAATGCTTATTACTGATTCGCAAATAAATACAGTTGCAAAAGCATATATCAATGATAAGAACTTTGGGAGCTTGGGGAATGATATTAGTATGTGGAAATTGTATAATCTATTGACAGGAGCAAATAAGAGCAGTTATATAGATTCATTCTTGGATAGAGCGGTAAATGCAACCGAAATAGCAACGGGAATAAATGCCGCTTTGCATGGAGACACCAAATATAAGTGGTTTATTGATTGATTAAACAGGGGAATATTCAGTAATGGGTATTCTCCTTTTTTATTAACTGTGTAAAACAAAGAATTATGTTCTATTGTAAAATACTCGTTTGGCTCTTTTGGTTGGTATTAGCTGTTGTCAGTGGTTGTGTTCCATTGATATGGCTTATTCTATGTGTTGGCTTGTGGAATGTTGAGGAAGCAGGCAAACGTAATTAGTTATTTATGTGTTCAAAATAGAAATGTGTTCAAATAAATCTGCAAAGGTGGTTTGAACACATTCTTTCATGTTATCAATCTAATCAAAGAATAAAATGAAAACAGCCGTAATATACGCTCGTGTTTCGTCAAGTAATGACAGACAGGACACGAGCAGACAAATAGAGGATTTAAAGAAATATGCTATCTCACAGGATATAGAAATTGTGAATATATTCCAGGAGCATATTTCAGGTGCAAAGAAAATAGAGGAAAGACAGATTTTAGGAGAATGTTTGGAATACTGTAAACGTGAATCTGTGAATATCCTACTTTTATCTGAATTGTCAAGATTGGGAAGAAGTACATTACAGGTTCTTCGCTCTTTGGATATATTGCATGAATCGAAAGTATCGGTTTACATACAGAACTTGGGCTTATATACTTTGCAACCAAATGGGGAAGTTAATCCAATAGCGTCTATCATGGTGACAGTACTTGCAGAAATGGCAAATATCGAAAGAAGCAATATCCAATACCGTTTGAATAGTGGTAGGGCAAATTATATTGCCAAAGGTGGTAAACTTGGCAGAAAGACAGGTTCAATCAAAACGAATGATAAGAAGAAAGAAGAATATAAAGAAGTCATAGCTTTACTAAGAAAAGGCTATTCAATCAGAAATATAGCTAAGCTACAAAGTATTGGTATTTCCACCGTTCAACGGATTAAAAATCAGTTTATAAAGCCATAAGCATGAAATATCGGTGGGGTGGAAAAATTCAGAAATTTAGTTTTTATATGGGGAGTCTTGAATTTTTCCACTACCATAAATTTATAAAGCAGAAATAGCCCTCAACTTTTAATAAACAATAGTTCTTGCTATTACAAACGCTTTTCGTAACTTTGTACCAATTTCAGATACCTAATGTGTTGGGGCTGAAAGGACATATTAGTTAACGAAGAGCGTTTAAGATATTATCTCATATTGGAATCTGGACAATTTCGAAGGTTGAAGATAATAGGCAAGAACGCTCACGTCAATGTTATATACCTATCTTGTTAAGATAGTCTATATATCGTTTGGCGTGGGCTATTGTTTATTATTCAACCTTGGGCAGTCCAGAGCCTCAATATGATAATATTCGATAGTTCCCACGCTTTTCTCATTGTGTAATACTATCCAAAGGGAACAGGGTAGATAAAACGATATATAACTACGAATCAGACATTAAGAAACAACTTTTGCTACTATCTTTTAAGTAGCCAACTCATTTTTTGAGCAGCTTATACTACAAATTAAATTATTAATCAAAAAATAAAAAGCAATATGAAAAAACTATTTATTGGATTATCCTTTATATTTTCGTTTATACTATTTTCCTGTAATAACATCCAAAGTAATCAAAGAGTAGATGATAAGGAAGAACAAAAACAAACGACAACAAAAGAAGAAGTGCGTAATAATATAGCAAAATATCTTGTGATTGAACGTGAAGAGCCTCAGCCTGTTGGAAGCGCAGTAAGATTGAACAACAAGAAAGAGAATGTTTTTCAAGCTACTTTTTTTGATATTTCCGTTTTCTCTGCATTGTTAGCACAATGGGGAGTTAAACCACCCACATATTGGGTTTTGAAGAATTATTCGGATTTTACTATAGATAAGGTTGTCATGGAATATGTTGATACAGAAGGAAATGTACAAGTATTGACCGAAACTTTTTTAGCAGGAAATACCAAAAGGCAGTTGATTGATGTAAACAAAGGTGGAAAGCCATACATAATTACTATAAAAAGTAAAGCTCTAGATTTATAAATACAAGACAATATGGAAAGAAAAATAGTATTAGCAATATTTGCACCTGCACTTGTTGCATTGGCAATGAGAATAGCACTTTTTGTATTGGCACTTCCTATTTTTGGTATTGCGTTTATAGAACCATCTTTTCAATATGATGCAGAAGAACTTGCGGGATTCAATATGTTTATATGGGATGAATCATGGCTATACTGGATATTGGTTTTATTGGGAACATTCTATGTTGAAATGAAAATTTTTAATGATTAATTCGTTCTTTATATGGTAAAATATATATTTTTATTTGTCTTTGCACTATTTACGAATATTGGAATAATGGCTCAATCTCCACAGTCCCCTAAAAGAACTGTCTTAGATTTTACGCCTAAAGTTCCGCAAGAAGTCATTAACCTTGCATTGGAAAGAGTTAAACAGAAAGAAGTTGCTTGTTTTAATAATGGAGCAATTCAAAAAAAGAAGTATAAGATTATAAATTATACTACTTCAGTAGCTGTTGATATGAAATATAATGTTTGGGTAGAAGTCGTTGACCCTTGTAATGATATTGCTAAGAAACTTTGGATTCAATATAAAAAAATTAAGGAGGGACAGTACGTTTGCACAAAAGATACTTTTTATACTAGTAAATATTAACTAAATCTTATGGGAGTAGTAATAGGAATTGTAATTTATGCAATAATAGCATATATTACCTGTCCACGTAAAGAAAATGGGAGTTTTGAAGAGGGTGCGGTAGTAATGTATATTATCGTTCCTGTTGTGGTTTTGGCGATTTATCTTATATGTAATAATTGATATTTTATAGAGAATGGTATTCTTCATGAAGAATATATATGCGATTTACATATTACTATTAATGCTATTACTATCTTGTACTAGTAAAAAGGATAGTAATATACAGGCTACTATTGCTAGCTTATCTATATATGATAATCATCCTACTTTGGATATATCAGAAGCTAAGCATTTGCAATGGGTAGATTCTGTATTAAGAGTAAAAGGTGTGAAACTGATTGATTACAGAAATAGGATATACCAATACGATGATACAAGGTTTTATTGGAATAGGACTTTTGATTATTTCTTGATATATCCCTCTAACTTTACACATGGAGAAGAATCAGATTTAAGTAATGGCAATCATTTCGTAAATGAAGATAGTACAATCTGTTTGAATGTGTATGCTACTTACTTCGATGTTTTTAAAGATGATTATTCGCTTCGTGAATGGTTCGATATGATGATTGATTCAGAAGTAGAACAAGGCAATAGAATTATCAAGAAAGATATTACAGACTATAGTTATACTATTGAAGGCAATACTAAGAGTGGTAGATGTTTTTTCTGTAAAGCTATTTGTAAAAAGGCTTATGAACGTGAGGTTATCATAACAGTGAAGTTGGAATATACAGATTCAAGAAAGGAAGAAGTGAAAACCATTATTTGTTTGTATAATAATGATAAATTTATTCGCATTAATTTAGATAAGAGATGAAAATGACTAGAATAGTATTATTTGTATTAATTATAGTAGAATGCTTTGTACAAGGGATATTAACGTATTGGTGGTACAAATACAAAAGTGGAGCATATTATAATTTAGTTATTAAAAAAAGTATGCTATACCATATATTATGTCAAACAGAGAATATATTACTAATAGTCATTGCTATAATACTATTCTATCTACTTATAAAACGGATGGTATATCAGATGAATACACATGGAAAGATACAAGTACAGAATGGACAAAATAGTTAGAATAGCTTTAGCAGAAATTATAATTTTTGTGTGCATTGATTACATACTAGGATTGCTAAGCAAAACACGAGTACTTCAATATTATTATATGAATATTAGATGTTGGCTCATAAATATAGAGAACATACTTTTATTGATAATTATAGCAACGCTATTTTGTCTACTTATAAAACGAATAAATACGAGGTTATGACAACAGAAGAACTTTTCGAGAAGTTTACTAGTAATTCCTTTACCGAGGAAGAATTATCAAGCTTGCATGAAAAATGCAAAAACATAAAGGGCTGGGATGTTCAAGAAGAACCTTATAGGCATATAAATCCAGCAAGTAAGGACAATTGGTTAAAAGATTGCCCTAAAAAACTAAGGGAAGAACTTGATAAATTATGGCAACTAGACTAACGGTATCTAAAACGGATTTAAAATAAAATGATTATGATAATAATAAATGCAATAAATGATAATGGTAATAGACTTGTAATGGTAGATAAGAACACTGATAAAGATGCGATTAAAGAATTTTTAGTTACTACATTAAGTAAATGTGATACTAACGGGAATTTTATTGAAACTCCCTATTCCAAATCTAAGCTGTTAGATGATTTCTTAGAAGATAGAGTGTTAAATATCACTATATATTATTCTGACAATAGAGAGCTTACTATTGGGGATAAAATTTTAAATATGGCAGATGAAAACTTTGCATCCTGCCCTCATTTGCCTGTTTACTATGTAAAGCAACAAGTAGATAAGTATTGGGATACAATAGAGTACTTTATAAATGAAAACGAATAATTAAACAAATGAACTATGGAAAATGAGAATTATGCAACTAGAGAATTTCCTCTAAAAATAGAAACAATGTGTGTTCGTAATCCCTTTGACGCTCACAATCCAATATATCACCCTTATCATAACACTAGTAATTTTGTATCAGTAGAGGAATTTTATGAGAGATATAAAAAAGATAATCCTTCTTATGAGCTAACTAAAGATTATAGTAGTAGGAAATATGCAGAGTATACAGATGAAATGGTTTTTAAATCTGCAATACATATATTAAGAGAGGAAAATAATGGCAAACCATTTAATTTTTTGCAAGAGATTGAAGAGATTTTATTTTCATTTAATCTTTGGGATGATTGGGATGTACTTGATTGCCCTAGAAAGATATATTATGGAATCATTAAAGATAAAGAAATATTTAGACAATTGCTCAATAAATACTATTGGAAGCCTACGCTAGTGATAAATGCTAATCCAAGATATAAGTAAGAAATGACAAAGGCAAGTAAACTTAAGAAATATCTAATCACACATTGGGAAATATGGGATATGAAATCTCACTATCAACCCCCACAAGTTGATTTGTCAGAATTAAATATGTTCTCATATTATTTGCAAATACTTGCTAATCGAAGTGAGAGAGGAATATATTCTATTAATCTGTACAACTCATTAGAGGAAATAGAAGAGGATATATATGGAGTGTGTGTATTCAAGCATCAACAATGGAGAAGCAAAGATTTCAAAGAAATATACAATAGCTTAAACAAGCAAGAGTTTTTAAGGAAAATAAATGCATTGATAAAAGAGTATGGAAATAAATAGGGAACAAACTTTATCAATATTTTGTGAATTGGTAGATAGATTGCGTAGTAAACGAGAGTTTGAAATAATAGAAGCAACATATAGTAGATTACGCAAACATGGTTTTATATCTTCCGTCGAAGATTTTATAGACGGAAAACTTGTTGAAGGTAGTATAGAAGAGGCTCTTTTATTTAGATTTCATCTTGCATTTATGAAGAGTAGAACCGTAGATAATCTTCCAGTGCCCGATGATGTGAAAGATACTCCTTGTATTTTAGAGGAGCTAAGTAAACTATTTTAAATGAACCAATAAGACTAAAAGATTGGTATGATAAAATGAGTTATGAACTATAATACGAAAACTGACTACGGTTAACGATAATTAGCATAAATATGCAATTATCTCATTCACGGAAGCTCGTCGGGGCTGACTGCGTAGCCCCTTGCCGCATGGCGTTCCCTCCGCAGGAGCTATTATGGCTTTTCAGACTTGAATCCATCGACATATGGCTTTTCTTGAGAGACTACCGCAAAGGCTTGCCTTACGAGTTTGTTGGCGACTGCAACAACCGCCACTTTTCCCGGCTTGCCGTTAGAACGCAATCGGTCAAAACATTCCTTGCATTCGGCATTGCATCGCAGAGATGCCATGGCAGCTATATAAAGCTGACCACGTAAGGAAGAATCACCGTTGCGGTTGATGTGACCTTTGACATTGACTGACGTACCGGATTGTTGGTAAGTAGGAGATAAGCCCAAGTATCGGGTGAGTTGCTTGGCATTATCAAAGTACGTGAAGCCTCCCGTAGCCATTATCAAGGCTGCCGCCAGCGTGACACCGATACCTTTGATAGAGATGAGCAAGTCCATCTGTTTCTTGTACTCGCATTGTGCCAAAACCGCCAGTTCCTCCTCCAAGTTCTTGACTTGCTTTTCAAGGAAAGCGATTGTCTTTTCAATAGCTTTCTTGCACTTGGGGTCGAAGAAGGGAAGTGCTTCCATGGAACCTTTCAAGTTACGGGTGGCTATAAGTTGCTTCTTGAGTTGACGTATGACTGTCCGTTTCTGCTTCAAGGTGAGAATGGCATCGCTACGAAGCCTATAAGGGGCAGGCTGCATCTTCTCTCCGTAAAGAGCTATCAGACGTGCATCCGTTTCATCCGTCTTGGTGACGGAAAGCATCACACGGGCGAAATTCTTTATCTTGAGAGGATTCTCCAAACTGACAGTGATTCCCACTTGCGAAAGAAGATAGACGAGCAGGGAACTGTAATTGCCGGTTGCTTCCAGCACGCAATGATGCTCACTGGCTGACAAGGTTTGAATGAACTCATGAACGCCTTTGGTAGTGTTCTTGAATGTTTTGGTCTTGCTGCTCTTGGCAGAAGAATAAGCAACTACGAAAGTCGCCTTGCTGACATCAATTCCAACGTAGGTCATAGTCTTAATGATTTATTGAACGACAACATCTGTACATCGTGAGCCATCATTGCGAATACGGGGTCGAAAGCCCATTGAACTATCCGGTTTCTGATGTAAAAGTGTGGGGACGAAACATAACTCACGGCCTTTATGACCAAGGAAACATCGGTCTTATTCCACACTTTGATGTTGAAACTTTATGCAAATATATAACGATTAAAAATTATACAATGGAAATAATAAATAGGACTGATGAATTTTGGATGGAGTTTTTTGACCCAACTGATGCCTACGAGGATTTATATGTTGATGAAAAAATGATTATCAAAGGAATATTTGATAATATGGGAATACATCATAAATACGTATTCAAATTTGAGTCTTTAGAGGAAATTTATCCGTATATACATGGTCGTATTTATGCATATAAAAATTTGAAAGAGGTAGATTTCAAGAGTATATTTTATGAGAAATACAACACAGATTCATTTTTGCAATATATCAACAGTTACATACAAAATTATGGAAATCTTTATTTGATAAAGGGAGATACATATTCTATCAAATTAGATACAAATGAAGAATAAAATTATCAAGATTGTTAAATGGTATCTAATAATACATTTAGCTATATCGAGTATGCTTCTAATAGACTACGCTTTCTTTGTTAAAGAATCTACCAAAATTACATGGGAAGGTAGAGGTTATACTGTAACTAAGATGATATTATTAGGACCATTAAATATATTATACTTTAAATAGAATGAATTATTGGTGAATATTAAGCAAAACAGCATTTGAAGAAATTCATTTGCTGTTTTTTATTGTTCTATTAATTATTACAACACATCTTTTACAACAAGGCTTGTTAGAGAATATATATAATAAAATCTGATTAATTAATTTGTTTTTTGTACATTTGAACACAAAAATACATCATACTAATAGTAAGCTTCAAGTCAACATGAAAAAGATTATTTTTATAATGTTATTAGGATTAGTCTGTAATACAATTAATGCCCAAATTGTAACTAAACAAGAATTAGAAGAATATACTAATATAGGGGATATGTCTTGGTCAGCTAAAGCTAAGGAGCTATCCAATGAATATAAGTTGAATGAATTGGGTGAACTATCATTATCGGTTATAAAAGAGTATAAAGGTCAGTCCAAATCTCAATTATATCGCAAAATTATAGATTGGGTCATATCTATGTCTTCTGATGCAAAGTCAGCTATACAAGTTTCAAATGAGGAAGAAGGAACAATCATAGCACGTTGTTATTTGCCTAATATTGCCAAACGGACTATGGGAGATAACTCATATAGAGTAAGCATTCGACCACTTATTAAATTTGATTTTAAAGAAGAACGTATTCGAATGACATATACCTTACAGAATTATGAGGTATTGAAGATAAATGACGATAGTGGATATGTCATAATGTTTGGTGGTGGTTTTGGGGTAACAGGTAATGGCGTTACTAAAGATACCCAAATATGGGCACTTTCTGATTGCTTTCCATTTGCAGAAAACAGACAACATCCTAAAGTGACCTCATCACGAGCTTTTGTTTATTCACTATCATGTTATAAAATCCTTGTAGACAAAATTGATACAGTTCTAAAGAAGCCATTGCAAACAAGTGATGATGATTGGTAATTACCCTATAAATGTAACTTTGACATTTTGAATTAAATATCTCTTTGGTATGGTGGAAACTAACATGGTTATCACCATTTGAAGAAATTCATTTGCTATTTTTATTTTTACAGAAATTCAATACTAATACATCAATCAGTATTAATATGGTCACTAATAAGTTGGCTATTATTACAGTTATATTTTATACTATAATAATAGATATACTAGTTCTAGTATTAATAGGATTAGTATAATAATGTTGGGTATTAATATGGAGAGCTTTTTCTTAAAAAGCTATACTATCATAGCTTTTTTTACATAGAGTGTTCAAATTTTGTTGGAATTTGTTTGTGTTATTATAATAATATACTACATTTGTGGCGGAATTTGTAGATAGCACTATCTTCTGAATAGCCAGTAATAGTGCTGGCATAATTAAAATTATAATAATTATGGAATTAACAAATTCAACAAATGTATTGGAAGCATTAGTGTCTAACAACCGTAGTGAACTGGGCAAAACTTTTGGTGTCGGTATGTTTGTTTCAGAAACAGATACTCCCGAGCAAGTTAAAGCTAAATGTAAGAGCTTTGTCGCAAGATTTGAGACTTATATAGCTAACTTGAATGTAATCATTAATTCGGGGGATGAACTTGCTTCTGAAATGAGAAAAGCTAGGGTTAAACGTCTATATTCAGCTCTTGATGAGAATGAAAAAGAAGATATAAAGGCACTATTGAACTAATGCATTAAATTTAGGCTAGCTTCGGCTAGCCTTTTTTATTCCAATTATACTATGGGTAGACCTATTATTAAATTTTCAAAACGGTATGGTAAAGTATTAGGTAGTATTAATCCAGACAATCACTATCCTTTATATATGTTTATGTATATCATTATAATGTATGCTTTAGAGAATAATTCGGCTTTTAATGCTTTATCAAAACATAAATTATCTGCTATACACTTTATTAGGATGCAGGTAGATTGCTGTTTGGAAGTTTATGCTTGTCTCTTATATAGAGATAAAGAACGTTTCTTTAAATATTTCATGGACGGCAAACCTACTAATAAACTTTGTATAGGTAAACAATATCTTACTGCCGGCTATCTTTGCGGAGAATTAAATAAGAGATATTCCGGAATATCAGAAATATACAAAGAGGGCTGCAAGTGGGTTCATCCTAGTAAAGTTATGTTTAGATTTACAGCTCCTCAATATGACCAGACTAAGTCTGATATGTTTTTTATAGGTTATAAAGATAAGCACTATTATGACGATGAAGAACAATTAAGGGATATATATAAAGATATGTTATTAGTAAATCAAATACTATATGAATTACTAAAGGAGTTAGTGGCACCTTATAAAATGGCACATAGTAAAGAACTAAAAATAGGGAAGTTTTTTAAGTCGAAGAAGAAAATGAGATTTCAGTTTTATGAATAGTGAGATAGAATCTACTATGTTTTTATAAGCGGTATTATTATAATAAAGCTGATTATCAGAAATGGTAATTAGCTATTTTATTGTAAATTAATATTAAAACGCGATATGGTAGTATTATGTGTAAGTGAAAATAGGATAAAATGCACGCGAATAGTACATCACCCATATTAGTAGGGGCACAGGGAACTCATAAATCAACTTTCTGCCGTGAAATGATTCCGCCTGCACTTCGAGCTTACTATACGGACAGCATTGATTTCAGCCAGAAACGGGATGCGGAACTGTATCTGAATCGGTTCGCGCTCATCAACATTGATGAGTTCGACCAGATTACTCTGACGCAACAGGGATTTCTGAAACATATTCTCCAAAAGCCCGTGGTCAATCTTCGGAAACCGCATGGTCGCTCGGTACTTGAATTGCAACGATATGCTTCATTTATCGGCACAAGCAATCAGAAGGATTTGCTGACTGATCCTTCGGGAAGCCGTCGTTTTATCTGCATTGAAGTGACGGGAAACATCGACACTACACAACCGATAGATTATGAACAACTTTATGCACAAGCCATGCACGAGATTTATCATGGTGAGCGTTATTGGTTTGATAGCGAAGATGAGCAGATTATGACTGAAAACAACCGTGAGTTTGAGCAAACACCGGCTATGCTGCAATTGTTTTATCAATATTTTAAGGCTGCGCAAACGAAAGAGGAAGGAGAATTTCTTACTCCGGTCGAAATTCTGAATTATCTGAAGAAAAAAAGCGGTATTTCATTGTCCGACAATAAAGTATATCACTTCGGGAGATTACTGCAAAAATGCGGAATTACCTCGAAACACACTTATAAAGGTACTGTTTATCAGGTAATAAAGGTATCATAAGAGATAAAAGTAAGGCTGACAATAAAAGTAGAGATATTTTATTGTCAGCCTATTATCAATGGTTATTGTCAGGTGATAGAGTACTGATATTCATCTACTTGAATAGAATTCTGACAGTATGACAATAAAACAGGTACAAATCATAGTAATTGTAGGATTTGAAATTAAACTTCACGAGAAATATTCCGATTATCTTCTTTTTAAACTATCAGTTTTTTCCGGATAGTTGCATCCTTATCTACTTCTCTTTATGAATATATATTTCTCAAATATTCATTAATGGTATGTATATCGACATCTCCCTCTAAGAAATTCAGCCTCTGTCTCATAATTTACATGTCAACATTAATCTCCCTTCTGATGTACTGGAAAAATATTCTCATAATGTTTATACCGCGTATGATGGGTATAGTTCATATAATCTCCGGTGAGATACAATCCTTTTCGCAGTTTGATATCCAACCGCAGCCCTGTTGCATGAAGAATTGCCATTGAACGATCTCCCTGTGCATTCAGCGTCTTTGAGTTATAATGTTCCCAATCCATATCTTGAGGAGTGAGTCCACGCATAGGAGAAACAACAAACGAAGCAAACTCTAACCCGAAACGGGATGCTCCTGTTTTCCTGTCATCAAGGATTAAATCGAATGCACGGTAGAACACTTCTCCCAACGCCATCCCTCCAATCGGTGTTGCTATAATATCATTGGTAGATGGATATTCATTTTCCACGAACATCTCCCACATGAAACTTCCTCCAAAGGCATATAGCCCGGATTGCCAATAATTATATCCATTTGACCGGGCCGAATTAAAATACAAACTGCCATGATAAGGATGCATAAACATGTTTGTTCCCATTGCATCATTATCCCAAACGAAACCGTGCTTGATATTGTCTTTAATTGTATGAAAGTCAATATAGGCAAAATCCGCTTTCCGAATATAGCGATCGAATGCCCATACTCCCATGTTAATGCCGAATGTCATCGTTGCCGCCCGCAATCCTTTCTTTTGTAGAACAGCTCGGAAAGTTCTGCATTATCAAAAAAGAGAGGGACCTCACAAGGATTCCCTCTCTTAAAAAAGATCAACTAGTCTTCATCATCATTAGGATGATAAAAATTATACTGTTTACTCCAACTAGGGATTCCGTTAAGAGTGATGTTATTGCCACTTGGACTACTATCCTTCAAAACATTACCTTCTCCTTCGTCGCACTTCCAATAACCAATCAAACCTTCTGCATCTCCTGGTATCTGGCGTGACATTCCTTCCTGAATAGCATTATCCGTCAAACATTTCTTCCAAAGGCGAATCTGAGCATATTCTACCTGCATTCTCCATCCAAAGCTTTCGGCAAAGCTAATGTTTTTAAACACAAAGTCCCTTGTATCAGCCTTGTAGTTATTCAATGTACCATCTTTATACAAACGAATAGTAGATCCATCATAAGTATAAGCGATATGATACCATGTATCAGGATACCAAAATTCTTCACTATCAAAATAGTTTCCATTCAATTGACATTGTAAAGTAGGAGCTATCTTCTTTGCTCCATCCGCCCAATAACGTAGCAAGATATCATTGAAGTATATAGGAGCAGCATTATCAGCAAAGATATTTCTTCTAAAGCCGATGTTAGCCGGCCCTACCCAAGCTCCAGTAGGTTGTCCTGTGGTGTTATCAAACCTTATCCAATATTCTATTGTCCATTGAGCAGCAGGCATTTCACTGTTAAAAACCGTAGTCGTTTTATTTCCCGATTTCAGAACCAATGTTTTCTGCTTATTGGGGGAAGTAAGCAGATAAAGAATATGGTTAGCATTTCCTACTATTCCTACTGTTCCTGTTACAGAAGTAATCCGTACTGGAATGGCATAAGCTTCATTATTAGGAGTAGTAAATGGCTTGATCGTAAGATTTATAACCGGAGCAGACACTTCTCCTGCAGGAATTGTAACCGTACGTTGAAAGCTCCAAAACTCTTCAGGCAAAAGTTCATAAGCAGCCTCATGCTTTTGATTATAGTCATTAATAAGTTGTTGGTCTATATCTAAAGTTACTGTCACGTCTTCTGTTATGGCACGAACCAAACGAACAGTTAGCGTCTTCGTCACATCACCATCATCTACCAGTTGTGCTTCTATTTGTTGCCCAAAAGTATTGGATGGAGCAGCTTCCTGAATATATAAACCGTTATCAATGGTTGACAGTTTGGCATCATCGCATCCGGCAGCAGATATTAAGACTGCCACCAACGCAAGATATTTGGAATATTTAATCATCTTCATAGTCTTCTTTTTTAATCATGTTTTTAATGCTTGGCCGGATTTAATACCTGAATAGCCTCGCGCATAAATAAATAGTCGTTTACCGGACGGCATAAATTAAAACGGTAAGCACCGACTCCGCCAAGACGTGCATCCACTCCCGGACGATAATACATAGCCATTCCTTTCAATGAATAAGTCACGACACCATCACGAGTCGTAAATACTGGTCCCCCATCACCCTTATGCTTTTCAAAATCTTCGCACCATATCGTTTTCTTAAGAATGGTAGCTTCATCTTCTACAGAACCGAACTTGTTTAACAATAAGCCAAAACGATAATCTAAATTTGCATCTCCCGAACAATAATAAGACTGAACTACATAATAATCCAACAAAGGACCGGATGCAGTTATCAAAGTCTGTGGTTCCCCATCAAGCATAAGCAAACGTCCTGTTCCTGATTTAGGACCAAAGTCTTTCGATAATTCATCAAGGAGAATGTGCATACGATCAGAATAGCTGCAAATATCTCCTGGGAAAGTATAATTCGGCTCAAAGTCAATATCAAAACCATCATATCCATATTTAATGATAGAATCCGCAATAACACGTGCATATTTACGAATAGCTTTTTCAATGCCTTCAGGTGAAGTATCACCATAACCGTTTCTATTCGGCCAACCTTCATACCAGCCCCAATAAGCAGCCATAGCTTCGCCTTTTGAAGCATACTGCACTCCATCCACTATAAAATCATTTTCAACAGATGCAGGGGTATGTGCTCTACCGATATCCATAATATGCTGGCAATACAATACTCTTGTACCTTTTTTCTCACGCACTTCCTTTAGATCACTTTTCTGAGCCTCAGTCAAATTGAAAGCATTTCCCCACAAAGAGACTATATCCATCGAATCAGGAATCCCTCTCAGTTGATTATTCATATTGGTACCGGTTCCTGTCCATTCACTATACCAACCAAAAACAACCTGATGGTCACTTTTCTTATATTCTCTCAATGCTTTATAATAGTCTTCACCATTGATATTTACAGGTTCTGTGAATTTAGGTTCCATTTCCGTCCAATCACTGCATTGGATGAACATCAGTGCACCCATTGACGCAAGAATGACATATAGTAATTTCTTCATAATGTATTTTTTAAGTTTAACAGTTAATAAGTTCCATCCTCTTTCATAGCCCACCAAAGATCGGTTCCGTTAGAGTCTTTTCCATTACTAAGCATACCGACAGCAGCTTCCACATTCGCTTTATTATTATTGTATTCACTAAGGGTGAAATGGATACGACGCTGTCCACGTGTCGTAGTACAATCAGGATTCATAGATTTAGTAGCCGGGAAAATCTTAGGATACCCTGTGCGACGAAAATCAGCCCAACCATTCATTGGATCCGGATAACAAGCAATCCATTTCTGCGTAAGTACCCTCTCTAGTTTTTCCGTAGGATCAGCACTTTCATCCCACTTAATAGTGACAGACGATTGGTTAGTATAATTATTTCCAGTGTGTCCACTAACTAAATTATCCTCATAATTCCCCGGAACGGATGTGTCATCAGCCAAATAAGCATCTACACCTGATATACCAAACTCTTCAAAAGAGAGTCTTATCCCCTTTTCATAGAAAGTCTTTGCATCGCCCCCCATACTCCATCCTTTCAAAGCACCTTCTGCACGCAGAAAGGCAGCTTCAGCAGCATACATAACCGGTTGCGGCAATGTTTTATCAGTAGCAATAAAAAGCTTACTATAGTTTGAATATGTGGTAGGTTCTGGAATTTCCGCCGATCCTGAACGCACACCTACATATCCACCAACAGCAGTCTGAGTTTGCGGAGTAAAATAAGCAGGACGACGTGGGTCATTATAACCATTCATATAGGATACCAGACAAGCATTAGCTCTAACTTCAGGCCATCCACTAACAATAGCATATCCATTCTCATTAATACCTCCGTTAGTGGTATCATAAGAACTTTCACTCACACTTTCCAACACACCATCAAGTACGGCTTCCTGCGCTTTCGTTTGAGCATAGCCCGATTCTTTTCCCGAAATGCGAATAGCCATTCTTAGTTTCAATGTGTTAGCAAATTTTAGCCATTTAGTACAGTCCCCTTTGTAGAATTGATCTACAGCAGCTAAATCCTGATTGGTGCCGAGTGAAGCCGCAGACTTCAAAATTGTAATCGCATTGTCCAAATCATCGAACATGGCATGCCAAACTGTTTGTTCGTTATCATAAGGCGCTTCCGTATCACCAGCTTTCATCTGTGTATAAGGAATAGGACCTTGCAGAGAAGCAAGTAATTGCATACCATAAACACGAGTCAGCTGTGCTATAGCATAAATAACACCTTTCTTTTCTGTAGAGTTTTCAACTAGGAAGAAAGAAGGATAAACATAGCCATAGATTCTTCCCCATGAGCTATCATTGTGCTTATCTAATGCATTGTAATAGGCAAAGATATTGGTTCCAAAACTCCAGTTGGCCGTTGCCGTTACTTGTCCGCTAAAACTAGCCCACATACAATTAATCTCCTGACAAGCATTCTGCTGTGGACAAGCATATACATTAAACATCGTTGACAGTAAGTTACTTGCCGGCACTTTTGACGGTTGATAAGGATTCGTATTAAAATCTTCAAAATTGGTAGTACACCCTGCCATTATGCATACGACTGCACTTGCTCCAATATATTTTATTATCTTGTTCATACCTATTATTATTTAAAACTGAAATTTTACATTGAATCCGATATTTCTTGTGTTCGGAAGCATATAAGCATCAAATCCTTGATAGAAGTTAGACGAGGCCGAAGTAGTCAGTTCCGGATCGAAAGGAGCCTTACAGTAAATCATCCACAAATTCTTTCCTACAAAACCAACAGTCATTCCCACTTTGTTATTGAACCATTTCTTAGGTAATGTATAACTGAGTGAGAGTTCGCTGAGTCGTACGTTAGTAGCACTATATGTATAGTAAGCAGAAGTACCTTGAATAGTCTGGAAATAGGTTTGTGCATCTACTTTAGTCTGATTGATTTGTATACCACCTGCATCACGTACATCTGCACTAACTTTAGATACCCCCGCAGCATCAAGAACAGATTGGGTTTCACTGATAACAATACCTCCAAAACGTCCTGTGAAAGTCATGCCCAAATTAATACCTTTATAACCAAAGCCAAGATTCCATCCCATGTTCATCTTAGGTAGAATAGACCCCAGATAAGTTTCTTTGTTCTCCATAGACAAACCTGTACCTTCTTCATTGAGAATGTAGCCATTCAAATCACGTTTAAGAACGCGTTGACCATATACGTCTCCCATTGAGCCGCCGACACGCAAGATAAGACGCGCATCTGTATTTCCATAAGTAAGCGGAGACAATTCTGGCATCTGAATAGGTTGACCAGTAGCATAGTTATATGCACCATCGGCCAGACGTTTCACTTCATTCCTATTCCAAGTCAGTGTATAGTTAGTATTGAAAGAGAAATCTCCCCAATGCTTGTCATAGCCCAATGACATCTCAACACCTTCATTCATTATATTTCCGCTCTGAATAGGAATATTAGAATATCCAGAAGAAAGTGACAAGTCTGCATAGAATGTCTGATTATAAGTATTAGAACGATAATAAGTCAAATTAAAACTAATGTCATTGAGGAACCGGGCATCCAAACCTATTTCCCATGATTTAGTACGTTCCGGTTTTAGTTTGGTATTCGGATAAGAAGAAGCACTGGTCCAATTCTGTGTCTGTTCATCATACGGATAAGTAATAGTAGTCATGAAACGTCCATATGAGTTGCCAACCTCTGTATACGAACCACGAACTTTCAAGAATGACAACCAATCAGGAGCATTGAACATGCTCGTCAAGATGGCAGATAAACCTATAGATGGGTAGAAGAATGATTTGTAATCGGAGAAAGCAAGTCTTGAATCCCAGTCATTACGACCAGTAGCAGTAAGATAAATCATCGATTTCCAACCAATTTCTGCATTAGCGAATATAGCGCGTGTCTGGTCATGCCATCCATCCTGTTTGGCTTTCCAAGCTTTATTGAAATCAAGATTATGAACAGCAAAGAAATTAATAAGCTTCAAGCCACCATCATATCCAATCATTTCATAACGGCTGTCATTCAGTGAAACACCTAGATTGACATTTACAGACCAGTCATTGAAATTCTTATTCATCGTAGCAATCGCATCAGCATAGGTGTTCTTTGATTGTGAAGATGTGTCACTATATGTTCCACGGTCACCTGACACCAAGCTGCCTGTAGAAGCATACGCTTTGTAAGTACTACGATTCTCATAATTATCAACTTTCACACGTCCGACAACATCCAACCAATCAAGTATCTGATATTTAAGAGAAGCATTAACCATGTAGCGGGTCTTTTTATTCTCACGCAATTGGCGGTTCTGTATCCAATAAGGATTGGCAAGTCCACTTGAAATACCTCCATAAGGCCAATATTGTTCCATCAAGTCCATACCGGAATTGTAGCGTTCAAACATACGCACATCATCAAAATTCTCACTACGTGGGAAACGGTAAAGTCCCGGTAAAGGGTTATAATTATACCCTTGCGACATCATATTCTTGTCATTTTGAAGAATATAGCTTGCACTTGCATCAAGCGTCATCTTGTCTTTCAAAAAACTAGTCGTATTGCGCACCGTAAAGTTATAACGGTTATACCCACTATTAGGTAAGATATTTGTCGTGTTAGTAGTAGAAGCCGACAGATAAGACTGGTTCTTCTGATTACCGGTTGACAAAGCAAACGAATTGATAACATTAGCTCCTGTCCGGAAGAAATCGCGTGGATTATAACTACTGTTTACCACTGGTCCCCAGCTGTCCAAACTGTTAGGTAAGTTTCCATATTTACTTTGCATCTCGGGCATCATAGTCACTTTTGAGAAAGTAGTGTTGTTAGAAACTGTAACAGAGGTCTTATCTACAGAACCTTTCTTTGTAGTTATCAGCACAACACCGGCAGCAGCGGCATTTCCATAAAGGGCTGCTGCAGAAGGACCTGTCAACATAGAGATAGATTCGATATCTTCCGGGTTAATATCAGCGGCACCGTCTGTACCTTGTTGGTCATAGATACCTCCGCCACCACCATTCATCATGTTGTACATAGGTACCCCATCAATTACGTAAAGAGCAAGATTAGACGAAGTGATAGACTTAACACCACGCATCACGACGCGGGAAGCACCACCGGTAGTATTAGATGAATTGATAGTAACACCTGCCACTTTACCATTCAGGGAAGAAATAAAGTTGGCGTCTTTTACAGCAGTTAGTTCATCGCCGTTCAATTGCTGCACATTATAGGATAATGCTTTCTCTGACCGTTTAATGCCCAATGCCGTAACAACTACTTCATTCAACTCTTGCGTTGCGTCTTCCAAAATTACATTTACATTTTTTTCTTTTACAGGAACTTCTTTTGTTTTATAACCTACATAAGAAAATACAAGAATGGGAGAAGCTGATTGTGTCACAATCTGATAGCTACCATCAAGATTGGTAATAGTTCCATTATCAGAACTTTTTTCAATGATGGAAACCCCGATTAATGGCTCGCCATTTTTGTCGCTTACCGTGCCTACAATAAGCCGTTCTTTTTTCTGTTGCACGCTTTCTGTTGCTTTTGCAGCCAACACAATCTTATTATCCAATATTTTATATTCGATATTCACACCTGCGAAGACTTGCTCTAACACTTTAAAAATATTCTTTTTTGATACAGAAACCGATACCCGGCGATTAAGATTTAGATTCTTGCTATTTATAAAAAAGCTGAATCCGGATTCACGCTCAATCCTGTGCAGCACTTCTTCTATTGC
This sequence comes from Bacteroides sp. D55t1_190419_B8, assembly GCF_015558905.1. NCBI lineage: Bacteria > Pseudomonadati > Bacteroidota > Bacteroidia > Bacteroidales > Bacteroidaceae > Bacteroides > Bacteroides sp. D55t1_190419_B8. Next base: position 202,840 of record NZ_JADMOU010000007.1, read on the forward strand.
GCAATCGTTTACTTGCAAAGTAATAGAAGTCTTTTGTGCATATCCGTCTGACGCATATGCTAATCCAACAGAACAAATCAAAAGTATAAACAGTAATTTCATAGTCAATGATATTTCTTTAAAGGTTCGTTCAAAGGACTTTAATCCTCCAAGAAATTGGACGATACAATAATTTTGCATAAATTTGTAACGAGTTTAATTAGAAAATTGGTAGTTATACTTGTCGGGAAACAAGTAGGTTCACAATTACTGAAGCTCATACGGGAGGATACGGCCAATATCATCCCGTATTTTTTTGGTTGCTAGGGATCTTTGTTTTTCATGGCAATAAGTTTTTGGGAATTAAGGTTTTTATCTTTTAGTACTAAATAAATATCTCTATCTTTATTTTCTCTTTACCGGCATCTGCGTTATTATTCAGATAACGCCAACGAACTTTCGAGGAGGCACTGATAAAATTAAGTACCTGTTCCAGATTCCGGTTAGTAAATGTCCCGGAGAATGAGTCGTCATGAGGTACATTCTCCTGTATGACAAATTCGGCATTGTATCTATCTTCCAAGATATCCAGTGCATCCCGTAATGACGTTTGACGGAAAATTATTTTGCCATCTTTCCATGAAAGTTCTCTCTCGCCGGAAGTCGTATAGAGTTCCGTCTTTCCATTCTGGGAATAATAGACCAGTTTCTGTCCCGGAGCCATCACAATATACTGCGGTTGTTGACTAGCATTGTTGAATTCAAAATTAACTTTCCCTTCAACTAAAGTAGTAATTACCTCATCTGCTTCTTTGTATGCCTTTACATTGAATTTTGTACCCAGAACTTTTATGGCAGACTGGTGAGCGGTAGAGACTATGAACTGTTTTTCCGGATTTTTCCGGACATCAAAATAGGCTTCTCCATCAAGTTCCACAGTACGTGTACGGGAAGAGAAATGGCTCGGGAAAGTCAATGTACTTTTTCCATTTACCCATACTGTAGTTCCGTCAGCAAGTGTCACGAATGTGCGTTGTCCGGCTGGCACATAAACAGTCTGCATTTCTATATCCTCTTTTTGGAGAACCTGTATCATTGCATAACTTAATCCGAAAGCTACAACAAACACTGCCGCAATCCGCAAGATTCGTTGTGTAACAGGATGCAATGAAATTGTCTTTTTTGTCTTCTTTGAGAATGCGCCTGTGTCTTGCCAGATGAATGCATCATAACTCTTACGAAGAGAAATGAATTCTTTAAGATTGGCTGCATCTGCATCAATCCATGTAGCAACGTCTTCCTTTTCCTTTTGGGATGCCTTGCCTGCAATATATTTTAATAGTAATTCCTTATCCATACAATAAATAATTTATGAGTAATGAGAATAGGAGTATTATTCCCCTTTCATTAAGAATACCACTCACTAAAGAGATTCCCTAGTAAGAAATGTGATTTTTTTATTATTGCTTAAAAAAAATAGCAAGCAAGGAGGTATTTTCCTTCTTTTCAGATGAAAAAGAAAAGGAACGGAGCATAGTCTTTTAGATTATCACGCAGTATTTTAACTGCTCTGCTGATATGATATTCTACTCCTTTTACACTAATGCCCAGTTCTTCGGCTATTTCTTTATGGGATTTTCCATCCAGGCGATCGCGGATGAAAGCAGTACGAGTTTTTTCTGGCATACTCTCCAATAATGCATGCACTTTTGCCCGTAATTCCTCTGATAATATTTCCTTCGGATCACAGGCTTCCAATGTTGATATACGAATTTCCAATTCACGCTGTCCCTTATCAAGCAAAGTCTGAAAAACATTCTCCTGTGCTTGTATATGTTTCAGGTAATTGAGTGATTTGCTACGAATATAAGTGATTAGGATCGCTTCAACACTTGGGATTTCCCGTTCTTTACTTAGTTCCCATAAATGGATAATGGCTTCTGATACAATATCTTCTGCTACTAAGTCATTATGGACATAGGACAAGGTAAATAGGAAGGCTTTCCTATAATATGCAGTATATATCGAGTTGAAGTTGATTTGAGCCATTCGCCAGTATATCCATAAGTATTAAACGCTGCAAAGGAATGCATTTTACTTATAATAAGAAAACTTTTTAGAGAAAATTTAAATTTGGCTAAAATTCCTTTTTCATATAAAGAAGAAAAGGGGTGCTTCGAATTGCTTGCCGGAAGCGGAACGCTTTCTCCATGCATCTCAGTTTATAATACGAGTAAGTACTCACATAGGAGAAATGGAAAACCTGCGAATAAGTATTACTTGATTCGCAGGTTCCCTTCTCTTTTTTACCTAAAAAACTAATCCTGGTTTATTCAAGTTCAGCTATTATTTTATGCTGATTGATTCAGATCAGTTATTATTTCATAAACTGATGTTTGCCGTTAATTAATGGCTATCGGAGTTGTCAATGTTTCAATTGTTACCCCACTAGTTGTACCGTTTAAACGACCGGTAGCATCTTTAATGACTCCACCTTCTTGAGTTTCTGATCCGTCCAGTTTATAATAGAGTGCCAGACCTTCCGATGTCGGATCAACGCCCAGCATATTCTGCTTAAGCTGATTTTCAGTACGAGCTACACTCCAAACACGGACTTCACTCATCTTACCATTCAACGGACGTTCTCCCCATGGGAATTTCGGAATCCTACCGATATTGAAACCGACATCCGAATTCGGATCGAAACCAGGAAGCCCCCAATCTGATCCGGCCCATTTCGAACCATTGACATAAATAACCGTTTTTCCCGAAGGTTGATCATAGGTCAAAGCTACATGATACCAACGGCCTGTCTTCAACGCTTCCGTGGTATGATAGTTCTGTGTTCCTGCGGCTTCCAAAACATCTTTAGGGACACCAGGTGCATCACCGATACGGAAAATCATCACACCTTCAGTTCCCATAATTGTATTGTTACTAGCAAAGCTATTGACATAAATCAGCGCTTCGTAAGTGAACGATGAGAAATAGGTCCCGACGGGGTATTTGATTGAAATGTACGTATTACTAAATTTTCCAACCTTGGTAATCTTTATCGGTTTAGAGAGAAAGAAATATGCAATACTTGTTCCGGAAAGAGTTGGAACAGAAGCCGACTGTACACGCACTGGCAAAACATACGATTTCCCCTCTTTCAATGTTTTCAGACCGGAAAGTTCCATTGTTACGTTATCCGCATACAACTTTCCACTTGGGATTGCTGAAGTTGTGCTACTCATTTTTACGTTTGATACATCAAACATCTCGTAAACTGTTCCGTACTTCGCATTGTATTCGTCCACTACGCTTGGATCAGCTATGGTATACGATACATCAACCTGCGAAGAGGTCATGGTAGAAAGTCTTGAAGTCAAGTCAAAAGTCATTACATCGTCATCTTCCACTGAGAGATTATATTCCTTACTTTCGAAATAAACCTTAGGTTCCAGCAGCTTACTTTCACTGTCGTTGCAAGCACCCAGCAGCAGTGCTATGCCTCCTAATATCAAATAATTGAATATATGTTTATTCATAATTCTTCTGTTTTACTAATTTACAAATTGCCCTATTCTTGCGGCTTATTTTCTGCCTCATTTTGTTTAGCTTTCCATTCATTGAAAACCTGTTGGTTTATCTGAATAGCCTGACGCATAAACTTGTAATCAGGAGTGTTGTCATAGTCTTTTTCGAAGCGGTAAGCCCCCACTCCACCTTTATAGCCTTTTGACGGCATAGTAGCAGCCTGTCCCAATAGTCCGCCACCGGTTGGAGCATAGGCCTCGAAATTTTCTGTACAAATTATTTTCTTAGGATCAACTCCGTAACCTTCAAGACTAGGTCTGGAAGAACCATAGCTCTGTATAATCCAATAATCGACATACTCATCCAATTCTCTGGTAAGACCACCAATACTACCATCAATACAAATCATCTTATGTCCTTTGCCTTCCGGATCACTCTTCGGACCAATGTAATTATTCATCTCCTTGACCAAATAAATCAAATGTTTATTAGCACTCAATGTTCCGTCCATATCGAATACACCGCTTCCGATTTCCCAGTCAACGTCATAACCGTCCCATTCGTTTGCATATAGAGAGTCACAGAGGGCCTTGGCAAACTTAGCCAGACATTGATAGTGATTTTCACTTTCGAATTGACCTTCAAATCCCCAGTATTTCCAGCGGGCTTGCTTTTTAGCTTCTTCTAATTGTTTATCAGTCCAACCTTCTGCCTCTGCCTGCTTTTCCGCATCAGCATATACCGATCCCGGAGTTGCTCCTTTACCGATATACGAAAGTAGACTCACTTGCAACAACTTCGTACCTTTCACTTTTTGCACAAATTCTTTATCTGCTTTCTGTTCGGGAGTAATCTCGTAGCGTCCGGGAGCACCACTCCACATAGAAACAATGTCCATACTATCTGGCATGGAGGTCAGATATCCTCTTCGATAAGCTCCGGCAGGAGACCAGTTGGAATACCATCCGAAAGCTACGGGACGTCCGTAGTTCCAAGCGGTTGCCTTATAGGCACGCAAGTTGGCATAATATTCACCATCACCCAGCGTGTTATAGCCTCCGATATGCTCCACTTCCATATTCTCCACATCAGTACAAGAAATTGTTGTCATCAATCCTGCCAGAGAAAGGAAATATAATAGTTTTCTTAATGCTTTCATATTTATTTATGTATCAAGATTTTGTTTTAGTTTAAAGTTTTTCATATGGAAAAAGTCCGTACGATTATTAGTTTTTCTTAGCCCACCACAAGTCGGTTGCAGCATTATCTACTCCACCAAGTTTTTGCACTGCATCCAAATAAATCTCATGAGATTGCCCCGTTCCATTAAAGCTGTTCGGATAAGTCATACGACGCATACCTCTGGCTGCAGTGATCTGAGTTGAATTGTGATTTCCCCCTGATATAATAGGATTCAATTTGGGATAACCGGTACGTCTGAATTCCGTCCATGCCTCCTGACCGTTAGGGTAGAGAGCAATGTACTTCTGAATGATAATCTTCTCCAGTTTCTGTTCTTGGGTTCCTTCAAACTTTGCGGTAGCTTGGCTGGGAGCTTGATAGTCGAAACCAAACTTGCTACTAGTGACTTTATTTGCAGCAGGCTTGTTGCCGGAAGCCATATAGGCATCTACGGAACCTGTCGCACCGTTTTCCTGGAATGAAGTTTCTATACCTTGTTTGTAAAGTGTTTCAGGATCACCTTTTCCGTATTCCGTACCCCAAAACAAGGCAGCTTCAGCACGCAAGAAGTACACTTCGGATGCACGCATCCAGTACAGTGGAGTATTTCCCTGAATTTTCGGTTTGGAATAAAAGTAGTAGCTATCCGTTGGATCTGTATCCTTCGAACGAGTATTAGTATGACCAAGAGGAACACCTTGATACTTATTATTATCAAAAGCTGTTACTGCAACCGTACATTGGCTATTGGCAGGCTCGCAATATGCGCTCAGACGAGGATCTTTATATCCCATCAAATAAGCGAGTATGGATGTACCTACACGTGCATCATTGTAATTATCAGCTATCCAGTACAGCGGGTTACGAAGAGCGATTACCGGGCCCGGGCCAGCACCAGCTGCATCACCAGCTTCGGTCATCACACCGATGGAATGTTCTACAGCTTGTTTGGCATACTGTTTTGCCAATTCCGGTTTAACGCTACGAAGACGTATTGCCAAACGAAGCATCAGCGAGTTGGCATATTTCACCCATTTGGTTACATCACCGTTGAACACCAAGTCATAATCTGACATCACCTTTACGTTGTTTACCGCTTTCGGGGTCAATACCTCTACCGCTCCTGCCAGATCCTTGAGCATTTCCGTATAAACCGTTTCTTCAGAGTCGAAAGGAACGTCTATAGCTCCCTTTCCGGCAGCCGTATAGGGAATCGGGCCAAAGCTTTCCAGCACTTTATGCCATCCTGAAATTTTCAGGATCTGCGCCAAAGCAGCTATTTCAGGAGTATCATTCTCTTTGGCTGAAGCTGTCAGCTTCTTCCAAGGATCAAGCAAATTAGTATAGGAGTTAGAAAAAGTTGTTGAAACCCAGCTATTGACTATCACGTAATTCAGGTGACAATTCCCTCCCTCAAAAGTGTTGTTTATTCCAATATAGCCGCTCCATGCATCAGCAGACAGATTGTATGCGGTTTGATATGCATTAACCGGACCTGTATCATCAGCCTGCGTTCCAGTAGGAAACACAGATTTCTGCATAGCCGTGATGTATCCTCCAACGACGATACCATCCATGACACCTTCTCCGTCAGTCATCTCGAAGGGATTGGTGTTAATCTCTTCATAATTACACGATGCTAGTGCCAAAACGGCGAAAGCAACGGCAAAAAATTTATATTGTTTTATTCTTTTCATAATGTAATGAATCTGTTAAAGTTTAAATTTCAATCCAAAACCGAAGCTGCGTACGCTTGGCTGCATAAAGTAGTCATTTCCTTGTCCATAAGTTGCTGTAGAAGGAGTCAGTTCCGGATCGAACGGAGCTTTGCAGTACAGCATCCATGGATTGTTGGCAATGAAAGAAACTGACACATCTTTCAGTACGTTACCAAACCATTTGTTAGGCATAGTATAACTGAATGTAAGTTCCTGTAGACGTATGTTGGTTGCGCTGTATACATAGTAGCCTGAGGTCTGATAGTTACCTGTACCAATCATTTGGTAATATGTCTTAGCATCTACCCGTCCTTGTCCCGGGAATAATGCACCTTCCGACTCTCGTGCATTGGCTGTGCGCTGAGACACTCCGTAACGGTCAAGAATTGCTTCTGTTGAAGATGTGACCACACCTCCAAAACGTCCATTAATCAGGAAGCTGAGTCCGAACCCTTTATAAGAAATAGCATTATTCCACCCCATGTTGAAGTCAGGAGCAGTCTTGCCTAGATACACCGGATCACCATCCTCCATTTCATATTTTCCGTCACTACTTACCAACACATAGCCTTGGCTATCTTTCTTGAAAAAGCGGGTTGCATAGATGTCGTGAATGCTTCCACCTTCCTTCAGGATAGTGCGTCCTTTGTCTTTCAGTACTTCCGGAATATTAATGGAGACAGGAACTCCCATCACTTCTGTATTATAGTCTTTCACCATTTCCTTGATTTCGTTAATATTCTTCGAGAAAGTCAACGTAGAAGAAATCGAGAGTCCATTCTTGAAACGGTCGCTATAGCCAAATGATGCTTCCCAACCCCGATTCTCGACATTACCTGCCTGCAGATAAATGGAGTTATAACCGGTAGATTCAGGTAGGTTTCCTAAGAAAGTCTGGTTGTAAGTGTTCGACTTATAATAAGTCACTTCTGCATTGAACTTGCTAAACAAACGCAAACTCAGACCAAATTCATATGACTTGGTGCGCTCTGCTTTGAAGTCGGTGAACGGATAAATGTAGGTAGGTTTAAAGTTACCACCCACAATCGGAGTAGTGACTGTTCCCGGAGTCAACCCCGAACGTGACACCGGAGCACCAACTTCGGTATATGAACCACGCACCTTCAGATAAGAAAGAAATTCAGGAAGTTTCACCATTTCAGAAATAATTGCAGATAATCCGACAGAAGGATAGAAGAATGATTCTTCACTTGTGTTGACCAGTCGTGAGTTCCAGTCGTTTCTTCCGGTCAAGGTGAGGTAGAGCATACTTCTCCATCCCAGTTCCACGTTGCCGAAGATAGCATGATTACGTACACGACTATCACCTCCCTTTTCTGAAATACGACCATTTGACGGGTCAATGTTTGAAGTTGCAAACTTGTTGGGAACTCCCAACAATGTTCCTTTATAGCCTCTTTGTAGTGCCCAATAGTTAGAGTAGTTCCATCCAAAGTTGGCAGAAACGCTGAAGTCTTGAATACGCTTATTGATATTCAACATAGCATCAGCATATTCCTGACGGTCATTGTAGTTAATATATTCATAATGTCCTTTCTTACCTTCAGCAAAAACCTGATCGGAAGAAGCAGAAATTTTGCGTTCAAACAATACATAGGTATCGTCCATACGGTAACGGGCTGTAATGTTCAACCAGTCTGTAATCTTATAGGTCAAACCTACATTGAACATATAACGGCTCTTCTCATTGGTTGATACATTGCGATAAGCAGTCCAGTACGGGTTTTGTGAAGCATAAGTTGCATCCGAAACCGGCCAATACTGTACTGGCAGCTTACGACTGTCATCAAAACGTTCAAAAGTCTTAATATCTTCAAAGTCCTCACCTCTCGGAAAAAGATAAGCAGCCACAATCGGATTCCAGTAGAGTCCCTGTGAAACCATATTCGTATCGTCCTGCTTGACGTACGATGCACCCAAGTCGAGTTGCAGTTTATCATCGAAGAAAGTTGCAGTGTTCCGAATGGTAAAGTTCAGGCGATTATAACTGTTGTTCGGAACGATGCCTTTAGAGTTTGTAGAAGAGAAAGAAGCAAAAGTCTGATTTTTTTGCGTACCTGTGGTCAATGTCACCGAGTTGATGAAATTTGTACCGGTATTGAAGAAGTCATTTTTCGGATCATAACTAGATGGAGTGGGTAATTTTTCACCCCAGCTTTCGTAAGTGTCTTTTTTATTTCCATAAGTATTCTGAAAGTCAGGAGTCATATAAGCTTTGCTGAATTCAGAAGAAGAAGAGAACTGCACAGAGAGTTTTCCTTCCTTACCTTTCTTGGTTGTAATCAGGATAACACCGCTGGCTGCACTACTACCATAAAGTGCAGCAGCCGAAGGACCGCTCAACACAGAGATGCTTTCGATATCTTCTGGATTAAAGTCGGCGATACCTTCCGTACCAGCCTTTCCCTCACCCATAATACCACTATCTGTATTTCCCATGTCCGTATTAAACAGAGGAATACCGTCTACAACATACAGTGCATTGTTGTTACCTTCAATAGATTTGGCACCACGCATTACCACACGTGTAGCTCCCCCCACACCAGTAGCACTTCGATTAATGCTCACACCAGCAACCTTACCATTCAATGAATTCACAAAGTTCGCGTCTTTCACAGTAGTCAAATCATCACCCTTAATCTGTTGTACATTATAAGACAATGCTTTTTCTGCACGCTTGATACCCAATGCCGTTACAACAACTTCCTCCAAGACCTCTGTATCTTGTTTCATTACAATCTGATAGAAATCTTTTTTTGAAACAGGGATGACTTGGGTGGCATATCCTATATAGGACACTTTAAACTGGGAATTATCCGGCGCTTTTATAGAGAAATTTCCATCAAGATCGGTTATTGTACCTGTAGAACTGCCATCCACAGTTATATTTACTCCAATCAATGGTTCACCCTTTTCATCAGTTACTTTTCCTTTAATATCTTTTACCGTCTGTGCAACAACAGTAGGCTTCTTTCCTGTAATTATAATGTAATTACCCTGAATTTGATAAGCGAAACCTGTTCCTTTCAAGATTGTATCAAGGGCTGCCAGTACCGATGCATTTTGCAAATTAAGATCAACAATTTGCTTCCCTTTCAATTCGGAATCACTATAGTTTATCGACATTTTAGACTGTTTTTCCACAGTTTTTAATGCATCAATAACAGTGATATTTTTTTGTTGGATAGTAATTTTACTATCGTTTTGAGCAAAAGCTTGGGTCTGTATAAGTAATAATAGACTTAAAAAAGTGAGAAAGACCCGCTTATGAGCTATTTGTTCTGCTATTTTTTCGTAAATTTGTAGCATCTTTTTAGTATTAGTTAATTGGTTATTATTCTGGGATCATTTAGAATAGCGTCAATATGCGCTAATATTGAAGAGAATTGATTTCACATCCGGAGGGAACGGGCATTCCTTCCGGATACTTTTTGGCATAGCATTTTATTTTTAATAGGTTCTACAACAGGTTTTATTTCTTATTCGTTACATAGCATTTATTTCCTTTAATTACATAATTTACATCTCCTACCACCTGTGATATAATTTCCATCACTTCTTCCAACGTTGCTTGATTTCGGAAACGGAAACTATATGTGTTCTTCTTCATACTATGAAGACTATATACAAAAGCATAAGGGAACTTACGCTCGAGATTAGTGAAAATATCCTCTAAATGCATATTACTAAAGACTAGCTCTCCACGTTGCCATGCTGTCACATCGCTAATCTCCGGCAATCGTAAATTATGTTCTTTAGTTTGTTTATTATATATTAATTGCTCGCTGGGCTTCAATATAACATTTGACATCAAATTATTGAACTCCACTTTCACACAGCCTTCCAACAAGGTGGCAACTAACTCATTACTTTCAGGATAAGCATTTACATTAAACTCTGTTCCCAAAGCTGTGACTTGATAATCATTAGCTTTTACAATGAAAGGATGTTTCTTATCCGGCTTTACTTTGAAATTTGCCTCACCAATCAAATATACACTTCTGGTTTCTCCCGTAAATTGTTCCGGATATAGTAATGTACTTTTTGAATTCAGCATAACATGTGTGCCATCCGGTAATGTAAGTTCATGAATTTCTGCTGTCGGTATGTAACATTCAACCAAGTCTTTTTCCGGTCGTTCCTTTTCCAACATCAGATAAATAGAAACTGATGAAACGGCTAATAAGAAAATAGCTGCAACTCTCCATATAAGCAACTGGTAATTTCTATGCGAAGTGACAAACTGAATTCCCAAATTCTGCCGCATTCGTTGTATTGATTGCTGCATACCGTCAGGTATTCTCTGTCCTTCTGCTTGTTTCCAAAGCTCACGAAGAGCCTCATTCTTTTCATCAACATGCTCCTCATCAGCCAACCACTGTTGCACTTTCTTCTGTGTATCGGCTGAATAGTTATTATGGCCGAACAATTCTATGAGTTGTTGAATATAATTTTTCATGAATCTTTTTCTTTCTTTTTTTGGCTTTATATACTAAATACAACTACTACGGATACACTACTTAAAAATATTGGAGAAAAAAATAAAAAAGAGGAGTACCTTCTTTAATTCGATCAATGCCAGATAAACCTGATGCTCTATTGTTCGGATAGAAACATCGAGTTTATCTGCTATTTCTTTATGGCTTAATCCCCGAAAACGACTAAGTTCGAATATCAACCGACGACGCTTCGGCATCTTTTCCAGGGTCAACTGAATAATTAATAGCATCTCCTTATAATATACATTATCCAAGATCTCTTCCTTCTCTGTCAATTCATAAAGAAACGTCTTTTCTATAACCTCCGCCTGATATTCTTGTTCTACCTGTTGATGTTTAAAGATGTTCAGAACTATATTTCTAGTCATTATAAAGATATAATTGTCTAGTTCTTTATCATTATTCAGCCATAACTCCGGCTGCAGCCAAAGCTTACAGAAAACATCTTGAGCCACATCTTCTGCATCACTTTCAGATTTAAGCAGCATTTGAGCAAAGTTCTTTACTTTCGGAAAATTCACAGTAAAAAACTTCTGAAATTTTAATTCAATCTGCTTGTCGTTATTTTCCATCTCTCTAGTATTTTTCAGTGTTTACGGTTAAATCAAATATTACATATGTTAGGTTAAAGAAATGATTAATATAATATTAATCATCGATTCATAATCTGAAAGCAAAATAAAAGATTAATAACACAACAAAAAAATATTATCACTTTTTTTTGGTTTATTTTTTCCAAGCAGCTTTTATACAGAGCTTTCGGGTACAAAACAAATGTAGATTACACACCCATAAAAATAAAAAAGGCTTTATGAATCAATGATTCATAAAGCCTATAAAGAATACTCGTACTCGAAGCGGGACTTGAACCCGCACAGCCGCAATGGCCAAAGGATTTTAAGTCCTTCGTGTCTACCATTCCACCATTCGAGCATCCTTTCAAAGAAAGAGCGGAAAACGAGACTCGAACTCGCGACCCTAACCTTGGCAAGGTTATGCTCTACCAACTGAGCTATTTCCGCGTTTTTTCAACGGGTGCAAAGATAAGCAGTTTACTTGTTTCTGCCAAATCTTTTCGGAGGAAAGTTTAAAAAACTATCCTCCGAAAGTTTATTTTATCTTCCAAGCAGTGCTTTCTCCGCTTTCTCCATTCCACAAAAGTTGAATCCATCGATCACTTGCTGCATCAATGCTGAGATTTCCGCATTGCAAAGGTTGCCAATACTACCTTCATGAGTATGGTGTACTTCTTTTGTATGAGAGAATTTTCCAGCTTCAATATCCAAACCAACCTTCTTATATGCATCACGGAAAGGCATACCTTCACGTGCCAGACGATTCACTTCTTCCACGCTAAAAATAAGGAGGTATTTATCATCATCGAGGATATGCTCATTGACCTTTATTTCATTCATGATGTAAGTTGTCATCTGCAAACAGTCTTTCAATTCCTGAAAAGCAGGCAGGAAAACTTCTTTTATAATCTGCAAATCACGGAAATAGCCGGAAGGCAAATTATTCGCAATCATCATGATCTGTTGAGGAAGCGATTGCAGTTTATTACATTTAGCACGTGTCAGTTCAAAAACATCGGGATTCTTCTTATGGGGCATAATGCTGGACCCCGTGGTACAGTCATCGGGCAATTTCACGAAACCAAAGTTCTGGCTATTAAACATGCAGGCATCAAAAGCTAACTTGGAAATGGTTCCGGCAATCGTAGCCAATGCAAAAGCAACATTACGTTCCATTTTCCCACGCCCCATTTGAGCATACACAACATTGTAATTCATCGAATCAAAGCCAAGCAAGTCGGTTGTCATTGTCCGGTTCAAAGGAAAGGACGAACCATACCCTGCTGCAGAACCTAATGGATTACGATTACACATTTTAAATGCGGCCTGCAAAAACAGCATATCGTCCATGAGACTCTCGGCATAGGCACCAAACCACAAACCAAAAGAAGAAGGCATTGCAATCTGTAAGTGGGTATACCCTGGCATCAAAACGTTTTTATATCGTTCGCTCTGACGAATCAGTACATGGAAAAGTTGCTCTACAGCTTCGGCAACTTCTTTTATTTGTGTACGGGTAAAAAGTTTCAAATCCAATAAGACCTGATCATTTCTGGAACGACCACTATGTATTTTCTTTCCGATATCACCCAAACGACGGGTCAACATCAGTTCTACCTGTGAATGTACATCTTCCACCCCGTCTTCTATGATAAATTCACCTTTTTCAGCCGAGGCATAAATACTCTTCAACTCTGCCAGCAACTGTTCCAGTTCTTCTTTTGTCAACAAACCGATACTTTCAAGCATCGTAATGTGAGCCATAGAGCCGAGCACATCATGCTTGGCCAAATAAAGATCCATCTCACGATCACGACCTACCGTGAAACGTTCGATATCCTTATTCACCTGTACGGACTTCTCCCAAAGTTTCTGTGCCATAAAAAATAAGTTTAAGTATTAAGTGTTAAGTATTAAGTATTAAGCACAACAGCATGAGCCAAAGTGACTGCGGTTAATACTTAATACCTAATACTTAATACTTGTTTTTTAATATTCAATAACTGCCAGCATATCAACCATCTTCTCCAAACCCTCCTGAAGAGGTTTCTGTACCATTGCTTTCATAAACGGATTAAGATCCATACCGATAGTCACCTTCACCTTGCACTCTTCTTCTGCAGTTTCAACCAGTTGAATCCACATATTAAAGGGAAGTGGAGAGTTAGTTGTTGCCAACTTTATACATTTACATGGATCACGCTCTACAATTTGCAAAGTCAGTTGCCCAACAGGAGGGACACTAAAGCTTAACGTGTCCGAATCAAAACTCAAATCCTGTACCTTATCTTTCGGTAAACGATCTTTGACAGCTTCCAGATTACTCAAATCCGAAAGTTTATTATATACGCGTTCCTGACTGTAAGGTATTACCTTGACACTACTCTCAAAATTACTCATAAATTTCTATTAGTATAAAACAAAAAAAGAACAATCCGGCCAAGTATTGTCCGAACAGTTCTTTTTACCAAATATGTTTGATCAAAAAATGAATCTTATTTTCCAGCATCCCAATGAGCAGGGTCTTTACGCCATTCGTTCAATGTCTGTATGTCTTCTTCTTCAATATAGCCTGTACGAAGAGCGACATCAAGTACTGCTTCATAATTGGTCAATGTTACCAAAGTCACCTTCGCATTTTTGAACGCCTCTTCAGCTACCGGGAATCCGTATGTATACGCTGCAACCATACCGATCACTTCGCAACCATCGCGACGAATTGCTTCAACAGCCTTCAAACTACTACCACCAGTAGAAATCAAATCTTCTACGACTACGACTTTCATGCCCGGACGAAGTTCACCTTCAATCAGGTTTTCCAATCCATGATCTTTGGGGGTAGAACGAACATACACGAACGGCAGATTCAATGCATCAGCTACCAAAGCTCCCTGCGGAATAGCGCCTGTAGCCACACCAGCAATCGCATCCACCTGTCCGAATCGTTCTAATATCAGACGTGTAATTTCAATCTTCACAAAATTACGAAGAGAAGGATAGGACAGAGTTTTACGGTTGTCACAGTAAAAGGGGGATTTCCATCCAGAAGCCCATGTAAAAGGGTTAGCGGGTTGAAGTTTAATAGCCTTAATCTTCAACAGTTTCTCCGCAAATAGTCTCTCTAAGTTTTTCATAACTAAACTAACTATTAATTATTTGCCGCAAAAGTACAGAAATTGAATGAGAATAAAAAGAAGAATCCGTTTATTTTTTCAGTCAATTTGTTCCTCTTCATCGGGAATGTCAATACAACGCTTGATATCTTTCAATTCAAATCCACGACTCATAGCGAATCGCATCAGCTTTCCATTCAATTCGTAATCGTCTGCTGCATGGATACTTTTCCGCTTGGAAGTCAGCAAGTCACGCAGAATAGAAAGATATTCTTCTTCATCAATTTCATTCAGATAACGCCATGCCACATCAGAAGGGATTTTCTTCATGTAAAGCCCTTGGGCTATTTTCATTTTCCCCCACTTGGCAAAGCGGAACTTGTCATTCACAAAAGCCCTGCAGAAACGTTCATCATCAATGAACTTCTCTGATTCCAGTCGGTCAAGAATACGCGCAATGGTATCATAGGCAATCCCCCAACGTTGTAACTTCTCATTTATTTCTGCCCGGCAATGCTCGGCAGTGGAGCAGTAAGAGGCTACGCGATTTAAAGCCTCTTCATCAGTTAATTGTGCACTCATCGGTTAGCTGTAACTATTCTATCTTTTCCAAATATGTCTTTTATAACACGAACATCACGATATTGGTTCATTTCAAGTATGTGTGCTGTTTCCCGGCCATAGGCCTGGTTGATTTCAAAATAAAGTTTTCCGCCCGGCAATAACAATTCACTTCCCAGACAGGCTATACGATTATAAAACCGTAAAGGGTCCTCATCAGGAACGAACAAAGCCAAACCCGGCTCCCACTCAAGGACATTAGCGTCCATTTCGTTCTTTTCCGTTTCAGTCACATAAGGCGGATTACTGACGATCACATCAAAAGACGGTACTTTTTCCCAGTCATCGGACAGCACATCTCTTTGCAGAAATCTCACCCCGGCTTCTAAATTTTCATTGTTTTTACAGGCAATAGACAACGCTTCTTCCGAAATATCCCAAGCCTCTACGGCTACATCCGGAAGTTTTTTATCCAGAGAGATCGCAATGCATCCGCTTCCTGTACCTATATCTAACAAACGACGTGCATTCGGGTTCTCCTTTACTATTAGCTCTACGAGTTCCGCGGTCTCCGGCCGAGGGATTAACACGCCGGAAGCAACCTTAAAATTCCTTCCACAAAACTCTGCAAAACCGCGAATGTACTGTATAGGTTCATTTTTCTGTAAACGGAATATAATGTTTTCTAATTCACGCTGTTTGCATTCGGATAAAATTATATCTTTGCCCATGTAAATATCGAGCGCATCTAAGCCTAACATGTCGCAACAAATCAGCATTGAAAGAGCTTTTATCTCTTCCGGCGGATAGATTTCCTGCAAAGAATGGCGAATGTAAGCGGTGATACGATTCATATTTTCACAATTTCGGAGTGCAAAAGTAAGAATAATATGGCGAAGAGCACCAAAATGGAAGAAGAAAAATACATGAGGCGTTGCATTGAGCTTGCAAAGAACGGGTTATGCAATGTGCCTCCAAACCCGATGGTAGGGGCTGTTATCGTATGTAACGGACGTATTATCGGTGAAGGCTATCACATTCGTTGCGGAGAGGCACATGCGGAGGTCAATGCAATCCGTTCTGTCAAAGATGAGTCTTTATTGAAACATTCTACGATTTATGTCAGTCTGGAACCTTGCTCCCACTACGGGAAAACGCCTCCTTGTGCGGATCTGATTATAGAGAAACAGATTCCACGCATTGTTATCGGCTGTCAGGACCCCTTTTCTGAAGTAGCCGGACGAGGAATTCAGAAATTACTGGATGCCGGACGGGAAGTTACAGTCGGCATATTAGAGGAAGAATGTCAATCGCTGATTCGTCGTTTTATTACTTTCAATACACTTCATCGGCCTTTTATCACGTTAAAATGGGCAGAGTCAGCCGATCATTTTATTGACATAGAACGTACAAGTGGAATGCCTGTGATACTCTCCTCTCCTCTCACTTCAATGCTAGTACATAAAAAAAGAGCGGAGGCCGATGCTATTATGGTAGGCAGACGAACGGCTTTATTGGATAATCCGTCGCTAACGGTACGCAACTGGTATGGGCATCATCCAATACGCATCGTATTAGATCGCACATTATCTCTTCCGAATGATTTACAAATATTCGATGGAAATGTGCCAACATTAGTCTTTACTGAAAAGAAACAGCCAGAAAGAACCAACATCACATATATCTCCATCGACTTCAATCATAACCCACTGGAGCAGATTATGGAGGTACTGTATCAACGGAAAATACAATCCTTACTGGTAGAAGGAGGCAGTCAATTGCTGCAATCATTCATCGATAATGAACTATGGGACGAGGCGTATATCGAGAAGTGCCCCAGCTGGCTACATTCCGGTGTTAAAGCACCCCAAATGAACGATAATTATAGTTATTCGATAGAAGAACACTTCGAAAGACAATTTTGGCATTATGTTCACCGGATATAGCTAAGATAGTTCTATTCAGGGGGTTTTACGTCGATAAAAACAGTATTATTATCTATAATTTTATATAAAACTTACCTGTAATGTTCATTATCGGAAAAAATGTTTCTATTTTTGCAACTTGTAAATAAACACAATCTTTCAAATGAGAATAAAGTTTTTATCATTCATTGCGAGTTTTTTCATGGTGTCATTTGTTATAACGTCATGTCTTGATGACGATAATAACATCGAATATAGCCCGGATGCAACTATCCATGCGTTTGAACTTGACACAGCAGGCCTTGGGAGTTATAAATTCACTATTGATCAATTATCACGTGAAATTTATAACGAAGACTCTCTTCCTGTTCATGCCGACACCATCATTGACAAGATTTTAATCAAAACATTAACTACGGCATCTGGTGTCGTAACAATGAAAGACAAAAGCGGTAACGATTCTGTCATAAACATCAATGATTCTATTGATCTCCGAGAACCACTTATTATAAAGGTATGGTCGACAGAAGCTTTAGCAGGAGTATCTCCTAATCAGACTAAGGAATATACTATTAAGGTAAATGTACATCGGCATGATCCTGATTCGTTGAGATGGAAGTATATGGATAAAATTAATAACCAAATCCAAATTACAGGAGAACAAAAATCCATTATTTTTGGTAATGAAGTCTTTACATACTCTATAGATAAAGATAATAAAGAATTATATAGGCATAAGAATTCTTTAACTAACTTCGGTAACTGGGACAAAGCACAAACTGTGGGATTACCGGAAGGCAAACTTCCGACTTCTATCGTCACATTCCAATTCAACAGAAGCCTACCTATGTTATATGCTACATCCGCAGGTGATGGTTATGTATATGAATCTGCTGATGGTATAAATTGGAGTAAATCAAGTATGTTTGGTGAAGGAGTGGAGTTACTTCTAGCCACATTGACCAATAACGATATCAGCAGAATTTGTTATACAAAGAAAGGAGCCGATAACCAACGCTATTTCTATTATCAAACAAATGATATGCCACAAGAGACTTTGGATGAAGCAGAAAATGGAGGAAAAGTACCTGCTAATTTCCCAACTAAAAATATATCCTACACAGTATATAAGTCTGCGACAAATATCAAATCTGTCCTTTTGGTGGGAGATACAGAGACGGTGACTTTGGCTGATGACAGCGAATTAGAAACGACCATTGTATGGGCGTATGACGGAAGTAAATGGGTTGAGTTCTCAACAACTTCCTCCGTTGCATACTGTCCTAAATATACTCAACCATCTATCATATATTACAATGACTTAGTATATATATTTGGCCAAAATTTCAGTTCTATTTATGTTTCCAATCAAGGATTATTCTGGAGAAAAGCTAACCCCAAGTTTGCATTCCCTCATAGAGATTGGAGCAAAGGAGGAACTCCAAACCCTAGCGTAGATCCTGAATTCAGAGGTAGAACGAATTACTCAATGGTACTAGACCCTGCGACTCAAAATCTATGGATTATATTTAGTCAAGGAAGTGCCAGCTTCAAAGAAGAGGTAGAAAAAGAAGAAAGCACTAAGTCGACTACAACTGAAACACGTACTTATAATCATGATTTAGAGGTATGGCGTGGCCGTCTTAATCAGCTATGGTTTGATTTGGCAAAAGCTGGCAAATAAAAACGTATACGTTTAAAATAAAAAGATGTCCTATATAGAACAAATAGACAAAACTCGGATACCACAACACGTGGCCATCATTATGGATGGGAACGGACGATGGGCAAAACAACGAGGGGAAGAACGTACTTATGGTCACCGTGCTGGCGCAGAAACGGTACAGAATATTACCGAAGATGCCGCCCGTTTGGGAATCAAGTACCTGACACTGTACACCTTCTCAACCGAGAACTGGAATCGGCCGCAAGACGAAATTGCGGCTCTGATGAATCTATTACTAGAATCTATTGAAGAAGAGACATTGATGAAAAACAATATCCGCTTCAATGTAATCGGTGATTTCAAAAAGTTACCTGTTGAAGTTCAGAAAAGTTTGGCATCATGCATAGAACGCACATCCCAAAATAGTGGCATGTGTATGGTATTAGCTCTTAGTTATTCATCCCGTTGGGAAATAACCGAAGCTGTACGACAAATAGCAACACTGATAAAAACTGGAGAAATATCTCCCGAACAAATAACTGATGAATGCATCGCATCTCATCTGGAAACTAAGTTTATGCCCGACCCGGATCTACTGATCCGCACGGGAGGAGAAATCCGGCTAAGCAATTACCTCTTATGGCAATGCGCTTATTCGGAGCTTTATTTTTGTGATACTTTTTGGCCTGACTTCGACAAAGAAGAATTCTACAAAGCCATTTGGGAATATCAACAAAGGGAACGCCGATTCGGCAAAACCAGTGAACAGATCAGCTAATATAACTCGAAACATCAAATTATAACATAAATGCATTATCGTATTTCCTTTATATTCATAACGTTTGTCTGCCTGTGCTGCTTTGCGACAACAGGCATTGCGCAAAATGCTAACACTGACGAAGACTCGAAACCTGTCATCTTATACTCTGGAACACCCAAAAAGTATGAGATAGCAGATATTAAAGTCGAAGGCGTAAAGAATTATGAAGACTATGTATTGATTGGACTATCCGGACTATCGGTAGGACAAACAATTACTGTGCCGGGTGACGAAATTACTGGAGCAATCAAACGTTATTGGCGCCATGGTTTGTTCTCAAATGTACAAATCACAGCCGAGAAAATTGAAGGCGACAAAATCTGGTTAAAAATCAGTCTGACACAACGCCCGCGTATCGCAGATGTGCGCTATCACGGTGTGAAGAAGTCGGAACGCACCGATCTTGAGGCCAAGTTAGGGATGGTAAAAGGTATGCAAATCACTCCGAATACCGTAGACCGTGCCAAGACATTGATCAAACGCTATTTCGACGATAAAGGATTCAAAAATGCAGAAGTTATTATCTCGCAGAAAGACGATCCATCCAGCGAAAATCAGGTGATCGTTGACATTGATATCGACAAGAAAGAAAAAATCAAAGTACACGAAATCCAAATCGTTGGTAATCATGCAATCAAGGCTTCCAAGCTGAAGAAAGTAATGAAGAAAACCAATGAGAAAGGTAAACTTCGCAATTTGTTCCGCACCAAAAAATTCGTGCCGGAAAACTTCGAAGCAGATAAGCAGCTGATTATCGACAAGTATAATGAGTTGGGATACCGTGATGCAATGATTGTAAAAGACAGCGTTTCACAGTATGACGAAAAGACTGTAAACGTTTATTTGAATATAGACGAAGGACAGAAATATTATCTACGTAATGTTACATGGGTGGGTAACACTCTTTATCCGTCAGAACAGTTGAACTTCTTGCTTCGCATGAAGAAAGGTGACGTATACAACCAGAAGTTATTGAACGAACGTGTTTCTACAGATGATGACGCTATCGGTAACTTATATTACAACAACGGCTACCTGTTCTATAACCTCGACCCGGTAGAAGTAAATATTGTCGGCGACTCTATCGACCTCGAAATGAGAATCTATGAAGGCCGTCAGGCTACTATCAATAAGATCAAGATCAGTGGTAATGACCGTTTGTATGAAAACGTTGTTCGCCGGGAACTTCGTATTCGTCCGGGACAATTGTTCAGCAAAGAAGACTTGATGCGTTCCTTGCGTGAAATCCAGCAGATGGGACACTTTGACCCGGAAAAGCTGCAACCGGATATTCAACCGGATCCGATGAACGGAACTGTTGACATAGGCTTGCCTTTGACTTCCAAAGCCAACGACCAAGTGGAATTCTCTGCTGGTTGGGGACAGACAGGTATTATCGGTAAGTTGAGCTTGAAGTTCACCAACTTCTCCGTAGCCAACTTGTTGCACCCGGGTGAAAACTACCGTGGTATCCTTCCACAAGGTGACGGTCAGACATTGACTATCAGCGGACAGACGAATGCTAAATACTACCAGTCATACAGTATTTCATTCTTCGATCCATGGTTTGGCGGTAAACGTCCGAACTCATTCTCCGTATCGGCATTCTTCTCTGTACAAACAGATATCAGCAGCCGTTACTATAACTCCAGCTACTTCAACAACTACTACAACAGTATGTATAGCGGCTACGGTGGTTATGGTATGTATAACTATGGTAACTATAACAACTACGAAAACTATTATGACCCGGATAAATCTATCAAGATGTGGGGACTTTCCGTAGGTTGGGGTAAACGTCTGAAATGGCCGGATGACTACTTCACTCTTTCCGCTGAATTAGCTTACCAACGCTATAACTTGAGCGACTGGCAGTATTTCCCGGTAACCAACGGTAAATGTAATGACCTTAGCATTTCATTGACTTTGGCTCGTAACTCTATTGACAACCCAATCTTCCCTCGTTCGGGTTCAGATTTCTCACTGTCAGTTCAGTTCACACCGCCTTACTCGTTGATGGACGGTAAAGACTATAAGGGATATTACAGCAACCCTGAAACAGGTAGCATCACCCAGGACAACATGAATAAACTTCATAAATGGATAGAATACCACAAATGGAAATTCAAAGGCAAAACATATACTCCGCTGATGGATCCGGTTGCTCATCCAAAATGTCTGGTATTAATGACACGTACGGAATTCGGTCTGTTGGGTCACTATAACCAATACAAGAAATCTCCGTTCGGTACATTCGATGTAGGTGGTGACGGTATGACCGGTTATTCAACTTATGCAACTGAAAGTATCGCTTTGCGTGGTTACGAAAACAGCTCATTAACACCATACGGTTCTGAAGGTTATGCCTATGCACGTCTCGGCATCGAATTAAGATATCCGTTGATGCTGGAAACAAGTACTAACATTTATGTGTTAGGTTTCCTTGAAGCAGGTAACGCATGGCATGATATCAAAAAATTCAATCCATTCGAGTTGAAACGTTCTGCCGGTGTCGGTGTTCGTATCTTCCTTCCGATGATTGGTATGATGGGTATTGACTGGGGTTACGGTTTCGACAAAGTATTTGGTTCTAAACAATATGGAGGAAGCCAGTTCCACTTTATCTTAGGACAAGAATTCTAATGTATCATCAAAAACTAAACGTTATGAGAAAGTCTGTTCTATTAATTATGATGCTATTTACTGTCAGCATGGCAGCAAATGCACAGAAATTTGCACTGATCGATACGGAATATATTATGAAGAATATTCCGGCAGCTCAAAGCGCTAATGAGCAAATGCAAGAAGCTACGAAAAAATACCAGAGTGAAGTAGAAGCTCTGGCTAAAGAAGCACAGAAGATGTTCCAGGATTACCAGGCAAAATCTTCCACTCTTTCTGCCACACAAAAAACAAAGACAGAAGATGCAATCGTAGCAAAGGAAAAAGAAGCAGCCGAACTGAAGCGTAGTTACTTCGGTCCGGAAGGCGAATTAGCCAAGATGAGAGACAAGTTGATTACTCCGATCCAAGACGATATCTATGAAGCTGTAAAAGCTATATCACAGCAACATGGATATGATTTGGTAATCGACAGAGCCTCTGCTACAGGTATAATATTTGCAAATCCACGCATAGATATTAGTGATGAAATCCTAAGAAAATTAGGATATTCAAATTAATTTCATACATTTGCAGCTGGAAATAACTAAAAATCATTCAAATAAATTATAGAACTATGCTAAAAAAAATTGCACTTGTAATGTTGCTTGCACTCCCAATGGGTGTATTTGCACAGAACCTGAAATTCGGCCACATTAATGCACAGGAAATCATCACTGTGATGCCGGAATTCACCAAAGCCCAAAATGATATTCAGACTTTAGAAAAACAACTTACTGCCGAACTACAGAGAACGCAGGAAGAATTCAACAAGAAATATCAGGAATTCCAACAAGCTATCGCTAAGGATTCTCTTCCTCCCAACATCGCTGAAAGAAGACAAAAAGAGTTGCAGGATATGATGCAGAGACAAGAGCAATTCCAACAGGATGCTCAACAACAAATGCAGAAAGCCCAAAATGATGCAATGGCTCCTATCTACCAGAAGTTGGACAATGCCATCAAAGCAGTAGGTGCTGCTGAAGGCGTGATCTATATCTTCGACCTGGCAAGAACTTCGATTCCTTACGTGAACGAATCACAGAGCATCAACTTGACTAACAAGGTAAAAGCAAATCTTGGTATCAAATAAGATCTGACCAAGAATAAAGAAATACCAAAAGGGAAAGAGAAAGAAGGATCATCTTCTTTCTCTTTCCCTTTTTTTGGTGTACATTTGCATATATAAATCAGGTTTGTCATGAAGCAACATCTATCCCATACGCCCGGCCCAATCGGAGTATTCGACTCCGGCTACGGAGGTCTGACCATCTTAGACAAGATTAGAGAAGTATTACCGGAATATGATTATATCTATTTGGGAGATAATGCACGTGCCCCCTACGGAACGCGCTCTTTCGAAGTCGTATACGAATTCACCCGACAAGCCGTCAACAAGCTGTTTGATATGGGATGCCATCTGGTTATATTAGCTTGCAATACAGCTTCCGCCAAAGCTTTGCGTAGCATTCAGATGAATGATTTACCCCAAATCGATCCTGCCCGCCGTGTGCTCGGAGTCATCCGTCCCACTGTAGAATGTATTGGAGAGATTAGCAAGAATCAGCATATCGGTGTACTGGCAACAGCAGGCACCATCAAATCCGAATCGTATCCATTAGAAATACATAAACTGTTTCCTGAAATTCAGGTAAGTGGAACGGCATGTCCGATGTGGGTATCCTTAGTTGAGAATAACGAATCACAAGACGAAGGAGCCGACTATTTTATCCGGAAGTACATCGACCAATTACTGTCAAAGGATCCTCAAATAGATACTGTCATCCTCGGATGTACCCATTTCCCCATACTCCTACCTAAAATCCGGCAATACATTCCGGATCATATCAGTATAATTGCACAAGGAGAGTATGTTGCAGAAAGCCTGAAAGACTATCTGAAGAGACATCCCGAAATGGATGCCAAATGTACCAAGAATGGCAACTGCCAGTTTTACACAACCGAAGCGGAAGAAAAGTTTTCAGAATCGGCCTCTACTTTCCTGAAACAGCAGATTAGCGTAAAACATATCACACTCGAATAATTTTTAAGAAAATAAATAACTATTTCTCTCTCTTTTTTGTTATATTTGTAGATAACAACCCCTAATAAGTAAGATCATGAAAGAAGAAGATTACAGCAAGGCAATAGAAGTATTCTCCGGATCCCCTTGGGAAGCCGAGATCATTAAAGGGTTATTAGAAAGCAACAACATCCGTTGTGTGATTAAAGATGGAATTATGGGGACATTAGCACCCTATATCGCTCCTTCCGTATCCGTCCTCGTGACAGAGGAAGAATACGAAGCAGCCACCGAGCTAATCAGAAGCCGGGACGAGAAAGGTAGCGATTGATACGGTCCAGTCCTTCTTTGATATTCTCCAATGAGTTTGCATAGGAGAAGCGTACATATCCTTCACCTCCCGTTCCAAAGTCTACCCCGGGAGTAATGCCGACATGCGCATGCTCGAGTACATCGAATGCAAAGCGATAAGAGTCGGTTGTAAATTTACGTGCGTTGGCAAAAATGTAAAATGCTCCTTGAGGTTCTACTTTAATCTCAAACCCCATTTCCCGAAGACGAGCAATCATGTACCGGCGACGCTCATCATAAATCTGCTTCATCCGTTCCACATCCGAATCAGCCTGCCGTAATGCAGCAATCCCAGCCTGTTGAGCAACGCTGGACGCACAAATAAATAGATTCTGCTGCAACTTCTGCAAAGAACGCATACAAGATTTAGGTGCGATCAAATAACCCAGCCGAAGACCCGTCATTGCAAAACGTTTAGAAAATCCGTTCAGGACAAAAGCCTGATCGGTATATTCAAGAATGCTGTGCGCACGTCCTTCATAGACAAGTCCGTGATAAATCTCATCTGAAATAACAGGAACTCCCAGTGCTGCCACTTCTCTCAAGAATTTTTCATCCAGCAACATTCCGGTCGGATTCATCGGAGAATTGATAAAGATAGCCGCTGTATGTGGATTCACACATTTGCGAATAGCTTCTATGTCGTATTGCAGATATTCTTTAGACAAAGGAACCAAAACGGGTTTAGCCTGGGTAGCCAACACAAAATTACGGTAACAAGCATATCCCGGATTGGAAAGAATCACTTCGCTATCCGTATTGCAGAGCAACATTAATGCAAGAAGAATGGATGGAGAAGAACCGGAAGTCACTACAATACAATCCGGATCTACCGTCACTCCATATTCCCGTAGATAAAAAGCAGCAATTTCCCGCCGCAGTTCCGGGTCCCCCAAAGAATGCGTATAGTGAGTAAGATGACGATCATAAGCCGCTTTTGCTGCTTCCGACACACAAGACGGCACATCAAAATCGGGTTCACCAACTTCCAAATGAATAATATCAACACCTTGTTTCTGTAATTCGTTTGCCCTCTCCAACACATCCATTACAATGAAGGAGGTCATCTGTTCTACTTGTGGATTTGTATGTTTCATTGTTAATCTTTTCTCTATCTGGCTGCAAAGATAATTCTTTTTAGCCTGTTTTGGTAACATATCGGCAAAAAGCTCTATATTTGCGCTTTCAAATCGTTAGTAAGGATGAAACAGGAATTTACACGAATCGCAGTAAAAGTAGGAAGCAATGTATTGACACGCCGCGACGGAACGCTGGACGTTACCCGTATGTCGGCACTTGTTGACCAGATAGCGGAATTACATAAGTCCGGGGTGGAAATCATTTTGATTTCTTCGGGAGCTGTTGCTTCCGGACGCAGTGAAGTGCATCCGCAGAAAAAACTCGATAGTGTAGATCAGCGCCAGTTATTTTCTGCTGTGGGTCAGGCCAAACTAATCAACCGTTACTACGAACTTTTCCGTGAGCACAATATCCCTGTCGGCCAGGTACTGACAACGAAGGAAAGTTTTGGAACTCGCCGCCATTATCTGAATCAGAAAAATTGCATGACGGTAATGCTTGAAAATAATGTCATTCCTATTGTCAACGAAAACGATACGATTTCCGTCAGTGAGCTGATGTTCACCGATAATGATGAGTTGTCCGGACTCATCGCTTCGATGATGGATACGCAGGCACTCATTATCCTAAGTAATATTGACGGGATTTACAATGGTTCTCCTTCCGTTCCTAACTCTTCTGTTATCCGGAAGATCGGTCACGGCAAAGACTTATCCAACTATATTCAGACAACTAAGTCCAGTTTCGGACGGGGGGGGATGTTGACGAAAACCAATATTGCCCGTAAAGTTGCCGATGAAGGAATTACAGTGATTATTGCCAACGGGAAGCGGGATAATATTCTCGTAGATTTGCTACAGCATCCTGAAGAAACTCTTTGTACACGTTTTATACCATCAGACGAACCGGTATCCAGTGTCAAAAAATGGATTGCCCATAGCGAAGGCTTTGCCAAAGGGGAAATTCACATCAATGCATGCGCTACAGAAGTTCTAAACTCTGAAAAAGCTGTCAGCATCCTCCCAATCGGAATCACTCATATTGAAGGTGAATTTGAGAAAGATGACATTGTGCGTATCATGGATTTTCAAGGAAACCAGATCGGTGTTGGAAAAGTGAACTGTGATTCGAAACAGGCACAAGAAGCGATTGGCAAGCATGGAAAGAAACCAGTAGTACATTATGACTATCTATACATTGAATAATTAATAATAAGAATTTCTGTTTTATCCGATTTTAGAATAAAATTAGCTTGTTTCTGTACGGATTTGAACTAATTCATTGTATAGGGGTTTAAACTAAACATTACATAATAAAAAAACTATCTATCATGCTATCATTTATTTTAGTAATATTCTAATTATCAAAAGAATAAGTATGATAGATAGCTCTAAAAAAATGTATCCATCATACTTTTACCAGTAAAAACGGGTTATCTATCATCTACAAAATAGCCGTATAAATATTCTATAATAAGCATAAG
>NZ_JADMOU010000008.1:0-214847 GCF_015558905.1 Bacteroides sp. D55t1_190419_B8
AAGGCTAAAAGCTGGGTGGGATGAAAAATATTTATCAAAACTTTTACAGGATAATGATTTTTAATGCGTCTGCCCTGTTACCTTATCCAAGTTGCCTTTATCAATAAACATTTTATAGGAAGGAACAGAAGGATTAAATTGAAAATCCATCTTCTTCTGTTCGGCTATATCGCCGAAGCTAAGGAATATTTCATAGAGAAATGAGATCACATCTGTTTCCTCCAACGACAAGGCGAGTTTATTATTCTGCATTTTGCGAAATTCCAATAACTGATTAATCAACCTCAACATACGCTGTGTACTCTTATCCATCGTTTTCAGCGGATGAACCAGTTCTTTCGGAATATCACCGATACGCTGTATCCGTTCCAGTGCACCTTGAATCAATGTTAGCGGGGTGCGGAACTCATGAGAGATATTGGTAAAGAAAACCAGTTTATATTCGGTCAACTGCTTCTCTACACTGATTCGATTGCGTAAACGGTTGAAATTGCGAACTACACGATACGTAAAATAAAGAGCTACCATAGCCAACAAAGCATAGCAAAGGAAAGCCCATCCCGTTTTCCAGAAAGGCGGCTTGATAACGATAGTCAGAGTCGTCTCTTTATCACTCCAAATGCCCGCCTCATTGCAGGATTTTACATGCAGGATATAAGTACCGGAATTCAGATATTTGTAAGAAGCAAAATTAAGTGAGGAAGGAGCACTCCATTCCTTGTCATAGTTTTCAAGCCAATACATATACTTGGCCTGTCCGCTATCGGAATAATCAAAGGTAGAGAAGTCTATCAGGAAAGAATTCTGAAAATACTTCAGTTCCATTTCGCTGGAGTAAGCCAACGAATAAGTCAGCGGAGAATCCGTTCCACCGGGAATCACCTGAATACCATTCACATATAAATCAGTAAATACTACCGGAGAGAAAGATTCATTGCTCTTTATTTGTTTGGGATCAATGACGGTCAATCCGTAGTTCGTGCCGAACAACAATTTCCCGTCTGCTCCTACATAAGCACAGTTTTCACTGTATACATTGCTCAATGTATAAGAAGAAAAGAAATAATTATCGAACGAACGGATATCAGGATCAAATTTGGAAATCCCGTATTCGGTCGCAATCCAAAGTTTTCCCTCCTTGTCTTCCAAAATGGATTGTACAACATTGTTAACCAACCCCTCTTTAACGCCATAGTGTTCATACTTCAGGACATTGTAATTATCTTCCGGCTGGCAGAGATTAAGTCCCATACCCGAAGTACCTGTCCAAATCCGTCCTTTACTATCCTGAAAGATGCATCTAATTTCATTGCTGCAAAACTTGCCGTTCGTATGGCTGAACCAATGATAATTTTCAGGATCGGCTATCAAAGAATCAGGATGGAAGATGCAGATTCCCTCACTGGTTCCCATCCAGATCATTCCATTCCTGTCTTCCTGGAACACACGAACCATCTGCACGCCATACCTTCCCTGAAAGAAATGCTGAAACTTATATTTACCATTGGGAGTAGTTTCAGCCAAATCAAGTCCGCCGCCAAATGTTCCGATCCACATACGGTCTTTGGCGTCTCGGCAAATAGCGAAGATATTATTATTGGATAAGGTGGCAAGATCTAGTTTGTCATGCCTGTACCAATCATTTCCTATTTTCAACCCTTCACCACGAGTCCCCATCCACAGTTTCCCATCAGCGTCTTTCTCGACAGCATAGATATTCGACTGAAAATAGGTCTTGTTCATCTTCTGATTGAAATGTGTATCATACGAGCCCTCCTTTACGAGTGGTAATACCAATATCTCCATTCGGCATTTCCCCTATCGTACGTATAGCATTGGAACGGTCGAATAATTCCGGATTTTCCGGATAAATGCGGGAAGTCCCCTCATTCAGTACCGAAATACGGGCTACTCCCGAGTATTCCGAGCTTACCCAAATTCCTCCTGCCCTATCCTCCATGACAAATAGAAGAAAGTCGGAATTGATATAACTATTTTCTGTAATGCCGGCGGCAAAATGTTCCAACTTGTCCTCTGCAGTGTTATAAGCAAATAGACCGTTTCCGTAAGTCGAGATCCAGATGATTCCCCTTGAATCATGGACGATATGATAACGTTCAAAGTCAATATGGTCGAGCTTCTCTTCAGGAATCAGTTGAAAAGATTTAGTCTCACCCGTAGCGGCAAGCATATAATGAACACGTCCGGTATGATTATAAATCCAGTAATCCCCGTGATTGTCACGAATAACTTCTCCTTTCTTTATATTCAGGTGAGGATCGGGAGTCAGTGTATAAGTTATGAGGTCATAATTATAGACCCCTGCGGTGGTAAGTATCACCCATTTGTCTTTTATGCGAAAGTCATCGGTAAGAGACGTTTTTCCTGCAACAGAAGAGATTGCCGCCTGTTTTACCAGTTCCCGGGCTTCTTCCTGATAAGAATAAATATCGCCGTTCTCTGTGAGGAAATAAACAGTATTTCCGTTAGCCAGCAAAGAGACAAAATGCAGGGAGCGATTTACAATCTTTACTTCGCCATTAACTACTAATGCCAGTCCGCGTTTGGTTCCTATCCAAATACGTCCATTCTCATCTTCACGTACAAAGTTCACCCGGTTATCCGGCAAATTGCCGGCTTCTGTTTTGAATACGGTAGAAGTCAGCGTACCATTTTCCTGATGAACCACCCGTCGGGAACCATTGTCCGGATGCCAAAGCCAAACATCACCACCAGAAGCCAAAAAGAGTTTTGAATAATTCCGATCCTGTTCCTCCGGTTCCATATAATTCACGAAACAGGCTTTCCGCAAATCATAACAGCTATACAACCGGACAGTAGTCCCCATCCAAAGAAAGCCATGCTTATCTTCGGTGATATTAAAAATCCGGTTATCTGCCAGTGACGGCTTTCCATCATTTCCCGGCTGAAAAGTTAGAAACGAATTACCATCATAACGGCTTAACCCGTTCAATGTTCCCAGCCACAAAAAGCCTTTACTATCCTGATACATGTACCGGACAGAGTTACTGGGCAGGCCATCACTTGTTTTCATTTGGTGGGATCGCAATTCGATACTAGCATATGTATCAAGAGCGGAGACTATGAACAAAATAAAAGCGAACAGGAATCTTTGTTTTATCATAGATTTCAAGATTAATAATAAATTGTCTAACAAAAATAGCGAAGAATTTTGGAATAATAAAATTAGTCCGAACCGGAAATAAAACGAATCCACGCTTCATCCAGTCCAGACTTTACATAATTATCAAACAATCTAAAAACCTCTATATTTACCTATTCCGGCATATTCAAAGAATACCGGTATATTCAAGTGGGGCATATTCTTTACAATTCATTTATAGGGTTTCCAACCAATTTTCCAAATCTCTCATCATTTCGGCACGCTGTGCAAATGGTCTTTTATTATATCCCCATCCATGCTTACCATTAGCATAGATATGTATTTCCGAAGGTATTTTCTGTGCTATCAGTGCCTTGTGATAATTCACAGAATGAACAGGCTTCACACTTTGGTCATCACCGGACAGCGCAATGAAAGCACAGGGAGTCTTTTTATTTACCTGCCATTCATTACTATATTTCTTTACCAACTTTGAATTTGGATTCTCTCCCAACAGATGCTTTTTCGAACCTTGATGAACATTCCGACCACCCATTGTAATCACCGGATAAAAAAGAATCTGAAAAGCCGGACGTAATTTAGCAGGAGCATGAGTAGCAACAGTAGAAGCCAAATGTCCACCAGCCGATGATCCCATTATCCCGACACTGTCCGGAAGAATATTCCACTCCTTCGCATGTTCTTTTATGTAGCGCATTGCCTCATAAGCATCCGAAACCGGAACTTCGGGATTACCGTTTGGCATCCGGTATTTCAGTACGACTGCCGCTATACTCCTTTTATTGAAATATAAAGCCCAGTCATATCCTTCATTTTTCATAGCTAAATGGTCATACCCGCCTCCGGGACAAATCAGAATAGCTTTAACCGGCTTCTCCGAAGCAGGAAGAAATACCCTGACAGACGGTTTATAATTATGCTTTTTATCGTCGTATCCTTCCGGTTCCTTGCCATTCGAATTAGGCAATCCCTTCTCCCATAAATCAATATCAAATGGTGATTGCATAGAGGTTACATTCACAGAAGAGGCTTGTATCATTGTATCATACATCTGCTTACCCAAATATTCGGCAGATGTCTTATCGAAATGAAGACGATCTTTCAACAAAGTAGCTTTCGACATATCTATTAAATAAGCATTCTTATCTTCCGAAGCCAGTCGCTTCATCGCTGCTTCCACTTCTGCATTATAGCGTTTGTTCGACTTGGCGACAGAACCGAAAATGAAAGGCAATTCTGAATAGTCTTCACCTGTTTTACGGGTGAGATGGTCACGTACATAGCTCACTACATTTTTCAGATTTTCATAATAATCCGGTCCATAGGCCGAATCACTTTCTCCCTGATGCCACAGAAAAGCGTCTATATGATAACCTTCCGGCAAATGTGACAGTGTTTTTGAAACGCTATTACTTATTTGTTGAGCGAATGAAAGAAGTAACGATTTTCCCTTTTTCGCTGTAGGAGTATTTTGTGCCAACCATTCCGGTGTCGCAGACCAATACCCACCACGGGAATCTGTATTCTCCGACGTTATTGATGTGCCACCTACCGCCCATTTTATTACATAGAACTCTTTCTGATATAACTGTTCCAACAGGTAATAAGTGACAGCATCATAGCCCCAACGGTTACGACGAGGCCAAAAGGGAACAAACTTCCCATCCACACGATTCTGTGAAATTTTACAATATTTATAAGCTCCTTTTGCAAAACCGGTACTATCTATTCCCATACTCTTGATATATTCCGGCAAATCCGCAACAGGCACCCGTCCGTCAGTATTCGACTGTCCGGCTACAATAATGACATGAGCGGGTTCCTGTGCACGTGTTGACGGACATAAAATTCCCAATATCAACAGACAAAAACAATGCCTCATCACTTTGCATACATACAAGTCCTTTAAAACAGTTTTCATCCTTCTTCCTATTATTACTTTGATACATTTAGATACCATTTATCCTCCGACGAGAGATCCGGCATTGTCAATCCCGAACGTTCATATTTTTTGCCGATCACCTTTTTCAGGTATTCACTGCCGGAGCCTGCCTTTTCTTTATTCATGCGTCTTGCCACACGGACAAGATCTCCCCAGCGATGACCCTCGAACGCACATTCCAATGCGACCTCTTCGATCAACATCTTTTCCATACACTGTACCTCTGTCTCGTCTTGTTGTGGTTCTAGTGGTTTCGCTTTCAACGAAACACGTCCCCGTATCCCGTTAAATTCCCGCCAGGGAGCACGATGATAAGGTGCATCCATCGAACGCGCATCGAAATAGAAGGGCGCTGGATAAGGTTCACCGGGACCGTAGCCTGTCTGCCTGTTCTGGTCGCCGTACTCGTCTCCCCATGTATATGTATTCTTGAAACCTTCATTCAGAATGGAATAGGCCAAATCCGTATATCCACAACGGTTGGCTGCCTCTGCGTAACGTAACAGAACCAATGCTGCACGATTCAAGAACCAGCGTCCACGCTTCATATAAGGCTTGGCCGGATCATAGTCGTACAGATATTTCTGCACTACACACTGGCCGTCCACCCATTTGAAGGAAGAGTCTTCCCCACGTCCGTCAAACGGTGCTCCATTGGTTTGTCTCTGGGAAGCCCACAGACTTTCGACTGCATAATCCGAGGGTTTCAATTGATATTTTCCCTTTCCCTGATTGGCAAACAGTTCAATCATTGGATAATAAGGCTCAAATTTTTCATCATAACTAATAGTCCAGATCAATTCACTCCATAAAGCCGACTTGTCTGCCTGAAAGGAAAACATATTCAACCATGTATTTTTATAGCTGTTTATATCCCCTTCCATATAGCGCTCATAGAAGACTTGAAAATAGGTATCGCCACCTGTGGAGTAAGTCCCGCAGCGATATCTTACACTATTAGCCGTTGCCGATTTATCTTCATCGGTTGCCAGGAATTTACGGTACTGCACAGCTGCTTCTCTATAATTATTGTTCCACAGATACAAATCACCCAACAGGATACGCTTATTAATAAAGAAACGCTTCAAGTCATACGTGTCAAGCTTATACTGTACCAGCGCACTGTTCTTGTAATCATCCAGTGTAGGAAGATTCTCCATACATTCTATCAATAACGGTAGCAGTTCATCCAGTCCTATTTTGGTCTGATGTTCCAACTTCTGCGCATCCTCTACTGATACGGTAGGAGTGGTCACATACACAAGTTTACCGAAATACATACCCACTTGCAAATAAGTCCAGCAACGGATAGCGGCAACGTCCGAATAGCGCTCCGCATATTCATCCTGCGTCATCCGGTTGTTGGCCAACATCTCGTCGAAACCGGCGAGCATATCATTACAGTTCTGAATGACAGCATAATAATTCGTCAGGTCGGCATATTTATTGTTGGCAGAAGGAGTATTGGCACTAATTTCCTGCAATTCAATGGACGCATTATTCGTAACGTCCATCAGGTCGGCACGCAATTCTCCCAGTACAACAGTCTGTTCCGCCAGGTTCATAAACAACCCATATAAACCCAAGATGGCATTATCCGCATCAGGGATTGTGTTATAGTGGTTCTTATATTCAACGACAGATTCAAGTTCCGTATCCACACAAGCTGTGAATGTGCTTATCAGCACTCCACAAAGCATGATTATATTTCTGATTGATTTCATAGTCCGTACTCCTTTTTATAATCCTAGTTTTAATCCCACATAAAATGTACGCGCCTGTGGCGTCATAAAAGCATCGATGCCATAACCCAACGGGTTAGTGCTGGCACTGAATTCAGGATCGTACCCTTTATATTTCGTCCAGGTGCAAATATTCTCCGCTACTGCATAAACCTGTATACCTGTAATGAGCCCCTTCTTTATAGGCACATCATACGCCACCGTCAGATTCTTGAATTTCAGATAAGAACCGTCTTCAATCCAGCGGTCGGAAAAACGGGCATTTCCCATCGGATCACCGTAAGTCACTTTAGGCATACTGGTCACCTGTCCTTCCGCTCTCCAACGGTTTAGGACTGCCTGCGTCTGATTTTCCAATCCTGACATAGATTCCAAAGTCCGGCGGGTATAATTATAGACATCATTTCCCAGAGAATAAGTAAACCGGGCCGAGAAAGTGAAATTCTTCCACAGGATACGCGTATTTAATCCTCCGTAAATATCCGGGTTAGGATCACCAATTACTGTCATATCTTCTTCATTGATATATTTGTCACCATTCATGTTCACAAACCGTACATCACCGGCTCCGAACGGTACGTCTGCCAAACCGGAACGTACCTGCAGTCCGTCTGCCTCTGCATCTTCCGTAGTGGCGTATATGCCATTCGTTTTATAGCCATAGAATACTCCCATAGGTCTTCCTACTTCCGTAAGGATAGTTCCGTCGGCAATATCCGTCAGATAGCTGTTTCCTTTCAGTTCGGTTATTTTGTTTTTATAATGCGATACGGTTGCTCCCAAATCCCATTTTAACGAAGGCAGGTTGAGTACGCGGGCATTGATTGCCACATCAACGCCTGTGTTTCTCATCTCCCCGCTGTTATCTATATAAGTAGAAAAACCGGAATAAGAAGTTATAGGTGAATAAGCAATCATATCCTTAATGGTGGAACGGTAGACGTCCACACTCAATGACAGACGTTCATTCATCACAGCCACATCCACACCGGCATTCAGACGAGCCATCCGTTCCGGTTTCAGATTCTTGTTTACCAGATTTCCCCGTACCAGTCCGTAATTACCCAGCAGATTCTGTGAGGAATAATAACGGCGGGCTGCATAATTGCCAATATCATCATTACCGGACATAGAATATCCGCCACGGACCTTCAGTAAATCCACCCAGGATAATTGGCGCATAAAGTTCTCCGACGATACCATCCAGGCTGCCGACAACGCCGGGAAGACCTGGAACTGTCCTATATCTTCTCCATAACGGGAAGAAGCGTCAGCCGAAAGGGTTGCATTCACAAAATATCTGTTTTTCAATGAATAAGCCACATTTCCATAGAATGAAAGCCAGTTCCACGTTCCAATGGAACCACCCATCTGACGAAGGTCGTTCAAGCCATACTGTAACGAGCGGAATCTGTCACTAGTTGAATTATACGATTTGCCCCAGTCATCCTCACTCCGGTTATTGAAATAACGCATCCCTAAGGTAGCATCCAACTGGTGCTCTACACCCAACTTAAACAGATAGTTGGCACGGGTTTCGTCAAACAAGGAAAATATGCGTTCCGTACGATACTGCATCTGATTGGTCACTTCGGATGTAGCGACATCCTCATAAGGAATTCCCTCCTCCGGACGGAAAATACGCTCTTTCTCCTTATTCAGGCGGAGTCCGAAACGGGTGCTCAATGTCAGTTCTTTCCAGATTTTATATTTAAGATGTATATTGGCGAAGAATCCGTAGCTGATATTCTCCTGCAGCATATTATCTACAATGGCAGTCGGATTTGACATACCGAAAAGATCCACTTCTTCATAATTCGGAGATAGCTGATCCTGTTCGTTATAAGTAAAACTCGCCATAAAGGGAGATTTGACCAATGAAGCATAAACCGGATTCTGCGGACTGACACTTCCTTCCTGCATCAGGTTCTTCTTGCCATACACAAAATTCATATTGGTCTGTACCGTAAACTTCGGTGAGAAGTTTATATCCGTATTGATACGGGCCGAGAAACGGGAGAAGTCAGTACCTTCCACCAGTCCTTCGTTTTGCAAATATCCCAATGACAAAGCATAGAGTGCAACATCATCACCACCCATCACACCAATGGAGTAATTCTGTTTGAATCCTTGTACAAACAATTGATCCTGCCAGTCCGTATTCTTGTTATAACGGTAGTAATCGGCGTTTCCCTCGTATCCCCAAGAATGTTGTTCGGGCTTCGTATCATTGATAAACGGAAGTTTCTGTATGTCACCGGCAGAATATCCCCGGCTCTGATATACATCCATCAGATAACGTTTCGACTGCACGGCATCCAACATTGGAATACTGCTCGGTTTTAAGTTCATACCGGTCGTTATCTGTGCGGTAATTCGTGTTTCGGCATCCTTGGCACGCTTCGTCTCAATAACAATGGCACCATTACTTCCTTTTACCCCATACAACGTAGCCGCATCCTTCAGGACAGTGATCCGTTCAATATCCTTCACATCAATCGTACTCATCGGAGTAGACAGATAGCCGTCTATCAGAGATACCCCTGCCGAAAGATTTTCCACTACCATTCCGTCAATAATCAGCAATGGCTGGTTGTTGGTGTAGATAGAGTTGAATCCTCCTATAAACATATTTGCGCCGGCATTTTCCATACCCGAACGGAATAAAGTATTCAGTCCCGGCACTGTTCCCTGAAGCAACGCTTCCGGACTGGTGGCCGGACTCAAGGAGTTATCCCCGTTCAACTGGGTCAGAGCCGTTGTCATCTGACTACCCGCCATATCACCCAGCGGGGTCAACACATCTTCAAACAGACTCTTATGCGTTTCATCATACAAACGCACCGTTATCTCTTTCTCACCACGCAAGGGAATCCGTTTCTGCTGGTATCCGGGACTTGAAACCAGTAGTTCCACCTCATAAGAAGGAATCCGGATTGAAAACTTACCGGACTCATCCGTCATAGCCGTACTAAGGCCCGGCACTGCGACACGTACACCATTCAACGGACTGCCCGTAGCCGCATCTACAATAGTACCCGATGCCCTTTCCTTATACTCTATCCGCTTCTTCACTTTCAGTGTACGCACTTTCTTGTTGAACTTCTGTGCATTCCCGGATAAAGCAAATACACAAGCTATCAGAAGAAATATATATTTCATTTTATTATTCATAGCATTATCTTTCCTTTAGTCGTTTCACTTCTCGTTACTCTCCATCCGCTATGCGGGGAACAAACTTGATGTAATCAAGAAACATCATTCCACCACGTTGACTCGCTTTGGAATATTCATGGCAACCGGCAGTGTTACAAACCATCACCTGCACCTTTCCCATCCGCGGCACTTCAAAGTCATAAGCATCGGCCTCCTCTACCGGTGTAGTAGGAATCATATAAGAGCCCAGATTATACTTACGGAGATGTACCGGCGTGTTTTTATACATTTCATCACCTGCTATCGAATATCCTACAAAACCACATTCCTTTCCCCAATAATTATTATCTATGGAAGAAGTACTCCCCGACGGACGACGTAACACCGGATCGCCCGGCATAGAAGCCAGTAACTTCTGACAAACCGCGAGTGTAGTGGCCTCATCCGCTTCTTCATTCTGTCTGATATGGTTCTCCATATCATCATACGACCCCAGATATACATCATAAATCACTGAATTCAAGTTGACCGCATATTGAAGATAGAAGTTGGCATCAGTATTCATATTACTTGTATTAAAAGTGAAGGAATACTCCGCCCCGGTGACAGGGTCTGTCTGATAACTTCTTGAAGAAACCATCACATCCTTCCCACCGCTTGCCCATGTGCGGAGACGGGTATAAGTTTTGGAAGCAGCATAAGTGTCCAGATAATCTTCTGCTTCTACAACTACTGTCTTTACTTTATTTTCCTTTATTTTAATATCAACCCCGTTCAAGAAACGTATCGTTCCGTTGGAAGCCTGATATTCCCTGACTCCGCCCAGTTCAAAAGATACCGCCTTGGAGAAATCAACTTCTACGCCACTCAAAGCTGTTGTCGTTCCCGGTTTGAAAACCAAATCC
This sequence comes from Bacteroides sp. D55t1_190419_B8, assembly GCF_015558905.1. Taxonomy (NCBI): domain Bacteria; kingdom Pseudomonadati; phylum Bacteroidota; class Bacteroidia; order Bacteroidales; family Bacteroidaceae; genus Bacteroides; species Bacteroides sp. D55t1_190419_B8. The sequence goes on from NZ_JADMOU010000008.1 coordinate 10,891, forward strand.
CGGATCAGTTCATCCGTCACCAAAGAATCTGTGAGCTCTTCACTACTCTGATTCATATATTTGGCATATTTTTCTTTCAGGCTCTGGAAATTCACCTGCCTCAACAAAACAAAAGTATAGGCAGAATCCTCGTCGTTAACCGGCATCTCCTCAAAGAAGTAATTGCGTGTCGTCCAAATCGTATCATATACCGGCTGTCCTTTTTCATTCACTCCCTTTTGTATACTCCTGTCCTTATCCATTATTTTCGTAGTCTTAGCATACAAGCTGTCCAGTTGTTCATACTCTTCGGGATACAATGCGCGCAAATACTGCAAATATTCATCAATATTCATCAATGGTTCCATTACCTTATCTACCACATGGAGCATTCCGTTACTACAAAGTACATCCGAATGTTCCGGCTCAAAGGTTAACTCATTCATTATCCTGTTTTTCCCGTTAATCATCTTCAAATGATTGCCCGGTTGTAAAAGCTCCGTCAGGTTGAAAGTGCCGAAAGCAATATGGTTTCTGACCATCAGCAGTTTAGCCTCTTCATTCCATTCATCTTCTGTCAGGCTTTTCACATACTCGGCAAAAGCCTCGTCTGCAGGTGCAAGAATCGTATATTCATAAGCTCCCTGCAATACCTTGTCATAACCTGTTTCCTGCAACAAAGTATAAAAGCCTGAAAGTTCTCCATTCGCTTTGACAGCCTCCAGCACACTTCCTTCGAGAGTAGGTATATCTACCGCCACATAATTGTCCCACTGGTTATTGCAAGCTGCAACCAGTGTTGCAACTACCAATACCAATGCCCATCGTATTTTATTGAATTTTCGTTTCATGATTTTTCGTTTATCGATTATTTAGATTCCACATCCTTCTGTTCTCATTCATACGGCCATACTTCCTCTTTGCCCGGAGAGTATTCACCGATTTCCATTCCTGTCAAATCAAGCATAGGCCAAACCTGATCTTCAGTTGTAGGAATAAACTGAATCATATCCAGCATTATACCAACAGAATCGTCTTTCTCCAAATCAAACCGTAACACATGACGTCCACTCGAGAATACCTTTATAACTCCCAATAAATTACTGTTCATATAGACATGCGGATAATAGGTATACTGTTTCCATCCGTAATTAGTCTCCATCGCAGCATGATCTACCATCCTGACTCCGCGCTCGTCCGTCTTTTCCTTACCGTCTGCACCTTTCACATAAGAAATGGCAGAAACTCGTTTTACAGTTACAATCTTATCCAGGATTTGATCTTCCTGCCCTTCCTGTTTGAAAGTAGTTTTAAGAGTCGGGCCATTTTTATTGGCATCCGTATGACGATAGCACAACCACACTTTATACGTTCCTTCAATCAGTAAGGGAAGTGTAAACTCAACTGCTGTAATCAAATCACTCTTTCTCATACGGAAAGTCAGATAATCCCCATTGACACATTGCATTTGCTGATTTAATGTAGGTTTATTCTTATCCAGCACCTGGGCAACCGTATAGGTGATGGCAGCAGTACTACTTCCGCGCCCGTATTCTATCTTAATATCCTGGGTCAACTGGCCTTTCTCAAATTTCTTTGTCTCTTTGAGATAAGAAGCCGATGCCTTGATTTCCGGTAAAGTACACACATCGAAGTTTACCCGGTAAGGTGCCCTTTCTTTGATTTCCAACATACCATCTACTTCCTGCAATACACCATCCGCACAAGTCCGGTCTGCATATTCGCTATCCCGTATCAACTCTATTCCCGGTTCGTATCCGGCTACACTGTTGAACCTGTTCAATACAATCTTTTGTCCGTCCATGATACAGGCAATCACCTGATTCTCGACCTTTGTCATTACGGCCGAACTACTCATCAGGTCCACTACATACTGGCGACCGGTTCCAATATGATAAGTGAGGAAGTTTTGAACTAATGTTTCGCTATCATTTATACCCGGAGTATTCTTCTTCAGACGTGTTATCAACTCGTTCTTATTATGAATACCTTCATTATTGAATGTTTCATTACTCTGCACATAGACCGTATAACAAGTATCAGTTGTCATCACCGAATTGAGATAGTTCTCATACTCGGCAAACAAATCTATAAAAAGCGAGTAACGTTCCATCGGCAAGGCAGCCACCTGTTCACGCAATGTCAGTTCCGGCCTTTCCAATACGGCATCTACAATGTGCAGAATACCGTTACCTAAAACCACATCTTTCGTCAACAGACGTGCATTACGGTCTACTTCCACATATATGGTTCCGTTTTCATCACTTTTGGTTTGCGTAGTGAGATAATAGTCGCGTATATTGGCTGTCGGCATCTTTCCGTCCTGAAAGCGCGACGAGGTAATCGTATCATTGATTACATGATAACCTACACACTCGTTCGCTTCTTCTTTGGAAAGCTGTTCTATATCTATTCTGTTTTCTTCCAGGTATTTCCGCACGGCATTATCCGTCGGCACCATACAAGTATAAGCACCATAGGCATGCAACATCCCGCGATAGTCGGACTTATCGACAATCTTGAGGAACTCGCCCAAATGGTCGGCCATATATTCATCGAGCATCTGCTGCTCGGTGGTCTGATATACGGTTCCATCAAGGGGATCATCGCAGGCATTCAGAAAACAGAGCATTAACAAACTCACAATCAGGTTCAATCCTATTTTGTTTTTCATATTCATATAGATTCCTCCCATTGATTAGTTAGCATAAAATTCATTTTGTTCCAGCAAAGGATTAGCATCTATTTCTTCACTGTAAATAGGTAAATAATGACTGTGATAATTGCGATACTTGGCCTTCAAGCTGTTAACTTTGCTGGCCGGAGCGCTATATTCTGCCAATGTCATCAGGTAATTGAGATTCTCACCGTCATAATTGTTACGTTTTGCCTGACGCAACACATCAAACCAACGTTTTCCTTCAAATATCAACTCCCGTCCGCGTTCTGCCAACACAAATTCTTCCATAGCCTTTCCACTATACGAACCTTCCGTTTGCCCGATGTCCGTGGTAGCCACTGCGGTAGAGCGATCTCTTATCACTTTCACCGCCGCATACGCTTCTTTCAGTAATTCCTGATTATCACTGTCCAGAATAGCCATTTGGGTCAGCGCTTCCGCTTTCATCAAGTAGATTTCAGCAAGGCGGTAAATAATAAAGTTATTGGTATATTCTTCCTGCGCACGTTCCGAACCGTTCGGTTCCACACCGATATATTTCCAAAGGCAGGACTTACTTTGAGAAATCACACTACGGATATCAAAACATTCGCCACTATAAGCCTCATCCGCCAACGGTGGAAAAATATCAGAGTTCACACGTTCGGTTTTTACTCCGATAACCCCTCTACCCGAACTCATTAAGCCATAAAAAGGGTTCAGGTTATCAGTAGCGAATTGCAATTCAAAGATACTTTCCATTGAGTTTCCTTGATAATAAATTTGTTGGAACAGGGAATAATAAGAAGACTGGTCAGGAGCATAATATATATCCGTCGTGCCTTCTTCCGTATTTTCCACCTCTATCTTCCGGCTTTCCACAGGAACCAACAATAATTGTCCCGAACCGATAATCTCATCGCATTTACGGTTGCATTTTTCATATTCTTCCTGCCACAGATAAATATCAGCCAACAATGCTTTTACAGCCCACATTGTCATGCGCCCTTTGTTCTGTGCAACGTCCGTAGAACTGTATTGTCCCGGTAAATAGTTACCTGTTTCCACCATTTCCAGGTCTGCGACCAAGCCTGACAAAATCTCTTTCTCACTACTCTTGGCTACACTCATTTGCTGGGAACCGTTCACATAGGCTTCCCGTATAAACGGTACGTCACCAAACGTTCTTACCAAATAAAAGTACATCAGACTGCGGATGGCAATAGCCTGTCCTTCATATTCTTTCAGTTGTGCTTCTGAAAAAGTAGGATCATTGGCTTGGGCGGTAGGAGCAAACTTCAATATGGTATTACAAATATTAATAGTCTGATAAAAAGAAGCCCAATCCAAATACGTGTTATCTATGGAGATTTCACCATTAAAGACACTTACTATGCTGGAATTCGTTCTTCTTCCGGTAGTAATCATATCCGCACGCCATTCACCATAGAGAAAAAGGCGTTGTACCAGTTCATTGGCTGTCATAGACAGGTAGGCTCCATTCACTACCGAACGGACATCTTCTTTCGTTTTCCAGAATTCATCCAACGGTACACCATCGTTAGGCATCAGATTCAACCAGTCCGAACAGGAAGTCGTTGTCATCCCTTGCAAGGCCAGCAAGCCAATCATTATATATTTCGTTATTTTCTTCATGATCTTCAGTTTTAAAAAGTAACACTCATACCTAATGTAGCAGTAAAAGAACGAGGGATACGGGAGTTATCCTCACCCATTTTAAACGCCCCTCCGGTCAATGCTATTTCCGGGTCCATGCCAGAATAATTCGTCCAGACATACAGGTTGCTCAATGTAGTCCATATCTGACAACTCTGCAAGAAAGTATTCTTCAACTGTTTCTTATCGAAGGTGTACTTCACTGTCAACGTTTTGAAGCGCAGGAAAGAACCATCTTCCACAAAGCGGTCGGAGCCCAAATAGTTGTAGGCATTCTTCGAACCGTACACTGCTCTCGGCAACAAATCGGTCGGTGCCGTCGTTTCATCCTCATACGGATGCCTCCAACGACGAAGTACAGCCTTACTCTGATTATTATATGATGCCATATTTTGCAGGCTCATTCCCATTTTGTTGATAACTTTGTTTCCATAACGGAAATTAAAGAACGCGCTTACGCTGACACTTTTATAGCGGATGTTAGGCCCAAAACCACCCGTCAGTATCGGGTTGGCATTCCCTAAATAAACAACGTCCTGATAGTCGATATTACCATCGTGATTGATGTCTTCATAGATCGCATCTCCCGCCTTGAACTGATAGTCGATGGTAGGATAAGCAAAACGCATCTGCACCGGCGTCCGTTTGCCACTCGCATCGTACGAATAAATCTTGTTGCCATTTGCGTCACGGGCAATCGTTTGGTCATCATTCAGATAAACTCCCTTGTAACGGAATCCATAAATCGCACCTATCGGCTGTCCCAACTCAAATCGGCGGACATACTGGCCGTTGGTTGTCAACACACCTTTCTGCATCGGATATTGGTCGGGCACATCAAGAATAGAGTTGATATTACGAGCCAGGTTGATGTTGAAAGAAATATTCCATGCCTTCGAACGATATGGAACCGTATTGATCGAAAGCTCGAATCCCTTGTTCTCCATGGAACCGGAGTTGACATCTGCCTTGGTGAAACCGGTGGTAGAAGGCAAGGACAGGTTTTGGAAGTATTGATCTTTCGAACGTTTTTGATACACTTCCACATCGATATTCAAGCGATTCTTGAAAGCCGCAAAGTTCATACCGAAGTTCACCTGTGTTGTTGTCTGCCATTTCAGATTACTCAATTCAAGATTGGCGGGATAAACACCCGTTTCACCCAAATAGGAGTATTCATAAGAGTCGTAAAGACTGATATGCGTATAGTTATTATTTGTTTTCGGTGACGAGCCGTTCAGACCATAACTGGCACGAAGACTAAGTTCATTCAACCATTTCTTCCACGGTTTCATAAACGGTTCACCGGAAAGCCTCCACCGCAAGGAAACGCTCGGGAACAAACCCCAGCGATTTTCTTTTCCAAACCGGGAGTTACCGTCATAACGGGCGGTCGTATTGACAATATAACGGTCGAGCAGACTGTATTGAATACTCCCCATCATACCGACAGAACGTTCCTGCTGAAGGGTAGTGGAAGAAGTCAGATAGCTGGCACCGGTCACACGTGAAGGGATAGAAGGGTCTTTCAGATAGGGACTTGCCAAGTTACCGCCTGTCAGGCGGAAGTTAGTCGAACGCTTGTCGGAAGTAGTCAGCGCAAGCAATCCCTGAAAGCTATGTTTCTTGCCAAGATCAGGTGTAAATATCACTTTGTTCATCGTATAGATCGTGAAGGCTTCGCCGTCGCGGTCGTCGGCACGGTTCACCGTTGCTTCATTCCAGGGACGTCCCGTAGCCGTTTGCGGCAAGAAAGCATTCTTCTTATTATTGGATACGTTCAGACTGAAGTCTGACTGATAACGCATCCATGTCAACGGACGCCAAATCAATGAAAGATTGGATACCACATTATTGGATAACGTCTGGAAATAACCATCTTTCGCCATTGCCACAGGATTGTAAACACCTCCCGAAGAACTGCCCGGATTCCATTTTCCCTGCGGGGATTCCTCCGGAGTAAAGAAATTGCCAGTCCATAATCCTATCTCGTTATATTCGTACACACTCATGTTCGGCATACGCGTGAAAGCCATACTCGTAGCATTCTGCCCGGTAGAAAAATAAGAGATATAGTTTTTCCGGTCGTCAGTACGTGTATATGCCATACTGGCGGAGAATTTAAGCTGCTTCGAGATATTGTAATCCACATTCAGACGGGCGTTGATACGGTCTAATCCGGTTCCTATGACCACACTATTGGCATTATAGTAACCGATAGAAGCACGATACTGTGCCTTGTCTCCACCACCACTGATAGAAGCCGTATGATCCTGGCTGAATCCCGTACGGGTTACCTCGTCATACCAATTGGTATTGGCTCCATAATTATAAAAATAATAAGGCTGATTGACATCATAAGCAAATTCAGGATCGGCTGTCGGGTCATAAATCTTTCCACTGTTCATCAATGCTTCCTGTATCAATGTCGTATATTCATCTCCCGAAAGAGTCTCAATGCCATGAGGACGGCTGATTACCGTACCTTTAAATGTATAGGAGATACGGGGTTTGCTCACTGTTCCCCGCTTGGTAGTAATCATCAATACACCGTTGGCGGCTTTCGCACCATAAAGGGCGGTGGCTGCCGCATCTTTCAACACAGTGATTTCCTTAATATCGTCCGGAGCCACATTCAACAACTGGGAATATTCTTCCTCATCTGCCGTTGCAAAATCAAAATCGTCATCCACAGATACGTCATAGGGAAACCCGTCTACTACAATCAACGGTTGTGAAGAACCTGTCATAGAAGTCGTACCACGGATTCGAATCGACATCCCCGCTCCCGGATCACCCGAACTAGCGGCAATATCCATACCGGCAATACGTCCCTGCAAAGCATCTTCCACACTGGGCGCAGTCATTCCGTCTTCCAAGTCACTCATAGAGATGCGGCTCATGGCTGTTGTCAAATCACGTTCGCTAACATCCATCATACCGTTGTTCACTCGTTTATTTCCAACGATAGTGGCACCTTCGAGCATCACTGTCTCATCCTGCATAACAATATTAATCGTCATTTTTCCTTTTACAGGGATAGTTGCCTTCTTCATACCTATATACGTAGCCACCAGATTATCTCCGGCACGCGTCTCCACACGCATACTATAATTACCGTCCATATCGGTAACTGCATTTCCTACCACACGTCCATCCTTGTTAACCAGCAATACATTCGCTCCCGGGAGAGGCAGCTTGTCAATAGCTGCTGTCACTACACCCCGAATCACCACCTTTGTTTGTTGGGCGGATGAAAGTGCAGGCATACAACACAGTACTGTCAGAAGGATGAACTGATATACATATCTTCTCATTATCATTGTGTTTAATTAGGTAAATATTAGATTCAATTATTCTTTGGGATGTGTTGTAAACCCAATGATACCATCCACGGCATGTATCACAGACAAGGGGCCTACATAGTTACTCTTACCAGATTCGCGTACAACATTGACCGGTGCATATCCCTCCACCTGAAGCCAGTCGTTTTTGGTTATATCCCGAAAACGGAAAGTCAAACTATTGTCTGCCTGTTTGGATACGACCACCGCAGTGGTGACCGACCATAAATCCAGCTCGCTATCCGTCAGTTTGTAGACAGTATTCAATGCAAGGCTTTCATTCTTTCCCGGTTCTATATAAGGCATTCCATCATCCGGCACTACTGTTCCGGTAAGGAAACAAAGTTGTATGAAACGTTCTACCATCGATTTGTCTTCCGATTCAAAAGCATCACTGCCGCTGGGTAAAGCGGGAAGAAGATCCGAACCCACTGCATTTTGTATCGCTTCGTCCGTAGGAATCAGAACTGTATAATTAGTACTTTCTCTGATAAAAGAAGGAGAAGTTCCTCCATAGACTCTATCCATATATTGCTTGAATAAACGGCAGTCACTATTCTCCTGTGCGTACATGGTGATACGGTCGTAAAGTTTAGGAACGGTAAATGCAGCCGTACCACCGCTGTTGCGCGGACTGTATTCGATCATTGTTCCGTTTGTAATACGGAAAACATGCCCATTGATATAGTCAAAATCGACTTCTTCCACCTCTACTTCCGTACCGTCAAGGATGTTGCCCAAACCTTGCAGCTTGTTATCCCTGAAGCGTATCATATCTCCATAGATATTTACCGCATAGCCATATCCATCGTAAGAAAGTTGGGGGAATCCGGCAAAATCATCCAGTTCCGTCAACCCCTTCGTACGTTTAAAGACGCACGAACGGAGCAGCCTTTTCATACGGTCTTCCGCATCGGAAGAAGCAGTCAGATTATCATTCAGAAATTTATTATTCACTTCGTCATAAGAGAATCCGTCCGCTTTCAGCAATTCGTCCGAGGGAAGTACCATGATATAATCTACTTCTTTATCTCCCGTCAACTTACTTTTGGTCATCTCCGGTATCCAATCGTTGATAAAAAACTTCTCGTAGGCTATATTCGCCAAGTTACGACAGTCTTTATTCAGCAGGATTTCGGAATAAACAGTGGTGAAGTATTTACTCTGCACGATTTCTTTCGTATCATACAGTACACCGTTGCTGGCAAAGCTGCTCTTTGTTACACAAGCATCAAAATCCGGCCCGTCTTTTCCTTCACCATTCAGATATTCTTCATTGGAGTTCTGTTCCGAGGCAAAGTGCGAAGGCCATACAATACGCGGCACCATATGGGCTTTCAGAAAATAGGTCAATGCGGTCAGTGAAAGTTCTGACAAGTCGCCCACCTCGGCACGCTCGCATAACATTTCCGCAAACCGTTGCACAGACTTGTTGGAAGGAACAAGCAGGGTATATCCATGTTGTTCCGTCGTACCGCTTTCCGTACCTTTATAATCTTCATTATTTAATAAGTAAGGTAAGTTTTGATAAGTCTTGCAATAAACTGCAGAGATATTACGGTCCGGATAAAGTTTTTTATAAACTTCGGTTGTATTTTCACCTAACAAGTAAGAGACAAACAGATAGGAATTTCCTACTTTCGTTTCTAAAATCTTACGGAAGGATTCATGCTCGTCTCTTCTCAACATTTCATCCAGGTTATCCAACGGCAAATTAACCGCATCCACCTCGTGGATAATTCCATTTTCGGCATACATATCCTTATTCGATACGCTTCCGGCAGCAGCATTCAATCCTGAATAAGCAGCATCCGGAAAGAATTTCTCATAATCGGTTGCAGTCAACAGATTACCCGTAAAATAAGAATCGGTAAAAATGGGTAAAAACTTATAAGGAGTAACAACAGCCGTCACATCGGCAGGACTGTCTACCACCCACTGTTCCACTCCGTCGATAGTCTCTTTATAAAGTGTCTTATAATAAGAGGAGCGTTTTTTGATAGAAGTCCCGGTTTCCCAAACACCACTGTTCAAGACATCTCCCAGGCGGGCAGTCTCGAAGCGGTTGAATACCATCGAATAAGCGACAACTTGTGTCAGCACATCCACGGGAACTTCATCAACAGAAGTATAATTGTGTTCGGAAAGGAATTTACGGAAAGCATCATCGTTCGGGGCAAATACAGTATAATTACCGGCTCCTTTGAGGATGGAGCTATACAACGTCTTATCCGCCGCATGCAAATACATGGAGAAATTACCTTTCCCTGCCAATACTTCATAAATAGGTGGTTCCAACCACGAAGGACGTTCATACTGTTCCTCCGTATCGGTACAACCTGCCAGCAATAGCAACATCAACATGACCAGGCCGCAAGTTTCCAACTGGCTGAAACGTTTCTTGCATAAACCAAATAACGTGTGTATCATAGTCTTAAAATTAAAATAGAATTATCAACAAGATTTTATTATACGGCAAAGATAGGACTGCACACCCCTGCCGGGAATGGACATTCGTACTTTTGTATGGACTATCAATGTACCCCATCCTGAAGGGATTCTAACTGCGAATATCTAATAAGGATGGACTTTTTATGTGATTCATGGACATTCTATCACAAGCAGTCAATATACAAGAAATAGTCCATGCTTTCGTACACCACTCCATTCGCCTCTCCAATAAAAGCCGCTAATTTAGTCGAAAAAATTACGTAGACAATATTTCTTAGAAATCTTAATCACCAAAAGTTTATCAAATGAGAATAAACAGCATTCTTACTTCCCTCTTAACCGGTGTACTCCTGACAGCCTGCAATTCCGGCAAACAGACTCACCACACCTATGACTGGGGAAAACTGCCGCAGCAAGTGGACTTGAGTTGGGCAGACAGCGTCGGTAGCAGACAGCAACCGGACGGGAGAATTATATCCGCCAACTCTTTCGGCGCAGTAGCCGACAGCACCCGGCTTAGTACGGAAGCTATTCAAAAGGCGATTGACGAATGTTCCGCCGCAGGGGGCGGAACCGTGATACTGGCTCCCGGATACTATCTGGTGGGAGCTCTGTTTATCAAAAGCGGTGTCAACCTGCAACTGGATAAAGGGGTGACCTTACTCGCTTCTACCGATATAAACAACTATCCCGAGTTCCGTTCGCGCATCGCCGGTATTGAAATGATATGGCCGTCGGCCGTTCTCAATGTCATCAAGCAAAAGAATGTAGCTATCAGCGGCGAGGGAATGATTGACTGCCGTGGAAAGAAGTTTTGGGACCAGTACTGGAGCATGCGCAAGGAGTACGAAAAGAAAGGTTTACGCTGGGCTGTGGATTATGATTGCAAGCGTGTACGCGGTATCTTGGTCGAACGGAGTACAGACGTGACTTTAAAGGACTTCACCCTGATGCGTACCGGTTTTTGGGCTTGTCAGATCCTCTACTCCGATTATTGCAGCATCAACGGACTCACCATCAACAATAATATCGGTGGACGCGGACCGAGCACGGATGGAGTGGATATAGATTCCTCTACCAACATATTGATAGAAAACTGTATGATAGACTGCAATGATGATAATATCTGCCTGAAATCAGGTAGAGACACGGACGGGCTGCGCGTCAACCGCCCGACGGAGAATGTAGTCATACGCAACTGTACCACCCGCAAAGGTGCCGGACTTATCACCTGCGGAAGCGAAACTTCCGGCGGCATACGGAATATCCTGGGGCACGACCTCACAGCCCAAGGCACCTGGAGTGTATTAAGACTAAAGAGTGCTATGAACCGGGGCGGAATCATAGAAAATATCTATATTACCCGTGTCAAAGCAGACAGTGTACGCAATGTACTCGCCGCTGATCTGAACTGGAATCCGCAATATAGTTACAGTACCCTGCCCGAAGAATATTCGCACAAAGAAATCCCCGAGCACTGGAAAATACTGCTCACTCCGGTAGCGCCCGAAGAAAAGGGGTATCCGAAATTCCGTAACGTCTATCTTTCGCATGTCAAAGCCACCAACGTCAGAGAGTTTATCTCCGCATCGGGATGGAACGATACATTGCGTCTGGAGAATTTCTTCCTGTATGCCATCGAAGTACAGGCACAAAAAGCAGGACGAATCCGGTATAGCAGAAACTTTAATCTGGCGGAAATTATGTTGGATACCAAGGACAACACCACTATTGCATCCGAGAACAACGATCAATGTAATATCCATCTGAAAAGTACGCCTTCCGGGAATTTATAGAAACTAAAAACTATTTGGTATGAAAAGATATATTTACTGGTTGATGTGCGTATTCGCATTATCATCCGCATGGACAGCAAATGCCCAACCCAACTATAACTATTCAAAACTACAAAAGGAGAAACTCGGACGCGGTGTAGTTGCTATCCGTGAAAGTCCCTCGACAGTGGTAGTCTCATGGCGGTATCTTTCTTCGGATCCGATGGAAACAGCTTTCAATGTATATCGTGACGGTAAGAAGCTGACTACTCACCCGGTGGTCACGGGCACTTTGTTCCGTGACGAGAATAGCAGTCTGGAAACGGCGGCATACGAAGTACGCCCCGTACTGAAAGGAAAAGAGACGCATCACATTGACGGCAAATACACACTTCCCGCCAACGCTCCTCTCGGTTACCTGCAAATTCCATTGCAGAAACCTGCAGACGGTGTGACTCCGGCAGGCGATACATATACGTACAGTCCGAATGATGCTTCTATTGGTGACGTAGATGGTGACGGTGAATATGAAATCATCCTGAAGTGGGAACCCAGCAACGCAAAAGATAATTCTCATGACGGATATACAGGCGAAGTATATTTTGACTGCTACCGGCTGAACGGCGAGCAACTATGGCGCATCAACCTGGGAAAGAACATACGTGCCGGAGCACACTACACCCAATTTATGGTGTATGATCTCGACGGTGACGGCAAAGCGGAAGTAGTGATGCGTACTTCGGACGGAACGGTAGATGGTAAAGGAGAAGTGATAGGAAATACCAAAACCGACTATCGCGAACCCGGCGTATTTGATAAGAAAAAGAATAAACTTACCCGTCAGGGACGCATACTGGAAGGTAACGAATATCTGACCGTATTCTCCGGACTTACCGGTGAAGCACTTTACACTACTGACTATATCCCTGCCCGTGGAAATCCCAAAGACTGGGGTGATACGCGTGCCAACCGCAGCGACCGTTTTCTCGCCTGCATCGCTTATCTGGACGGTGTTCGTCCCAGCGTAGTGATGTGCCGCGGTTACTACACGCGTATCGTACTGGCTGCCTTCAACTGGGATGGAAAGAAACTGAATAAGCATTGGGTATTCGATACAAACACCCCCGGAAATGAAAAGTATGCCAAACAAGGAAACCATAATCTCCGTGTAGGAGACATAGATGGTGACGGGTGTGATGAAATCATCTACGGTTCGTGCACCATCGACCATAATGGCAAAGGGCTCTACTCTACCGGCCTCGGACATGGAGATGCCATCCAACTAACTCAAATAGACCCTGCACGAAAAGGTCTGCAAGTATGGGCCTGCCACGAAAACAAACGTGACGGCAGTACTTATCGGGATGCTGCCACCGGAGAAATCATCCTGCAACTCAAGAGTACCCGGGATATAGGCCGTTGTATGGCCGCCGACATCGACCCGACGAATCCAGGAGTGGAATTATGGTCACCGGGAACAGGTGGTATCATCAATTTCAAAGGTGAACTGCTTGCTCCGAAGACTAAAAACTTCCCTGTCAACATGGCTGTTTGGTGGGATGGTGATTTATTGCGCGAGGTATTGGATAAAACCCGTATCAGCAAATATGACTGGGAACAGAAACGTTTTATCCCGTTTGTAGAATTTGAAGGGGTTGCTTCCAATAACAGTACGAAAGCTACTCCCTGCCTGCAAGGAGATATTATCGGAGACTGGCGCGAAGAAGTCCTTTTCCGCTCCGAAGATAACAACTCCCTGCACTTATATGTATCAACAATTCCAACAGAATATCGTTTCCATACTTTTCTGGAAGATCCGATATACAGAATCAGCATCGCCACCCAAAATGTAGGATATAACCAACCCACCCAACCCGGATTCTATTTCGGCACGGACTTAAAAAGAACTTTCAGAGGATATCAGTTCAAATAATAGTAAACAAAGAAAATTTATTCATGAATTTATTCGTCTGACAATTGTTTATTTTTCGTCTGACAACTGTTAGACGAAAGAATAACAACTGTCAGACGAAAGTTTAACAGTTGTCAGACGAATAGAATTATGCAGCTCTAGGGATAAATTCTTTAGATGCTAGAAACAAATAGATGCTGATTGGTACTAATTCTGAACGATACGAAAACGGCTCATGTCTCGAAAACATGAGCCGTTCCAGCGTTGTGGTGGGAATTATAGTTTTTCTATGTCTGCTATTCAAATGACGTTTCCTGCTAGATTGCCGGACTTCCGTAAGTGACGCCTTCATCTTCCGTAATCTTTATCAACTTGTTTCTAATCTCCGGTTTGGGACCATATTGCCCTGTACGTACAAGCACTGTACATTTCTTCCTTGCCGGAATCGCTTTCAAAGCCTCATCCAAGGTGAAGAAATCACCGCTTCCGTCCGTGGCTACCACATAATCGAAGTGACGGATATATTTCTCCAGTTCGGGAATTTTCTTGCCGACCGCATCAATCGCCATTCCGGCAAATACGCGGGAACCTTTGATATTCAGATGTGTATCATCTTTCTTTCCAGCCCACATATACAGTTCTTTCGATTTCTCCGGCCCCATCTGTTGCACCAGATCATGAGTCATCTTGTTCATATCAATGAAGACCACATTCAGTTCTTCGGCTATCCGTTTAGGAGAAAGAAGATAGTCACCATGCGTATCAGAAAGTGAATCGGTAAAGTTCCCCGCTGCGTCCTGACAGAACTTACGACGGACGATAGAATTGAAAAGGACGGGAATACCGCCTTTTGCACGGGTTTCATTCACGAACTTACGCAGATTATCGTCGAACGTACCGCCCGGTTCGGTATAGAGTTTCGGATTGTCTTTTTTCTCGTCATTATGTCCGAACTGGATAAACACATAGTCACCCGGCTTAATCTGATTGACTACCCGCGTCCATCTTTTTTCGTCAATGAAACTTTTTGTGCTGCGACCACTAGCTGCATGATTGGCAACTACCACTTTATCGGCAGGGAAAAAGCTGCCTAGCATCATTCCCCATCCACGTTCCTTATTTCGCGGACTCTTCGCTAGATTTCTATTTGCCATAGTCGAGTCACCAATCATATAAATTGTTACCGGAGAATTGTCTGTGATGGCGGAAGTAAAAAGTACAAGAGCCACCAGGAAAAGAAATTTCATTTTCATAATCATGATTCATTTAAGTGTGACATAGTTCTCATGCGAAATACCTTCAAGGCATTCCGGCATGAGAACTAACATTTAATATATATATCTTTTGTGGTTTCTAAAATGAGAGTACACAACGAACTCTGCGGTTACTGTTACTTGTTTTAGTGGCACCGGTGGTTGTAAGGGAGGTAGCAGTCAAAGACACAGAATGTGCATAAACCAATCCCTTATTATTTCTATTGTGTTCTGAACTCGACCAGTAATTTTTCGAACTTTCAAATTCATCGACTGATGATGATGCAGCTTTCAGGCAAGTATTCAGATTTTCGAATACCGATTCTCCACTCAAACTAATTGCGATATTGCTAGATGTCGTCTCGTTATCTTTCAGAGTGGCCAGTCCTTTCGCTTCTCCCAAGTTCTCAAAAATATCCCACCATTGGCCTATACTTGGCAAATACCAACCACTGGTGCCTTTGGGAGCTTTATATGATGTCGTTGCCGCCGTTTCTCCATACTGGCTGGCCTGATAAAAAGCTCCGTTCACCTCCTGAAAAGTAGCCTCATTTGCATACGTATCCACCATATACTTCGTTTTCACATATCCGCCTATCTCCTGATACATCCCCTTATAGGTAGATGCATGTTCCGCAAATGGGGAATTTTCCCCATCGCCTTCCGTGGCTGCCTTTCCCCATTTGGAGTCTTTACCTGCATTAGTCAGTGCCATGACGCAGCCATGTGTCCATCCCTGTGCCAGTTCATCGGCACTCATACGCTCCGTATCTGCCTGAAACACAATTCCGATACAGCCTTCAGGTACACTGGCTACATCTCCGGGAAGTATAGTTCCATCACTCATATAATAATCTCCTACCTGAACATCACGGCTACCCGGAGGTTCTACTCCCTCATCAAGCGTATAGAAAAGATAGTGTTTAGCAGCTGCATCGGAGGCAGTAACCGCTATGTCGAATTTCCGTGTACCTATATAATAAGGGTAGCTGCCTTTCAGGGAGAAATCCGCATCCGGCTTGATGATATAACGCAGGATTCTTTCATCCGAAGTCTGATAAGGAACCTTCCCTTCTTCCCACGAAAAAGCAGGTGCACCCAAAACCGTAGTAGCCGGATGATATTTCACTTTACCGTCTTTGGTAGTCGCGCATTTACCCAACGGCACTTCGATTACGATCAATGCCATCTGATGTTCCAAATTGACATTCAATGTAGTTCCTGATACGAGTCCTTCTCCTTTCATCAGGTCGCTTTTCGTATAATCCTCGTAAGTGGCTTGGTTCAGACGAGGTTCGAATGAAGTACAATATGCCTCCAGTTCCTCTTTACTGCTAACCGAAATATAAGGATAGTAAACGATATACTCATCCCCCTGCTTATGTAACAACGGTACTCCTGTCCAGTTGCCCTCGTCATCAAGAGTAAAGCGATAATTTTTAGCTACTGTCTCTCCTCCATTTCCGGATGACGGTGTTAGCTGCAAGACACCAATCTCGTCACCGGAAGTGAATTGAGTAGTGTAACCTTCTTCTACCATGCGTGTTTCAACAGTGCCAGTAGATATATAATTGTCCGAAGTGACTTTGAGAGTGAGAGGAAGTCCCCCTTCCGGCAAAGTGGTAAAAACATCTTCTTCCTTGGAACAGCCAGATAAAGCTGTCAGCAGAAAAACAGAAGCTGACAGAATAAATAACTTATATAATTTCATCATATTCTTATTTTTATTTTTTCATATACGGAATGTTTCTTCAGGAGCCCACTTAGAAAGCCAGAATGCAGCGGACATTCGTAGAAGGATTATCCTTATTATTATCTCCAATTCGCAAAGAATATTTCTTACCCGAACCATCGAAAAGGACACGTCGGGCAACACCGCTACTCTTTTCCGAGCTCGACCAATAATGAACATCTGCCTTAAATAAAGTAACAGTCTGTCCACTAGCATTCATAAGCTCGTTCATCCGATCTATGGCAACTTGGGAAACTCCATTTTTGAGTTCAACAGTGGTTCCTGAACTATTTCTCAAGGCTATCAATCCATTAACATCACCCAGATTTTCCAGAATATCCCACCACTGTCCGATAGTAGGCAGATACCAGCCGGAAGTCGTTCCATCGGCAGGCGCAGCATACTGTCCGCTACCATCCGTTCCATAATTTTCCGAGTGGTAGAAAACATCATAAAGTGTGCCATCGGCAGTTGTTACTCCGGCAAGTTTCTGTCCGGCAATGTATACTTTCTTGCCATATCCGTCAATATCGCCATACATATCAGAGTTCGTTGGCAGATTCGGGAAATAATTAATACCTTCAGTCATTTCTCCCGTATCTTCATCTATGGTCTTATCACCCCAGGTACACTTTTCGGCAGCATCAGTCAAAGCCATCACGTACCCGTGTGTCCAGCCTTTTGCCTTTTCAAGTGCACTGATACGTTTCGATTCTGTCTGGAAAACAATGCCGATACATACTCTCCCGTCTGTAAAATCAACAGGACTTTGCGCCGGAGTTTCCCACTCTTTTTCACCTGTTGCATGATTCACTTTACGCAAACCACCATCACTTACTGCCCAACCCGTTCCATCTGCCGTACGGTAAAAGAAATCACCGGGTTTCATATCGTCCGCCGTGTAATAAGTACTGCTGACAACAGTTTGCTCTTTCCCTTCTGTCCAGGCAGGACCGGAAACGGCAAGAGTTACCTCGATCTCGTTTCTGTGGGTTATCTCAATATTGTAAACATACAGGTAACCGGCTTGCAGGTTTGCATCATCCTCCGCCGGGATATAATAGGCCTCAACGCCATCCACTACTACTTTAATAAACTGCTTGCCTCTCATTTGTTGCGGCACCAGTAAGGCTTGCAGTGTTTGCAAACAGCCTTCTGTTACACTCTTTTCATCCAGTCTTTGAGGGATAATCGTTTCCTCTCCGGTAGTTTGTGCCACTTCACCCGTAGCCATGTTTATTTCACCCGAAGCTAATGCCATGTTGACAAAGGTTACTTCTGCATTCTTCACTGTTTCGGGATCTTCCACTCCTTCGCCGACTTTCAGATTCAGTTTCACTTTTGCAGGCAGATGATAAAAATCCAAAGCTGGTTGTTGACCGGAAAAGGAAAAAGTACCTTTGGCTCTCAAAAAGTCGCTGTTCTGGAAACCATCATTTTGGCTCTGATCCTGTTGCACCGAGAACGATGCGGGCAGCGCTTCTGTACCATTGCAAGGAAACCATGCCAATACATCAACCGTTGCCGTCTTGCTTTCCCAATAAAAGGGGGTATCTTCTGTTGTCAAGGTTCCGTATATATCTGCCTTATACAACTTTATTCCGTCACCGACTTGTACGCCCACTTCTTCCGTTCCAGTCCATGTTCCTTCCGAAGTAGTTCGTGTGATCGACTGGTTAAAGACCTGTCCCACAAACTCCATCGGATATTTATTGTCCAGTAAACCGGAAATTTCTTTTTCATCAGATGTGCATGATGTCAGTACACTGCCTGCTGCCATAACAAGCAGCCAGGCGAACATCCGTAATTTTTTACTATCTGGTTTCATAATTATCAGACTCATTAACAGGTTGAATTATATATTTATGTTCACATCCTTATCTCCGGGAGTTTCATCCCACCCGTGGATAGCGGAAGAAGAGATGGTGAGCCGTTCACGGTTCACCGTAACGTTATACTCGTACACTTTACCCGGCGTCAAAGCCAAATCAGCAGATTCTTTCCCGGTCAGGCGTGCTCCTTCATGGACAGTTCCATCCTCCTGGGTGAATGAGAGTGCAACACCGCCGGAAACAGTTTCGGGCAGGAGGATAAACGAATAAGTATTTCCATCCGGTACAATGGTAGTTCCGGCAATAAATTCAAGTCCGCCCGCTTCTTCCGCAGTAATTTCAGCACTACCGGTGACGGTATTAAACGTACCGGTGGGATGTAAAGAGGCAAACCGGATAATACCGTTACTAAAGTCCGCATCTTCCGCAAAGCCGCTACCCGGCAGGAAGTTCAGCACTACCTTGCACATCTGATGCCGGAATTTAAAGTCCAGAAGCGGAGCTGCCTCCGAACCTTCCGCAGTAGCATATAAATAATCGAAGTTTTTACTTTCATTCTGATTACTCACATTTACTTCAAACGCACCTCCCATTTCGTTGAAAGGATAGTAAGCGGAAAATTTCACCATCTCCTTATTTATATAGTAGATTACCTCTCCCGCAGGAATGAAAGACGAACCTTTGGAAAAGTCATATTGCCTGTTCGTATATTCAACATTTCCACTTTTTCCGGATATACCGATTGCATCTCCGGTTTCCCATACATCGTTCGTAACCCGGGTAGTCAGCCCGTTTGTATTGATAGTTCCCCATACATTGACAGCTACCGGTATTTGGCTGATAGCCTCTTCTGTCTCTTGTAGATTGTTACACGCGGTCAATATCATCAGCGATACTGCCATCAAAAGAAATCTGATTCTCATGGTTCTATATTTTAATGAATTTCGACATCATGCGGTCCGTCCTCAAATTCCGGTTCCCATGGTAGAATAGTGCCGGAGCCTTCAACTCCTCCGGGAAGTTCGAGCGGAGCCTTCAGGGAAAGCGGAGCTATATCATTCCCGAAATACCTCAAGGCTTCGGTCAGATCACTCTTCAATTCATAATGTCTTCCTTTGGATAAGTTCAGTTGGAGAGTGAGTTCCTGTTCTCCTTCAGGCACAACACCTAAGATGGATAAAGTAGCCGAATAAGAGCCGGATGACTGTTTTTTAAAGACAATAGCAATATTCCTGGCTTCCGACAATTCTTCTGTTGTCATATTAAAGGTTGAAGCGATGCTGGACAAAGATGCTTGCAGTTCCGTTTCTTCAATCTGCGCAGGGTCGCCGCCCTGTGGAACTAACGTTAATGTCAGTTGCCGAACCCGTTGTTTCATTTTCAGGGTAGTTTTCACAGTCTTGTCCGATTCTACTACTACCGATTTGATACGGGTATTGGAAAAGAGATAACCCGGTTGCAGAAGTGTTCCATCTTCGTGAAGTCCCACACTGGCGATAAGGTTATCGACAGTCATATTTGCAGGGATATGATAAGCAGTTAGTCCGTATGTCCCTGCGTCGAGCAAGGATTGAAAAGTGGCAGTACGACTATTCATCGTCTGTTCACCGACACCGGTAATGACAAGGGTATAGCTGCCGGGGAGTTCCGCTTCCGCCGAATAATCATCCCAACTGGCCGCAATCTCCACACTGCCTTGTTGAGCATCGCCATCGGACTGACTGTCCGAGCAGGAAGTTTGGAGCAACGTAACTGCCGGCATCAAGAGCAGGAAAGCATACGCAATCTTCAATTTACGAGTTTTCATAATAGTATTATTTTTATAGTTCAACTTTTACTAAAATACAGAGATACATTCATCAATGTATTGCAAATGTAAGCAGAGAATAAGTGCCGGAGAATGGACATCCGTACACAAACCAGCACAGATTATCAAATCCGCCCCGAATAAAAAACAGCACGGACAAATAATCCATGCAAACGTACGAGCGTCCATGTTACGGACACGATACTCTCATCATCTTTGTAAGCGAACGTTAACCAAATACATTGACCATGAAACATTTACGCTATTTATCCATATTCGGAATACTTCTTTTTATTGTTGCCTGCGGAGATGAACAAATACAATCGCCGGCAAGTAATAATACGGAGAATACCGAAAAAAAGGAAGAACCTGAAAAAGAGATTATAATAGGGGAACGCGGTATGTGGGTGAGTTATGATCCTACACCCAGAGGGATGTTAAACCACACTTCCGGCTATTCACATGCCTTAGTCAGCTGGCGACTACTCCCCACCGACCCCGATAACCTGGCATTTGATATTTATAAAAGCGAAGATAACGGCCCGGAAGTCAAACTGAACGAAACTCCCGTTACAGACGCTACCTGTTGGGCGGATAAAAGCATTCATGCACAAACGACCCATAGATATCGTGTCACTGTTGCCGATTCGGAACAGACGCTCTGCGAATATACATTCACTCCCCAAATGGCGGAAACATTTTATCGTGCCATCCGACTAAACAGCAATGTCCCCGACCCCAGCCTGACCTATGCTGCCAATGATGCACAGGTAGGTGACCTCGACGGTGACGGAGTAATGGAAATCGTGCTTAAACGCCAACCTTACGACGGAGCAAACCAAGGCGGGTGGCGAGAGGGCACTACCCTGCTCGAAGCCTACAAACTGGACGGCACTTTCCTTTGGCAGATAGACATGGGTATCAATATACGTTCCGGCTCTCATTACACTTCTTTTATCGTGTATGACTTTGATGGTGACGGAAAATGCGAAATTGCCTTCCGCAGTTCCGAAGGTACTAAATTCGCCAATGGCGAAAAAATAACGGATGCCAGTGGAAACATAAACGATTACAGGCAAAAAGATCCTTTAGGGAAAGGGTGGTATTCAGGAAAGTCGCTACATTCTACCTGTGGTTTAATTTTCGACGGACCGGAATATATATCCATCGTCAACGGACAGGGGATGGAAGTAGGCCGTACCAACAATATTCCGCGTGGCGGTGAAGGGAGTAACTATGAGCGTGCCAAATACTGGCATAATTACTGGGGAGACGACTATGGCAACCGCATGGATCGTTTCTTTATCGGAGCCGCTTATTTGGACGGAATCCCTCAAAACGGTGTAAGAAAAGCGAATCCCAGCCTAATCATCACTCGTGGAATCTACAGGAACTGGCAGGTATGGGCACTCGATTTCAACGGTTCTTCCCTGCTTCCCCGCTGGAAATTCAATACAAACGATAAAGGAAATGAGTCTTACAGGGACATGGGTTCACACACATTCAGAGTAGCAGACCTGAACGGTGACGGATATGACGAGATTCTCTACGGATCAGCAGCCATCGCACGCAACGGCAAAGGACTTTATTGCACGGGAAACGGACACGGAGATGCCCTCCATGTAGGGAAATTCATTCCCGACCGACCGGGATTACAAGTGGTGGCCTGTTTCGAAAACCCGAATAAATATATAAATAACGGATTTGGCTATGGCTGTGCCGTATTCGATGCAGCGACAGGGAAGTTTATAACCGGCCATGCAGGCGGATCAGGTTCCGGAAGTAGCGAAGATGGTGCAGATGAAGAGGATGAAGATAAAGACCCTCCCGGAGATATAGGAAGATGCCTGGTAGCAGACATTATTCCGGATAGTCCCGGACATGAATATTGGTCGTCCGAGGCCAGCGGTGTGTATAGTTGTCAGACCGGACAGTTGCTTAGTACGACTTTGCCTTCTGCCAAAACCGGCTCCAAAAGCTACAACAACGCTATCTTCTGGACAGGCGACCTGACCCGCCAAATGCTGGACGACGTGATGGTACATAGCTACACGAAATCCGCTCCGTGGGATAAATCGCGGGTAGTCACTTTTACCTATTACGGCAGCGGGGTTTATTCCAACAACTCCACCAAAGCCAATCCCTGTTATTACGGAGATTTCCTAGGTGACTACCGTGAAGAAGTGATATACCGGAGCAAAGACGGAGAGTACATTTATATATTCTCCAGCAATCATCCCACCAGACACCGGTTTGTACATCTAACGAATGACCATACGTATGATATGTCACAAGCCATGCAGAATGTAGGCTACAATCAGCCGACACATCTGGGATATTATATTGGTGCGGACAGCAAATAACACAATTAATCCATATTTTCACACGTATGTCCATTATACATGAAAGAAAAACGCACTATTTTAGCTGCGGAAACGAGAAACAAGAATTTCACTCACACATATTCTAATTTTACCTGAAATGAAAATAACTTTATTGAGCCTTTTATTACTGGCATCAGTTAGTATAGAAGCACAAAATTTACCACAGACTTTTAATTTAGCCGACGCTCCCCGCTACTCGGAAAAGACCGGATATGGATACGACCGTGTAGACACACCTAAAAAAGACAGTAATGAACCTTTTTATTTCTCCGTGCGTGTTCCTGACGGAAATTATCGTGTCACTGTACGCTTAGGGAGTAAGAAGAAGGCAGGAAATACTACAGTACGTGCAGAGTCACGCCGTTTGTTCATAGAGAACCTGCCTACTAAGAAAGGAGAATTCGTAGAAGAAACATTCATCGTTAATAAACGCAGTCCGCGCATTTCCGCTAAAGAATCCGTGAAAATAAAGGATCGTGAAAAGAGCAAATTAGATTGGGACGACAGACTGACAATCGAAATTAATGGAGATATACCTGTATGCGAAAGTATTCACATAGAAGCTGCCGACCCTTCTATTCCTACAATCTTCTTATGTGGAAACAGTACGGTAGTGGATCAGGAAAATGAGCCTTGGGCAAGTTGGGGACAAATGATTCCCCGCTTTTTCAATTTCGAAATAGCGATTGCCAATTATGCAGAAAGCGGTGAAAGCGCTAATACCTTCATTGCCGCAAGGCGTCTGAAAAAAGCACTTTCAGTAATGAAAAAAGGAGACTACCTGATGGTGGAGTTCGGACATAACGATCAAAAACAGAAGGGTCCCGGTAAAGGAGCATACTACTCTTTTATGACAAACCTGAAAACATTCATTGACGAAGTGCGCGCCAAAGGCGGACAACCGGTATTGGTCACCCCGACACGCCGTCGTAAGTTTGACAAAGAAGGACGTACCGTCAATACCCACGGCGAATATCCTGACGCAGTACGTTGGATTGCAGCAAAAGAAAATGTACCTTTGATCGATTTGAATACAATGACCGGTACACTGTATGAAGCATTGGGCGAAAGTGAATCAAAAAAAGCCTTTGTACACTATCCGAAGGGAAGCTTCCCGGGACAAAAGAAAGCATTGGCCGACAACACACACTTCAATCCTTACGGTGCTTATCAAATAGCCCAATGTGTAATTGAAGGAATGAAAAAGGCAACGCCGGAATTGACGAAATTCCTGAAAACAGAGGTTTCCTATGACCCAGCCAAACCGGACGACAGAAACAATTTCCATTGGTGTCCGGCCCCTTTCTGCGAAATGGAAAAACCTGACGGAAATTAATAATATAACCATAAAAACTAATATCATGCTTTTACGCTCTATCTTACTAATCATCTTTTTTGTATGTAGTCAGATTGTACGCAGTAACGACTTCGTTTGGTACAATGGAAAACAGGCCATATCGTACGCTATGCCCCAGTCTACCACCCCAGTTGTAAAAATAGCTATCGACATGTTTGCTGGGGACATGAAACAAGTGACGGGCCTCGTACCCAAACAAGTCCCTGCATCCAGAGCAACTATCCGCATCATACAATTGGATAAAGCAAACAAAAAACTGCAGAAGGAATTGCGCGGACTAAATATTCCCGTCGATAACATCGCAGCCAAAAAAGACGGCTTTTACATTACGGTAGCTGGCAGTTCTGCGAACAGGCAACTGTTCGTTGTAGGCAGCGACGGCCGGGGAACTGCCTATGGAATACTCGAATTGTCACGTTTGGCAGGTGTATCGCCCTGGGTATGGTGGGGAGATGTGACCCCTGAAAAACAGACCCAACTTACCCTTGACAACAACTACAAGAATTTTCAAAGTCCGTCTGTCGAATATCGTGGGATTTTTCTGAATGACGAAGACTGGTCGCTGCAGCCTTGGAGTTGGAAGACATTCGAACCTTCCAACATCAAAGGACGTATCGGAGCCCGTACCTATAAAGAAATATTCAAATTGTTGCTCCGGCTGCGCGCCAACGCAATATGGCCGGGCATGCATGGCATTACCACTCCTTTCTATTTCGTACCTGGCGCCAAAGAGATGGCTGATAGTTGCGGTATCGCCATCGGTACTTCGCACTGCGAACCTCTGATGCGCAACAATGTAGGAGAATGGAGTGTAAAAAGACGTGGTGATTATAATTATATCACCAATCGTGATTCTGTACAGGCTTATTGGATAGAACGGCTGAAAGAAGCCGGAAAATATGAGAATATGTACACCATCGGTATGCGGGGAATCCATGACGGACACATGGAAGGCGTAAGCACTATGGACGAAAAGGTCAATGCCTTGCAACAGGTCATCAATGACCAGCGCAAGATGCTGGCTAAATACACCAATCCTGACGTTACAAAAGTACCGCAAGTATTCGTACCTTATAAGGAAGTATTGCAGATTATGGAAAACGGCTTGCAAGTTCCTGATGATGTGACACTCATGTGGTGTGACGACAACTATGGTTACATGACCCGCCTTAGTGACGAAGAGCAGCAAAAACGCAGTGGCGGAGCCGGTGTCTATTACCATTTAAGCTATTGGGGACGTCCGCACGATTATATGTGGCTATGTACCACCCAACCGGGACTTATCTATAACGAAATGAAACAGGCGTACGATCATCATGCACGCCGTGTGTGGATCGTCAACGTACATGATTTGAAACCATCGGCCTATAATCTTGAGTTATTCCTGGATATGGCATGGGATATTAATTCCGTGACTCCTTCCACCCTGAACGAACATCAGGAAAAATGGCTCTGTCGTGAGTTCGGAGAACAAGCCGGCAAAAAATTATTCCCTGCCATGCATGAGTTTTACCGCTTATGTGGTATTCGCAAACCAGAACACATGGGATGGACACAGGTAGAACTGGACAAAAAAAGATACCCCAGAGGGTGTTCACAAGTAATCGACACTGAATTCAGCCTGACTGAATTCGGCGGTGAACTGGACCGCTACATGGAATCTTACGAAGCTATCAAAAAAACTGTTGCGGAAGTAGAAACCATGATTACCCCAGAACGTAAAGACGCCTTTTTCTCACATATCAAATATCAGGTATTTGGAGCTGCCGCCATGAGTACCAAAATGCTGGAAGCGCAACGTGCCCGCTCCTATTCTATGGGACAGTGCGACGAATCTCTTTGGGGACGTGACAAAGCCATGTTATCCGCATGTGCAAGAAGCATGAAAGCCTATCAGGAAATCAAAGACCTGACTGATTACTACAACAACGATATGTCCAACGGAAAATGGAAACATTCCATGTGCTTCTACCCACGGGATCTATATGTATTCTATCCACCAACCCTACCCATAGGGCTGACCGACAAAGAAATAGATAAATACCTGATTGAAAATCCAAAGAAAGAATCTCTTCATAAAATCAAAACGGATAAATGCATTGCCTTCAACGCTTGTGATTATACAAAAGCAACTGAAGGAACCACTCCTATACAAGCATTGGGCCATAGCATGAATGCCGTATCTCTTCCCAAAGGCGGTTCGTTGACTTTTGAGTTCGACTGCCCGTGGGAAGGGGAAGCCTTATTACGTACTGCCGTCATTCCTACCCAGCCGAATGACAAAGGCGATATCCGTTTTAGTGTCAGTATAGACGGTGGAAAACCGCAGGTTCTTTCTTTTCGTGAAAAAGGACGGACGGAGACATGGAAACGCAATGTGTTGCGCGGACAAGCTATCAAGGAAACCAAGCACTCACTTAAAAAAGGCAAGCACACGCTAACTATCACCGCTTTGGATAAACATGTTGTAGTAGACCAATGGATGATCGACTTCAAGCCGAACCGTAAGTTTTACGTGTTCCCTGTCGAGGGGAGCAAATAATTAATATCCGACAAATTTGATATGATAACAAAAAGAATAAAGAAGTTCTTTATCGGAATCAGTTGCTTGTGCGCAACTACGATAAATGCACAAAACACAGAGACTCTGTACCTGTCCGGAACTGGGCTGGGAAAGACCGTCACTTGGGATTTCTATTGTTCCGGTGGCATGAACAGCGGCAAATGGAGTAAAATAGAAGTGCCCTCACAGTGGGAACTGCAAGGTTTCGGGGAATATACATTCGGCCGTTTCTACCTGGTAAAGGAAACCAAGCCGAGTGATGAAACGGGGCTATACCGTTACAAGTTCAAAGTTCCCGCGGATTGGAAAGACAAGCAGGTCCGCATTGTATTCGAAGGGGTAATGACAGATACGGAAGTGAAGATAAATAACCAACTTGCAGGAGAAATTCATCAAGGAGGTTTTATCTGCTTCAATTACGACATTACTGATAAGCTCAAATTTGGTAAAAGTAATGAACTGGAAGTAAAGGTATGGAAAGAGTCTGCCAATAAATCGGTGAATGCGGCAGAACGCCGGGCCGATTGGTGGCTGTTTGGTGGCATCTACCGTCCGGTTTATCTGAAAGCTATGCCCAAGACGCACATCGAACGCATTGCCGTGAATGCAACAGCTGATGGTAAGTTGTCAACAGAAGTTTATATGAATAATCTGCCAGAGGGATATTCCTTGGCTACTTCACTGACTCCGGTAGGGGAAAGCAGAGCCATCGGAAAACAAACAAATACGTTGGGAACCGGGAATGTACAAACCATTTCGACTGACTGGAAAGGTATCCGTACCTGGGATTGCGAACACCCCAATCTCTATACGCTCCGGTTGGAACTGCTCGACAGCCAGAAGCAAATTGTACATGTACACGAAGAACGAATCGGATTCTGCACCATTGAGTTCCGCCCTAAAGACGGGATTTATGTCAATGGGACGAAAGTGATAATGAAAGGTATCAACCGCCATAGTTTCCATCCCGACGGAGGACGTACTACCAATAAAGAGATCAGCCTGCAAGATGCACTGCTTATCAAGGAAATGAATATGAATGCAGTCCGTTCTCACTATCCGCCCGACAAACATTTTCTGGATGTATGTGATTCACTGGGACTTTTCTATCTGGAAGAGTTTCCCGGTTGGCATGGAAGATATGATGAGAAAGTGGGAGAGAAATTACTAAAAGAGATGATGGCTCATGACGTGAACCACCCCTGTATCTTCTTATGGAGTAACGGCAATGAAGGCGGATGGAATAAGAAACTGGATACCCGTTTTGCTGATTATGATCCGCAAAAGCGCCATGTGATTCATCCGTGGGCAGATTTCAACCAACTGGATACGCATCATTACCCAGCCTATCAGACCGGAACCGGACGCCTTGCCAACGGATACAATGTCTTTATGCCGACAGAGTTTCTACACGGACAATATGATAAAGGACTGGGCGCAGGATTGGAAGATTATTGGAACAATTACACTTCCAATCCGTTATTTGCCGGCGGCTTCTTATGGACTTTTATTGATGAAGCCGTTTCACGCAGTGATAAAGGTGGTATCCTCGATTCTGACGGACCGAATGGCCCGGACGGTATTGTCGGTCCCAGGCGGGAAAAGGAAGGTAGCTTTTATACAGTTCGTGAAGTATGGGCACCTATCCAATTCAAAAATCTATTTATCACTCCCTCTTTCAACGGAGAATTTATGGTGAGTAATACTTATTTATTCACTAATCTAAAGGAGTGTAGTATGAAGTATCGCCTTTACGCTACTCCCTCCCCATTAAAAGGTGGTGAGCGCTCGCTATTGAATGAAGGGACAGTCAGTCTGCCGGCTATTGATCCGGGGGAAACAGGTAAAGCACGTATGCAGTTACCGGAAAACTTTTTCCTGGGTGATGTACTGGAACTGGAGGCTTATGACAGAAACGGGAAAGTGATTTGCAACTGGACGTGGCCGGTGAAGTATGCAAAAGAGTACTTTGAAACTCAACACATACAAACAACCTCTACAAAACCGGCAGAGATAAGAAAAGGAAACGAAAGCATTACTCTTTCTGCAAACGGCATTTCGGCAACGTTTAACAGCAAGGGCGGAGCATTGGTAGAGATAAAAAGCAATAAGCAAATTGTTCCTCTGAACAATGGCCCTCTACCCGTAGGAATAAAAGCCGACTTCAAAAAGGGGGAGGTACGCATGGACGGCAACGATGCCCTTTTCGTCGTAAGATATACGGGAGCCATTGATTCTATCGTTTGGCGTATGACAGCAGATGGCTTGCTGGGAATGGATGCTATTCTGCTGAACCGCGGTAATGGTGGCGGATATAAAGGTGAATTCTTTGATAAAAACATCTATTACCTGGGACTTAGTTTTTCTTTCCCGGAAAAAGAAGTAAAAGGGATGCGATGGATGGGACGTGGTCCGTATCGCGTCTGGAAAAACCGGATCAAAGGGGCAAATTATAATATTTGGGAGAAAGAATACAATAATACCGTTACCGGAGAGAGTTTCGAGCAACTGATATATCCCGAGTTCAAAGGATATCATGGCAACCTATACTGGGCAACCATGGAGTCGGACAAAGTACCGTTCACTGTTTATTCGGAAACGGATGGTTTGTACTTCCGTGTATTTACCCCGGAAGAACCGGTGCATCGCAGGGATGGAGAAAACAGTATGCATAGTTTCCCGGAAGGCGACCTTTCCTTCCTTTATGATATTCCTGCCATACGTTCTTTCAAATCAATACCGGAACAGGGACCCAAAAGCCAGCCTAGTACCATCCGTATCAAATCGGGAGACGAGGGATTGCGCATGAAACTTTGGTTTGACTTCCGTCGCTGATATATTTGGACCCATGAATCAACAACAATATAAATTTTAATTAATAACAGAAATAGCCATGAAAAAAGTACTATTAACGCTGGCATTAGTTGCTACAGCTTCATTAAGCAATGCTCAAGTATTGAGAAACAATTTTCTCAACGGATGTAAAGAGGGTGAACCGATCGAAAAAGCAGCATACGCTGCAAAGAAAGCCCCTCTTAACAAAGATGTATGGAGTGCCGCATTCAGTGAGAAAGAGCCTTATGTAGGTGAAAGTCCTGTTGCAGGCAAAGAACTGTCTTACAAAGGATACTATGAAAAAGGATTGTCGATCACTTTAGGCGGATTGCCGGAAGAAGCAACGTTCCGTCCCAGCATTTACGGATTAGAATCCGGAAGGGCGTATTCTACCGGAACGTATTACCTGTCATTCTTGGTAAATTTCTCCAAATTCAAAGCAAAAGGTTATACAGATTTTATTTCCACAAGTGCCAATCATGCTACCGGAACAAGCCGGGGATTCGTCTTCGCCTCTAACCAGGGAAACAAACTCAAATTCGGAGTAGGCATACAGAAACAACGTGGATCTGCAACCAAGACTTATGATTTGAACACGACCCACCTGATTGTATTAAAAATCGACTTTGCAAAAAATCAGGCTTCCCTGTTTATTGATCCGGAATTGAAAGACCAGGAACCTACACCGGATGCGGTAGCCACTGAAGAAGGAGTTTTGAAAGCCGGCATCAAAGGAATAATGCTTAAAAATCGCAATAATTACGCAGGGAATATAGGTAACTTCCGTTTTACAGATAGTTGGGCAGGAATTATTGGAAAATAACTATAGTCTACTTATGGATAATTAAAAAAGGTGTCTTTTAAAGGACACCTTTTTTAATTTCTTTCAACTATCTATCTTATTCAACAGCTGCAGATAATTCAGCACCAGCTTTAAATTTAGCTACTTTCTTAGCAGGAATAGTAATAGTTGCCTTTGTAGAAGGGTTAATACCAGTTCTTTCAGCTCTTTCGCTTACTGAGAAAGTACCAAAACCTACGAGAGATACTTTGTCACCAGCTTTCATAGCGTTAGTAACTGAAGTGATGAAAGCATCAAGTGCTTTTTTTGCATCGGCTTTGCTCATTTGAGCTTCAGCAGCCATTGCACTAATAAGATCAGACTTATTCATAATACGTAAAATGATTAATTAATATATATGTTACACAAAAGATTATCCCACAATGGATTGATTTCACAAATATAGCCGAACAAAACAACATATCAAATAAAAACATAAAAAAAACGCAGCAAATTATTGAAAAAGAGCTAATAGGAAGCATTTTTCATGCTTTAAAACAGAATTTATTCGTACTTTTGCGTCTATTATCTAAATATTCAGAAATTAAAATGATGCCAACTGTAACTAAAAACCTGATAATTATCAATGTACTAGTATTTTTCGGAACAATCGTAGCCCAACGTTACGGTCTGGATTTAACGAATTATCTGGGATTACATTTTTTCCTTGCAAGTGACTTTAATCCGGCGCAGCTAATCACTTATATGTTCATGCACGGCGGATTCAGCCACATTTTCTTTAATATGTTTGCCGTTTTTATGTTCGGACCGATTCTCGAACAAACCTGGGGCCCCAAACGTTTCCTCTTCTACTATATTCTATGCGGTATCGGTGCGGGACTTATTCAAGAAGGAGTACAGTATATTCAATATGTAACGGAACTTAGTCACTACGCACAAGTGAATATAGGTACAGGCGTTATCCCAATGGAAGAGTATCTGAACATGATGACCACCGTAGGTGCTTCGGGAGCCGTTTACGCCATATTGCTGGCATTCGGTATGTTATTTCCCAATAACCGGTTGTTTATCTTCCCGCTGCCTTTTCCTATCAAAGCGAAGTTCTTCGTTATAGGATATGCCGCAATTGAATTATGGTCAGGACTTGCCAATAGCGCCGGAGACAATGTCGCTCACTTTGCACATTTGGGAGGAATGCTGTTCGGATTGATCCTGATTTTGTACTGGAGAAAAAAAAGCAATAACAATGGGACATATTATAGCTGATTTAAAGGAGACATTCAGAAGAGGAAATATTTTTATCCAACTGATTTATATCAACGTAGGCATCTTTGTAATCGGCACGTTGATCAACGTTTTCTTACGACTGTTTGAAGTAAGCACCCCCGATATATTCGGTATATTTGCCCTGCCGGCATCCTTTATCGGATTTATTCATCAGCCGTGGTCGTTATTTACTTATATGTTTATGCATGCCGGCATCCTGCATATTCTATTCAATATGCTTTGGCTGTATTGGTTCGGAAGTTTGTTTCTCTACTTTTTCTCGGCAAAACATTTAAGAGGTTTATACGTACTGGGAGGTATTTGTGGAGGTTTGCTGTATATGGTTGCCTACAATGTATTTCCTTTATTCAGCTCGCAAGTAGCGGGAGCAACATTAGTAGGAGCATCGGCCTCCGTGTTAGCCATCGTAGCTGCCACAGCTTATCGTGAGCCTAATTACAGGGTACAACTTTTTCTTTTCGGTGCCATCCGTCTCAAATATCTGGCACTGATCGTTATCGGAATTGATGTATTGTCCATTACCTCAAGCAATGCCGGAGGACATATCGCCCACTTAGGCGGTGCCCTTGCAGGACTTTGGTTTGCCGCCAGCCTAAGCAAAGGAACTGATTTAACTTCTTGGATCAACTGGATTCTGGATGGTTTCATCTCCCTGTTTCAGAAAAAAACATGGAAACGGAAACCGAAAATGAAAGTACACTATGGCAACAGTGCTACCGGTCGTGAGAAGGATTATGATTACAACGCTCAAAAGAAAGCACAGTCTGATGAAGTAGACCGTATCCTGGAAAAACTAAAAAAATCCGGCTACGACAGTCTGACAACAGAAGAAAAGAAAAGCTTGTTCGACGCAAGCAAAAGATAAAAGAATGGAACATATTGGCAAATTTGTCACATATCTGATACTTGCTGTCAACGCTCTCTTTGTGGGAACGTTGATATTAAGTGCTTATAGCCCTTACCTTAACCCGAAAATAAATCCACTTGCCTCCAGTCTGGGACTTGCATTTCCGATATTCCTGACTATTAATCTAATTTTTATCGGTTTCTGGGCATTCGTCAATTACCGCTATGCTCTTTTGCCCGCCATTGGCCTTCTCATTTGTATTCCACAGATACGGACTTATATCCCTTTCAACTCCACCACTAAAACTATTCCGGAAGGAAGCATCAAAATCCTGTCGTACAATGTAATGAGTTTCAGCAATCTGGAGAAGAAAGGCGGAAAGAACCCGATATTGTCTTATCTTGCAGATAGCAATGCCGATATTATCTGTCTGCAAGAATATAACACTGCTACCAACAAAAAGTATCTGACAGAACAGGATGTAAAAAAAGCATTGAAGGCCTATCCTTACCAATCCATCCACCAGCAAGGAAAAGGAGATGTTCAGCTTGCCTGTTTCTCCAAATTCCCTATACTTTCGACACATCCTATCGAATATAAAAGCAATTATAACGGTTCCATGAGATATGTACTGAATGTGAATAACGACACTCTTACATTAATCAACAATCATCTGGAATCTAACAAACTCACCAAAGAAGACAGAGGGATTTATGAAGATATGATTAAAGACCCGAATGCCAGGAAAGTAAAAACCGGACTCAGACAGTTAATAAGAAAACTAGCGGAAGCATCGGCCATTCGGGCTTCACAAGCAGATTCCGTGGCGAGAGTCATTGCCGAAAGTAAATACCCGACAACCATCGTATGCGGTGATTTCAACGATGGTTCCATTTCGTACACACACCGCATCCTGACTCAAGAGCTGGACGACGCATTCACACAATCCGGCAAAGGTCTGGGGATCTCCTACAATCTGAACAAGTTCTATTTCCGCATAGACAACATCTTGCTCAGTCCCAACCTGAAGGCCTACAATTGCACCGTAGACCGGTCTATCAAGGCATCAGACCATTACCCGATCTGGTGCTATATCAGTAAACGATGAGAACTGAAAACTCTAATAAAAAAACACTTATGATGATTAAAAAGACACTAACCATTTTAGCAGTAAGTTGTATGATGTACTCCTGTGCTACGAAAACAGAAAGCAATCCTTTCTTTACAGAGTTTCAAACCGAGTATGGTGTTCCTTCTTTTGACAAGATTGAATTAGAGCACTATGAACCTGCCTTTTTAAAAGGTATAGAAGAACAGAATCAAAACATCGAAGCCATCATCGAAAGTCCGGAAATTCCGACATTCGAAAATACGATTGTAGCTTTAGATAACAGCGCACCTATCTTAGACCGGGTAAGCGCCATTTTCTTCAATATGACAGATGCGGAAACTACTGATTCGCTGACCGCACTTTCCATCAAACTGGCACCGGTTCTTTCGGAACATAATGATAATATCTCCCTGAATGGGAAACTATTCAAACGGGTGAACGATGTCTACCAAAAGAAAGATTCATTGAATCTGACGTCGGAGCAAGAACGTCTGCTGGACAAGACTTATAAAAGATTTGTCCGTTCCGGAGCAAACCTTAGCGAAAAAGATCAAGCTCGCCTCCGCGAAATCAACAAGAAGCTTTCTACACTTGGTATCACTTTCAGCAACAATGTGTTGAATGAGAATAATGCTTTCCAACTTTTCGTTGACAAGGAAGAAGATCTGGCAGGATTGCCTGAATGGTTCCGCCAAAGTGCCGCTGAAGAAGCGAAAGCAGCCGGACAACCGGGAAAATGGTTGTTCACCTTGCACAACGCCAGCCGTCTGCCTTTCCTGCAATATTCAGAAAATCGCCCTCTCCGGGAGCAAATATACAAAGCTTATATCAACCGCGGCAACAACAACGATGGAAATGACAACAAGGAAAATATCCGCAAAATCGTTTCTCTCCGCCTGAAAAAAGCGAACTTATTAGGTTTCGACTGTTACGCAAACTTCGTCCTGGATGAAACCATGGCAAAGAACGCCAGCAACGTAATGAGCCTTCTGAACAATCTATGGAGCTATGCACTCCCCAAAGCGAAAGCAGAAGCTGGCGAACTCCAAAAGTTAATGGACAAGGAAGGAAAAGGAGAAAAGCTGGAAGCATGGGACTGGTGGTATTACACCGAAAAATTGCGGAAAGAAAAATACAATCTGTCAGAAGAAGATACAAAACCTTACTTCAAACTGGAAAATGTACGCGATGGTGCTTTCGCCGTAGCCAACAAATTATATGGCATCACCCTAAGCAAACTGGAAGGCATACCGACTTATCACCCGGATGTAGAAGTCTTTGAGGTGAAAGACGCAGATGGTTCCCAGCTCGGTATCTTCTATGTAGACTATTTCCCACGTTCCGGGAAAAGCGGGGGTGCATGGATGAGCAACTACCGTGAGCAATGCGGAACAACCCGTCCGTTGGTATGCAATGTTTGTAGTTTTACCAAGCCGATAGGCGACACTCCTTCTTTATTGACCATGGATGAAGTGGAAACCTTGTTCCACGAATTTGGTCACGCCCTGCACGGACTGCTGACCAAATGTGAATACAAAGGAACATCAGGAACCAATGTGGTACGTGACTTTGTAGAACTCCCTTCTCAAATCAACGAGCACTGGGCGACTGAACCGGAAGTGCTGAAAATGTATGCCAAACATTATCAAACAGGAGAAGTGATACCCGACGAAATCATCGAGAAGATACTGCAACAGAAAACTTTCAACCAGGGCTTCATGACCACCGAATTACTGGCTGCCGCCATCCTCGACATGAACCTGCACACGATGACAGATGTAAAGAATCTGGATATGCTTGCATTCGAAAAAGAAGCGATGGACAAGCTTAATTTGATTCCCGAAATAGCACCGCGTTATCGTGTGACTTACTTCAACCATATCATTGGCGGATACGCGGCCGGATACTATAGCTACCTATGGGCCAACGTATTGGACAATGATGCTTTCGAAGCTTTCAAAGAACACGGAATCTTTGATAAAAACACCGCCGACCTGTTCCGCCATAACGTATTGGAGAAGGGAGACAGCGAAGACCCGATGGTGCTTTATAAAAATTTCCGTGGAACGGAACCAAGCCTGGAACCACTACTGAAAAACAGAGGAATGAAATAATTCAGCAAAAAAGCCCTTAAACATCAAATATTTGAGGGCTTCTTACATATAAATGTGAAAAAAAAACTATATTTGCAGCCTTGTATACGGCAAAAAGAACTTGTGTACGACAGAATTTAACTGAAAATTAAATTAAAAAAGTAATCATCATAAATTAAAAGTAAAATGCAAAACAAAGGATTTGTAAAGGTTTTTGCGGTACTACTCACATTGGTATGTTTGTTCTACCTTTCCTTCTCCTTCGTAACACGCCATTATACCAACAAGGCGAAAGAAGTTGCGAACGGTGACCCGAAAGTGGAACAAGACTACCTCGACTCTCTCTCCAATGAGAAAGTATGGTTGGGTAACTGGACGCTGAAACAATGTCGTGAGATGGAGATTAGTTTAGGTTTGGACCTAAAGGGTGGTATGAACGTTATCCTTGAAGTATCTGTACCTGATGTTATCAAAGCACTGGCTGACAACAAGCCGGATGAAGCTTTCAACAATGCATTGGCAGAAGCTGCAAAACAGGCTGTCAACAGCCAGGACGATATCATCACCCTGTTTGTTAGAGAATATCACAAAGCTGCTCCTAACGCAAAACTTTCCGAACTCTTCGCAACACAACAGTTGAAAGACAAAGTTAACCAAAAATCATCGGATGCAGAAGTTGAAAAAGTATTGAGAACAGAAGTAAAAGCTGCTGTTGAGAACTCATATAACGTACTTCGTACCCGTATCGACCGTTTCGGTGTTGTTCAGCCGAATATCCAGAGCCTGGAAGACAAAATGGGGCGTATCATGGTGGAATTGCCGGGTATCAAAGAGCCGGAACGTGTGAGAAAACTTCTCCAAGGTTCTGCTAACCTGGAATTCTGGGAAACTTATACAGCTAAAGAAGTTCTTCCTGCCATGCAATCTGCAGACGCTAAATTGCGCGCTATATTGGCACAGGAGACAGATGTAGACTCTGCCGCTGTAGATTCTTCCAAAGAAGCTCCGCTTGCAGAAGCTACTCCGGCCAAGAAAAGCGTAAGTGCTGCCGACAGTCTTGCTGCTGCCCTGAAAGGAGATGCAGTTGCTGAAGAGAATTCAACAGCCAACCTAGCAGAAATTAAAAAACAATATCCTCTGCTGGCTATCCTGCAATTAAACTCTAGCGGACAAGGTCCTGTCATCGGTTACGCTAACTACAAAGATACTGCTGATATCAACAAATATCTGGCTATGCCGGAAGTTAAAGCAGAACTCCCGAAAGACCTTCGTCTGAAATGGGGTGTTTCTCCTTCTGAATTTGACAAGAAAGGACAGACTTTCGAATTATATGCTATCAAGTCTACCGAACGTAACGGCAAAGCTCCGTTGGAAGGCGATGTAGTAACAGATGCGAAAGACGAATTCGACCAATACAGCAAACCGGCTGTCAGCATGACAATGAACTCTGACGGTGCACGTCGTTGGGCACAGTTGACCAAACAGAACATCGGCCGTTCTATTGCTATCGTTCTTGATAACTATGTATATTCTGCACCAAACGTAAACTCTGAAATCACAGGTGGACGTTCACAGATTACAGGTCATTTTACCCCTGAACAAGCAAAAGACTTGGCAAACGTATTGAAATCAGGTAAGATGCCGGCTCCGGCTCACATCGTACAGGAAGATATCGTTGGTCCGTCATTGGGTCAAGAATCTATCAATGCAGGTGTATTCTCATTCGTAGTGGCTCTGATTCTGTTGATGATCTATATGTGTATGATGTACGGCTTCATACCGGGTATGATTGCCAATGGTGCATTGTTCCTGAACTTCTTCTTCGTATTAGGTGTCCTCTCCTCCTTCCAGGCAGCATTGACAATGTCCGGTATTGCCGGTATGGTGTTGTCACTAGGTATGGCAGTGGATGCGAACGTACTTATCTACGAACGTACAAAAGAAGAACTTCGTGCGGGTAAAGGTGTGAAGAAAGCACTTGCTGACGGTTATTCCAACGCATTCTCCGCTATCTTCGACTCGAACCTGACATCCATCATCACAGGTATCATTCTGTTTAACTTCGGTACCGGTCCGATCCGTGGTTTTGCCACGACATTGATTATCGGTATTCTGGTATCCTTCTTCACCGCTGTGTTCATGACTCGTATAGTTTACGAACACTTCATGAACAAGGACAAACTGTTGAACCTTACATTCACAACCCCTGTTTCAAGAAACTTGATGACCAACACACGTTTTGATTTTATGGGAACAAACAAAAAATCCCTTATCATCACTGTAGCCATCATCCTCGTTTGTATCGGTTCATTTGCCATGCGTGGTTTAAGTCAGAGTATCGACTTTACCGGTGGACGTAATTTCAAAGTACAATTCGAGAATCCGGTAGAACCCGAACAGATTCGTGAATTGATCTCCAGCAAGTTCGGTGATGCTAACGTTAGTGTTATCGCTATCGGTACAGACAAGAAAACTGTACGTATCAGTACCAACTACCGTATTGAAGATGCAGGAAACGATGTTGACTCTCAAATCGAAGCATACTTATATGAGACTTTGAAACCTGTGCTGACTCAAAACATCACTCTAGCTACCTTTATCGACCGTGATAATCACACAGGTGGT
This sequence comes from Bacteroides sp. D55t1_190419_B8, assembly GCF_015558905.1. Lineage (NCBI taxonomy): Bacteria > Pseudomonadati > Bacteroidota > Bacteroidia > Bacteroidales > Bacteroidaceae > Bacteroides > Bacteroides sp. D55t1_190419_B8. The sequence continues at coordinate 49,237 of NZ_JADMOU010000008.1, forward strand.
AGTATTGTAAGTTCTCAAAAAGTGGGTCCAAGTATCGCAGACGATATCAAGACAGGTGCTATTTATTCTGTAGTATTGGCATTGATCGCTATCGGTCTGTATATCTTAATCCGTTTCCGCAACATCGCATATAGTATTGGCTCTATCGTAGCTCTATCGTGCGATACCATCATGATTATCGGTGCTTACTCATTGTTATGGGGCATCGTTCCATTCTCACTGGAAATCGATCAAACATTCATTGGGGCTATCCTGACAGCTATCGGTTACTCTATCAATGACAAGGTGGTAATCTTCGACCGTGTGCGTGAGTTCTTCGGCCTGTATCCGAAACGTGACAAACGTCAGTTGTTCAACGATTCATTGAACACTACACTTGCACGTACTATCAATACATCATTAAGTACATTGATCGTATTGCTGTGTATCTTCATCCTTGGCGGTGATTCAATCCGCAGCTTTGCATTCGCAATGATCTTGGGTGTTGTTATCGGTACATTGTCATCACTGTTCATTGCATCTCCGATTGCATACAACATGATGAAGAACAAAAAAGTTGTACCAGTAACTACGGAAGAATAATAAATTCCAGAAATAGAAAAAGCCTCTTCCGAACAATTCGGTAGAGGCTTTTTCTATTGATTATTAAAACAAATAGAAGCTATAAGACGTTCATCTTAAAAGAAGCCATTGTTAAACTTAAAACCAGATACAGCATGAAAGCAAACCAAAACAACTTCTCACAGATTCTCCGTAGTAGCCCCGAGGGGAATCGAACCCCTATCTAAAGTTTAGGAAACTTCTATTCTATCCGTTGAACTACAAGGCCGCTTCAAATTTGCTTGCAAAGATAACGGTTTCTGTCGATTTAACAAGAATAAAAATACAGGTTCCTTTCAGATATTTCAAATAATTGGCGTCAATAGGACAATAAAGTTCGATTTATTTTGATAATTCGATTAACTTTCCGACCTTTGCGCTCACAAATTGAAAGTAAAATCAGTTTTTAAATTAAATATAGTAATTAAAGTTATGGCAGACGAAATGATGGTTAAAGAATTGGAGGAAGTAGTAGTACGTTTCTCCGGCGACTCCGGCGACGGTATGCAGCTGGCCGGCAACATCTTCTCGAACGTGTCGGCTACGGTAGGAAATGACATCTGTACATTCCCCGACTACCCGGCAGACATCCGCGCCCCGCAAGGTTCACTGACCGGTGTTTCCGGTTTTCAGGTCCACATCGGTGCCGGACAGGTTTACACTCCCGGAGACCGTTGCCACGTATTAGTGGCTATGAATCCTTCCGCACTGAAAACACAAATCAAATTCTGTAAACCGCAAGGACTTATCATTACCGACTCCGACTCATTCGAAGCCAGAGATTTGGAAAAAGCACAATTCAAGACTGACAATCCTTTTGAGGAATTAGGCATAAAACAGGAAGTGCTGGAAGTTCCCATCTCTTCCATGTGTAAAGAGAGCCTGAAAGACTCCGGACTAGACAATAAATCAGCACTCCGTTGTAAGAACATGTTCGCACTCGGACTGGTTTGCTGGTTGTTCAACCGCAACCTTGCCGCTGCTGAAAAAATGTTGCGTGAGAAATTCGCCAAGAAACCCGAAATTGCAGAAGCTAATATTAAGGTATTGAACGATGGTTTCAACTATGGTGCCAACACACATGCTTCTGTCTCTACTTATAAAATTGAAAGTAAAGCTCCGAAATCAAAAGGACTTTATACAGATATCAACGGAAATAAAGCAACGGCTTATGGCTTGATTGCTGCTGCCGAGAAAGCAGGTCTGGAACTCTACCTGGGTTCTTATCCTATCACTCCGGCCACTGATATTCTGCACGAATTAGCTAAACATAAATCACTGGGAGTAAAAACCGTACAGTGCGAAGATGAAATCGCAGGTTGTGCTTCTGCCGTTGGTGCCGCTTTTGCCGGTGCTTTGGCTGTAACGACTACTTCCGGCCCCGGTATTTGTTTGAAAAGTGAGGCTATGAACCTTGCTGTAATTGGCGAACTTCCATTGGTGATTGTGAATGTGCAACGTGGCGGTCCGTCAACAGGTTTGCCTACTAAATCAGAACAGACAGACTTATTGCAGGCACTTTACGGACGCAATGGTGAAAGTCCAATGCCGGTGATTGCCGCAACTTCACCGACAAACTGTTTCGATGCCGCATACATGGCATGTAAAATTGCTCTGGAACACATGACTCCGGTTGTACTGCTGACAGATGCTTTCGTTGCTAACGGCTCGGCTGCCTGGAAACTTCCTAACTTAAACGAATATCCTGCCATCAATCCTCCATACGTGACTCCGGGCATGGCTGGTAACTGGACTCCATACCAACGCAATGAAGAAACCGGTGCACGTTACTGGGCGATTCCGGGAACTGAAGGATTCATGCACCGCATCGGTGGTCTTGAAAAGAGCAATGAAACAGGTGCGATCTCTACCGAACCTGAAAACCATAATAAGATGGTTCATCTCCGCCAAGCTAAAGTGGATAAGATTGCAGACTATATCCCCGAACTCGAAGTACTGGGTGATGAAGATGCAGATTTACTGATTGTTGGTTGGGGCGGCACGTATGGTCATCTCCGTCTGGCTATGGACTTTATGCGCGATCATGGAAAGAAAGTGGCTTTCGCACACTTCCAGTACATCAACCCGCTGCCAAAGAATACAGCCGATGTATTGCGTAAATACAAGAAGATCGTAGTAGCTGAACAGAATTTGGGACAATTCGCAGGTTTTTTACGGATGAAGATACCCGGATTGAACATCAGCCAGTTCAACCAAGTGAAAGGACAACCTTTCGTTACGAGAGAATTGATAGATGCATTCACTAAATTATTGGAGGAATAAAAGATGAGCGATAAAGTATATACCGTACAAGATTATAAATCAGGCCAACCTCGCTGGTGTCCGGGATGCGGTGACCACGCTTTCCTGAACTCACTGCACAAAGCTATGGCCGAATTGGGAGTAGCTCCGCACAATATTGCCGTCATTTCCGGTATCGGTTGTTCTTCCCGCCTGCCCTACTATGTAAATACGTATGGCTTCCACACGATTCACGGACGTGCCGCTGCTGTTGCAACAGGTGCAAAAGTGGCCAACCCTGATTTGACAATCTGGCAAATTTCCGGTGACGGTGACGGTCTGGCAATTGGTGGTAACCACTTCATCCACGCATTACGCCGTAACATCGATTTGAATATGATCCTGCTGAACAACCGTATCTACGGTTTGACAAAGGGACAATATTCACCGACTTCGGAACGTGGACTTGTTACGAAATCATCTCCTTACGGTACCGTAGAAGATCCATTCCATCCGGCAGAACTTGCTTTTGGTGCCCGTGGACATTTCTTTGCACGTTGTATTGCAGTAGACGGTGCCGCTTCTGTAGAGGTATTGAAAGCTGCTGCTAATCACAAAGGCGCCTCTGTTATAGAAGTTCTGCAAAACTGCGTGATCTTCAACGATGGCACTCATGCTTCTGTAGCCACCAAAGAAGGACGTGCCAAGAACGCTATCTATCTGGAACATGGCAAACCCATGTTGTTTGGTGAAAACAAGGAATTCGGATTGATGCAGGAAGGTTTCGGACTGAAAGTGGTGAAACTTGGTGAAAATGGTATCACAGAAAAAGATATTCTTATTCACGATGCCCACTGCCAAGATAATACGCTTCAGTTGAAACTAGCGTTAATGGAAGGTCCTGATTTCCCGATTGCACTCGGTGTGATCCGCGATGTAGATGCTCCAACCTACAATGATGCTGTAATTGGACAGATTGAAGAAATCAAAGGCAAGAAGAAATATCATAATTTCCAGGAGCTGTTGATGACGAATGATACTTGGGAAGTGAAGTAATCCACCACTTCAATCCATAAAATAATAAAGGCGTAGACAAGAGAATCAACTCTCTTTCTACGCCTTTCATTCTTTCTATCGTGTAACCTATATTTATATCAACCTATTCGAGAGCAGTGCCACCCACTTTTTCCGGCCAATACGGATTCTGATAAATAACAGAATTATCTGTACTATTATCAGGAGACGCAAGTCTCATTTCATTAATAGCAACCGGGCTCAAATAGTTGGCCTTAGCCCAAGAATATCCATCATATACCTGATTATTGATTCTCACCTTGCTAAAAGGACGAATATACTTGAATGCTCTGGAGGAAATATTAGAAGTAGCATCATCCGGATCATCTTTTAAAGTAACGTCTTCCGGAAGTTCATAAGTTTTATAAGCCTCTTCCCAAAAGTTATACCCTTCAGGAATAAACTTATTAGTAAGTACGCCATCCCAAGCTCTCCAACGCACCAGGTCATCCCAACGCATTCCTTCGCCAATAAACTCGCAACGACGTTCGCGACGGATATTATATAAGGTAGCATCCACTTCATACGAACCGGGATGAGCGGCCAAATCCGTCTCCTTATTCATATCGGTATTGTCAATGGTTGTCTGGAAATTGCCTGTAATGCCTGCCCGATTGCGTACTGCATCCCAATAGCTTTTCGCTTTACCGTCTACCTTATTATTACGCAAATAGTAGGCTTCCAGATAATTCAGATAAGCTTCGACACCACGAAAGATAATGCAGCCTGTAGTCGATTGCGACTGACCGGAAATAATCTGCTTATTATTATATGTCAAGCATTTCCGAATCCGATACCCTGTATTATCAGATGTTTGGGCTTCCAATGATATAATATTAGGCTGTTTGAATTCTTCAAGTGCAGGCTCTTCTGTCGAACTGGATGGAAGCAAATCCTTCTCGCCCAAAACAAACATTTGCAGACGCAGATCACGATTCTCTTTCACATCCATGATAGTTTTGTCACCTTTATATTCATTTCCTGCTGCATAATAGGGAAGTCCGTCTTCCATGACAAAACAATCTACAAAACTCTTCAGCATACCATTATTGCCTCCACTAAAAATATAAGCCGGTGTACCATGCGTGATTGACACGCCACTACCATTCATATATTGCTTCCAGAAAAGAACTTCGGAATAACTGCTCATATCTTCTTCCGCAAACATCTCGAAATACGGATTCCAGCCAACAATCCCCGATATGTTTTTCGGATTGGTCAGACCGGTATTATTGGTCAAAGTAATATCATCAGCCACCTGTTCCGCTGCTTTCATAGCCTCATCCAGAAAGAAATTGATTTCATTATCCATGTTCGTGGAGAAATCGGTATGTATTCTCTTACCCGGCCAGGTCGCATCCCCTGGCACACGCCCTGTCCCTTTATGATACTTTTCAAATGTAGCCTCATACAAAGCAACACGCGACTTTATTAATAACGCACAATTCTTTGTTAATCGTGTTTTGTTTCCTGAAATATCATCCACCATATATTTGGCGGCGGAATCGAGCTGATTGATGATAAAACGAGCTACGAGATTACGCGGCTGACGAACAGATTTCTCTATCAAAACAGACTGATCATCCGGCAAGACTTCGGTTATAATTGGAAAATCTCCGAATGATTTCAGCTTACTGTAATAAATCCATGCACGGATAAAGTACATTTCGCCGACATAGTGAAGAATCTGTTCACGATTGCCCTCAATCTTGCCCGCCTCGAATTTAGGAAGCACATTTTCGAAGAAATAATTGCAATAGCGGATTTGAGTAAAATCCCAGCCACCTCCAGTATTAGGAACACGCCACTGGTCTTTCTCAAAATAGGTAGAAGAATATCCTCCGGCTACCATATTATCTGTATTCTGGTCATTGTTCACTGTACCGACTCCATATCCACCATGCGTTGAAAAGATACTGTTGTACTGCGAGATACTATATGCAGCCAAGTGGTCCGTCGTATTGAAATACTCTTGCGGAGTCACCTGATCCAGAGGCGCCATATCCAGAAAATCATTACAAGATGTAAGCGACCACGTAGCTCCTGCCATCAAGATTGTTTGTAATATAATATGTTTCAGTTTCATAAGCCTTAAAATTAGAAGTTAACATTTAAACCTACCGAGATGGTGCGCTGCAACGGATAGAGTTTACCATTATTCGCATCATAAGTGCTTTCCAAAGCCTCCGGGTCGAAAATCTTGGACATATGAGAGAATGTCAACAGATTGTCACCCGACACATATACGCGAACTGAAGACATTCCAGCTTTATTCGTCCAGCTCTTAGGCAACGTGTAGCCAATCTGAACATTCTTAATACGGCAGTAAGCTGCATTCTGAATATAACGGCTCTGCACCGCCATATTTCTCGAATCACTTTTCAACACGCGTGGATAATAGGCATTTGTATTAGCACCCAACGGGTCACCCTCCGGGCGCCAGAAGTCCCAATGTTCCTTAAATCCGGTAGCCTGCCATTCGTCCACTCCATTGGCTCCCCAGAAATAGGGACCGCTCAACACATAATCGCGCTTGGCCACTCCTTGCAGAAATATACGGAAATCCACACCTTTCCATGCTGCATCCAACGTGATACCATATTTAAATCGAGGTGTATTATTGCCCAAAATCACACGGTCACCGGGTTTCTCTGTGGTATTATCACCTGTCGAGATCACTCCATCGCCGTCTACATCCTTATACATGATATCACCTGCTCCCCACTTGCTTCCCAAAGAAGACTGATCCACTTTGGCCAAGTGAGCATCCATCTCTTCCTGTGATTGTGCGATACCTACCGTTTCATATCCCCAGATTTCTCCTTTCATCATTCCCGGATAATATGCTTCGGAAAGTTTGTTGTTTTCATTCGGATAGCGAGTGATTTTCTGTTGGTCATCGGCTAACGTAAATTTGGCACCATAAGAGAAATCACCAATCATATCTCTCCACCCCAGTTCCAGCTCAAAACCATAGGATTTCATATCGGAATTGTTGATTTTCGGAGGAGTAGCACCCAATACGGAAGATAATTCCGGAGCCGGGCCAATCATATCATACGTCCAACGCACAAAGTAATCGAACGAACCGGTCAAGCGATTATTAAACAGCCCCCAGTCCAAACCGACGTCCCAGGTTTCAATCGTTTCCCAAGTCTTCAAGCTGGAGACGATACCGGGTAAGCTTGCATAATTCGGTCTTTTTCCATTCACCAACCAGTTGTAATCAGTGCCTTGTGGCATCGTCTGATAGAAAGGATACCATGCATCCTTAGTATCCGTATTTCCCAACTGTCCCCATGAACCTCTTAATTTCAATACATCAACATGAGCTTTATCAGCTATATCCCTGAAGAAATCTTCACGTGCTATATTCCATCCAACTGACAATGACGGGAAAAATCCCCAACGCTTGTCATTAATGAAACGGGACGAACCGTCATAACGACCGTTCAACTCTATCAGATAACGCTCTTTATAATTATAGTTGATACGCCCGAAGAATCCAGCTACCCCATTGTGTGCATATCCACCGGAAGTAGTAGGAGATTCCGTTGCTGTATTCAGTGTAGGCACAGAATTGGAGATCAGCGTATTCTTCTGCCCCGACAAACTTCTTGTTTTATACAACTCTGCATTAAAACCTGCCATCACTTTAAAGTAATGACCGCTTTCATATTGTTTAAAATAATCGGAATAGATATTCGTGCTGTAATAATTCTCTTTATAATTATATTCGTTCACAACGGAACTGCCGGCTCCATAACCTCCCCATGGTATAGAATACGGATTACCGTCACCGTCATGAGAGAAGATAGGCAATACTTCCCAATGTTCATTTTTGTTTTCCGTTCTTAGAGCACCCTCGATATTAATTGTCCAGTTCTTGATCGGTTCAAACACAAACTGCAACTGTTGAGTGTTCAGGTCTTTCTGGTTAGTTTGCCGGCCACCATCCTCCAATTCTGTGATTTCCACACCATTCATGGGATAGCCATTGGGATCGTAAGCCGGACAGGTGGGCCAGCGGCGAGCGATATTATGGAAGAATAAGCCGGTCAGATAAGAGGGTCGGTCAAAGTCCTCACGTGTCCATTTGGTAGAATAATTCACTCGGAACCAATCTGTGATCTGCGCTGTAATGGTGCTATTCATTGTATAACGTTGCAAATTATCTTCACCATGCCGCAACAGACCGTTCTGGTCCATAAAACTACCGCTCAATGAGAATTGGATTTTCTCATTACCTCCCGAAATACTTAGATTATGCTCTTGAGATGGCACCCAGTCATTGTAAAATTCTTTAAACCAATCCGTATTAGCATTCGCTCCGCCATAATTGTTCCAACGGTTATTATTCGTATTCAGTGTTGTGACGAATGTTGTCTTTCCTTCCTGATAATCTTTTATTTTCTGTAACTGCTCGGATGAGAACGGAGCCTCACCGGATCTGCCCGCATTCTCTGCGGCACGATTAAAGTACTGGGCAAAAGTATATGAGTCCATCATTTCAGGCACTGATACCGCATCGCTGAAACGGACATTTCCATTATAACTGACTCTGGCTTTACCCGCTTTCCCTTTCTTGGTTTGAATCAGAATAACACCAAAAGCAGCACGCGCTCCATAAATAGAGGCAGAAGCAGCGTCTTTCAAAACAGAAACCGTTTCTATATCATTCGGATTCAACGAATTAAGATTACCTTCGATACCGTCAATCAACACAAGTGGAGACGACCCGGAACCATCACCGATTGTTCCTGCACCACGAATATTAAAACTCATCGAACCATCCAAGGCTCCACCTTCACTTCCTACCGTGAAGTTCAATCCTGGCACTGTACCCTGTAGGGCCTGCGCCACATTGGTTACAGGACGTGCAGCCAACACTTTCGCATCGACCATACCTACCGCACCGGTTACATTTACTTTTTTTTGTGTTCCGTAGCCTACAACGACTACTTCGTCGAGCTGTTCCGAATCTTCTTTCATAACGATATTAAGGGGTGTCCCATCAGCTTTCACGGTAATAGTTTTATAACCAATAAACGAAAGTGAGAGAACTGCTCCTTTGGGGGAATCGATAGAGAAGCGTCCGTTGAGATCAGTAACAGTACCTGTGGCAGTACCTTGCACCTTTACAGAGACTCCAATAAGAGGTTCTCCGTTTTCATCCACTACAACACCTGTAGTCTTTACTTTTTGCTGCTGTATATCAGCAGTTTCCTGTGTTTCATTAGTATTAGCTACTGCTTGCATAGGTTGTGTGCACCATAACAATAAAGTAGCAACTGCTGCCATTTTCAGGCAACGTGTTCCCCGTCCTTCCATAAAGGCCGGGCATCGGTTAGTTTTTCTTGTCATACTTTAATTTATTCAGTTAGACATTAGTAAGTTAGAATTTCTAAGGTTTTGTGGTGCCTTCATATATTATTTGACACCATGTTTCAGGCAATTTGTGTGTTTAGTTTTCCATAGGCTTTTCTATTTTTATCTTAGGTTAATATTTGCCAGAGTTCTTGACGAACTTGGTTTTACCTATGCTTGGAAATACAACTTGGAAGGACATTTTAGATAAAACAATCATCCATACACTCGCACAGTTTTGAGTTCGATACTATTTGTATGTAAATTGCTATATAATAAATACTTATTTTGGTACCGAAGGCAAGTTGATAAAACTGTTATCACATTTTTGTTGCCAGAAAGCACAACGATCCAACTATTTTATTTTAAAATATTTTAGTAGATTCACTTGCGTAATACTTTATTTTATTCTACTTTTGTTTTACTATAATGATATTCTGAACGATTATTTTGTTGTTATTAAGAATTAAAAATAATAAGGCATTCGTTTTCATATCAAAATAAAACCAAGTTCGTCAAGAACTCGGTTTTCATTTCTCTCTTTCTCTAATCGATATTGCAATATACACTACCCATTTCCTTTGACTAAATAACACCTATCTATCAATATCATTAACTTTATGGATAGAGAACTGATGATAAGAAGCTATTTTAACAGGTACTTATTTATAAATAAAAAATGGAGAAGAGTGGAGAAAAGGGTAGAAAACTGGAACCTGGTTCATAGTTATAAACTCAACACTAGATTTCTGAAAACGAATATACAACTATTAAGAAGCATTTAGAAGGTTCACAGGTTTCATTTTCAGTTTAACAACTATGAATCAACGTTTTACAGTGACATAAAGCACAAAATACAGAAGATATCATCTTTCACCATTAGGGTCTTTCATATAGATTAAGGACATATAGATCCAATATACAGGGCATATATACGCAATGTGTTGGATATATATATCCAACACATTGCGTATATATACTCTACAAATCAGGTATTAATATCCTAGGGATAGAGTATTAGTGCCTGATTACTTAGGTGCTAATTTCCGGTTGACGGCAGTTTTATTTGTTTTAAACCTGCGAACAGTTTGTTTCATGCCTCGAAACAGATTGTTTACCGGCATGAACAAGGCTTTTGATGCATCGGTAATTATAATTCAATCGCAGCCTTTAAAGGTAATTGATTGGAAGCCGGACCGACAAGAATCTCAAATACACCCTTTTCTACTACAAAGCGATGTTGATTCATATCGTAATAAGAAAATGCGTCTTCATTCAATACAATAGAAAGGCGTTGTGTCTCTCCTTTCTTCAAGAACACCTTATCATAGCCTTTCAGTTCTTTCAAAGGACGGGGAACGGAAGATTCTACATCATGCACATATACCTGGGCTATTTCCGAAGCATCCATTTTTCCTGTATTCTTTATATCAAAGCTAACCGTCACCTGATGTTCACCGGTTTTCTCCACAGCTAAATTACTATAAGCGAAAGTAGAATAAGACAACCCATAGCCAAATGGATAAAAAGGTTCTTTGCCCGAACGGTCATATCCCCGATAGCCAACAAAAACACCCTCTGAATAATCGACACGCTTAATTTCCGCTTTCAGATTCTCATAATAGCTGTCATGCACCGGATTATCTTCCCATTTCTTTTCGATAGAAATCGGCAACTTACCACTCGGAGAAATCTTTCCAGTCAATATTTCGGCTATTGCCTGTCCACCCTCCTGTCCGGGATACCATGCCATCAAAATCGCTTTTGCAGCCTCATGCCAAGAGGTAAAGTCAACTCCACCGCCAGCATTTAACACTACTACCAGATTCGGATGCAGAGAAGCTACTTTCTGAATGAATAATTCCTGATAATGTAACAGAGCAAACGGGCGATCGAACCCCTCTCCTTCTGTATTACTATTGAAACCGGTACAGAATACAACATTATCCACCTTTGCCAATCCTTGACGAAGTTTCTCTTCATTCAGCCTGGATGCTTTAAAACGGATAATTGCTGAAGAGATATTATCAAAAAACTCGATTCGGAAACTGTATTCTTTACCTGCCTCAACCGGCAGTTCCACTTCACGGCTTGAATATGAATGATTACCCCAATCGCCTGTAATATGCTTATCATTCACAAACAGGCGATAACCATCATCGCCACCAATGGATAGTTTTAATAATCCATCCTTTTGAGACATATAACTGGCTGTCCAACGGACAGAAAATCCATCTTCCGGAAAACCTTCCAGTGGTGCTCCATATTGCCAGTCATAATCAACTGATGCTTCTGTACGAGTGACCTCCGGTTGTCCTGAAAGCGTTTTATTCTTAAAATATTCGGCTTTAAATCCTTTCGTCTGCCGAGCGGCATCCGCATAAAATTCATGAAGAATATCCTCATAAATCACATCGTCCGTCAACTGAACGAGGTTCTTTTTTTTCAGTTTTCCCAGTCCCTCACTAACAGATACCGTAGAAAATGGAGTTACAAAACCACTTCCACCACCTGTAGGAATGCGGTCGGCATTGGGCCCCATCACAGCAGTCTTTCCTTTTAAGGGGAGTAGATTTCCTTCATTCTTCAGTAAGACTACACCTTCGCGTGCCAGTTCTAAAGCAGCCTGGCGGGAAAAAGGATTATCCTGCGCGATGTTACTGTCTTTCTGTTCCTTATCCAGCATGCCGTAAGCAATCAAGGTCTGCAAGATATGCTGCACTTTCAGATTGATGGTTTCTTCTGTCACCGTACCGTTTTTGATAGCAGGTATAAGATTGTCGACATTCATAAAACGTCCTTTCGGCATTTCAAGATCAAGTCCGGCATTAGCGGCTCCTACGGCAGAATATACGGAAGTCCAGTCCGACATTAAGATACCTTTAAATCCCCAGAGATTACGCAAGATATCAATATTCAACCATTTATGTTCGGTAGCATGGACACCGTTCAGAAGATTATAGCTGTTCATAACAGCACTTACATTCGCTTCCTGTACAGCTTTCCGAAAGGCCGGAAAATAAATCTCGTGCAAAGTACGTTCGTCTATGTCCGAACTGGCATGATGACGGCTCCATTCCTGATTATTAGCTGCAAAGTGCTTGATGGTGGCAATAACTCCTTCCGATTGCACGCCCAGGATATATTGTTTAGCCGTTTCACCCGTTAAATAAGGGTCTTCGCCAAAGTATTCAAAGTTACGTCCACACATAGGAGCGCGGTAGATATTTACTCCCGGCCCGAGCAGTATATTCACTCCTCTAGCTTTGGCATCCTGTCCCAATCCTTGCCCCAGTTGATAAAGCAGACTCCGGTTCCAGGTAGAAGCGGAAAGTATTCCAGAAGGATAGAGAGTGCTCTTGGGGGCATGATTACGAATTCCCTGCGGTCCGTCCGCCAGTTTTATTTCAGGAATTCCCAAACGGGGGATTGCACGAAGCGAGAAGCTGGTATATCCGGAGATATACTCTATTTTCTCTTGCAAAGTCATTTTAGATACAATTTCCCTGGCACGTTGTTCGGCTTGGGGAGTGATTGTCTGCGCACAGGTTAATATGCTCCATGCAAGCATACATAAACCTATGCCTCCTATTTTCTTTTTCATGGTGATTTTGTATTAATATAGCATATGTCAAAAACCAACTTGGCTATCAGCTCTTGACACACTTTTGTTCTTTACATTTTTAGTCTATCAGTTCTATTTTAACGGTCTGTCCCTGTACCAAAATATGATATTCTCCGGCTTCAAGGAATCGTTTACCATCCTCATTGACAAAACCGAAATCACGTTCCAGGTCTATGTCAAAACGGAAAGTCTTCGTTTCTCCGGCTTTAATCAACTGTTTTTCAAAATGTTTCAGTTCTTTCACCGGGCGGGTAATCGAGCAATACGGATCGGATATAAACCAATGAACAGTCTCTGCTCCATCGCGAGCACCGACATTGGTAACAGTCACTTCTGCAGACAATCGATCGCCGCGCTTCACTTTAGTAGCAGAAGGGGTAACGGTGCCATACTTAAATTCAGTATAACTTAATCCATGCCCGAACGGATACAACGGATCGCTTGTTATATCTTTATAGAATCCTTGATGCCCACGTCCGCTCTTGCGGCGATTGTAATAAATAGGAATTTGTCCTGTGGAATAAGGGAACGTCATGGCAAGTTTACCGGATGGGGTGATACGTCCTGATAATATACCGGCCATCGGCAACGCTCCATTCACACCCGGTTGCCAGATTTCCAGTATAGCATCGGAAATCGGTTCCAGACGATTCAATTCCAACGGACGTCCATTCACCAATACCAGTACAATAGGCTTTCCGGCTTTCTTCAGTTCTGCGGCCAGCTCTTCCTGAATCTGCGGCAATGCGATAGAAGAACGGGAAGCATTCTCACCACTCCAGGTCATCATCTCACCCAAACAAAGAACAACTACATCAGACCAGCGTGCAGCTTCCAATGCTTCTGCAAATCCTTCTCTGTTATCTCCTTTCGTAGCACAGCCTGCTGCATAACGCAATTCAGCTTTTCCTGTAAATTCAGTAGCCAGTCCATTATAGAGCATGGCAACATCCGTATCTTTTCCATGACCACACCAAGAACCCAACAAGTCCCAACCATTTTTTGCCATTGGTCCTACCACGGCAATCTTCTTTTTATCAGTCAGCGGTAATGTTTTGTTTTCATTTTTCAGCAAGACCATGGATTCCGCCGCAAGCCGGGCTGCAATATCCATACTTTGCGGACGGAAGAAACGTTCTTTCTCACTTGTTGCGGGAGTATAAGGACGTTCGAACAGGCCGAGACGGAATTTCAAAAGTAGAACACGACGTACAGCCTCATCTACTTGAGCTACCGATACTCTGCCCTCTTCTACCAACTCTTGCAAATGGCGGTCGTAAGCATGAGACATCATATCCATTTCAAGACCGGCAGTAAACGCATGCCAGGCTGCTTCTTTTTTGGTCGCTGCCAATCCCTGATTTTTCAACTGTTCGATGGCTCCCCAATCGGAAACAATAAACCCATCATGCCCCCAACGTTTCTTTAATATCTCGGTCATTATGTAAGGATTGGCCGAACCCGGCACACCGCTGATATCATTAAAGGAACTCATCAGTGTTGCCGCACCTGCTTTCACACCCATCTCGTAAGGGAGCAGATAAGTATCCCAAAGAGTTTGTTTGGAGATCTCGGTATAGACATAGTCACGCCCAGCTTCGGATGCCCCGTAACCTACATAATGTTTCAGACAAGCTGCCATACGTTTTTCTGCTGACAAGTCATCTCCTTGATAACCTTTGACGGAAGCTGCACCGAATACCCCGTTTGTATAAGGATCTTCACCATAACCCTCTGCCACACGTCCCCAGCGAGGATCACGAGCCACGTCAATCATCGGTGAGAAAGTCCAGTCCACTCCCGACATACGCGCTTCCTGTGCAGATACAGCACACGCCTGCTCTACCAAATCCGGATTCCAGGAACAAGCCTGTGCCAACGAAATAGGATACACGGTACGGAAACCATGAATTGCATCGTAGCCGAAAATAATAGGAATACCCAGACGAGACTCTTCCATCGCTTTTTTCTGCATACTATTACGCAGTGCGGGATTTGTTTCGAAGTAAATCAGAGAACCGATTTCTGCGGGCACTTTCTTCACTTCTTCACCTACATTATTCACATTGTTATTCCGTCCCAGGGTATATTGATTAAGCTGCATCACTTTCTCTTCCAAAGTCATGCGGGATAGGAGATCATCTACGCGTTTCTCAATCGGAGCCTTTGCGTCTTTATATAGTGCAACATCTTTTTTATCTTTTGCCGAAAGGGTGCATATAGAACCTAGCAAACATAATCCGTAAACCAATACTTTCTTTCTCATCGATGTTTTCGTCGGTTAATTAGTATATAAATATAGCTTTATCAGACAGCCACAACATGGCTTCTTTTTATTGTCTTTCAGATAAATCAGTCACCCTATACGGATGCTTCACTGCTGCATGAGCAGCTTTCTGGGCAACAGCTTTTCGAGCCTCATCCAGGCTCTCCGGGCCATAAGGATTTCCGATTACATTGCGTTTGAAGATACGTTCGAACCAAGTGCAGGCAGCAGTATAACGTCCGACTTTCACATCCAGATGATATCCGTCACGGTTCATATGATCGCCGATGAAAGAGGTACGGGCATTCTGTATGGCAGTGCCCGTAGGGATAATCATCTTAATCTTATATGCCTTACCTGCTTTTTTCACTGCATCTACAATTGCGTGATACATCGTCAGCTGATCGCGGTTGTAGTTTTTAAATCCATCGTGATTGGAAGTGGATGCATAGGCCCAAGTCTGGTGCAGCATCAACTTTGTTTTCTTGGGAATACGTGCTTTTACATACTCTATGAGCTCGGGAAGAGAGGCTTCATACGTCTCATACATTCCCGAAAAAGTACTTGCCTGTTGCAGGCTGACATAATCCCAGTCTTCATCCGCCAGTACCATTTCCAAAGACATCTTGCCTTTTTCCCGTTTCTTTCCATCTGTACCGATTTTCCGGTAGGCATAGGCAGGAGCATTTTCACGGGCATTCTTCACATGGCGTTCTAAGGAACAGCCACCAATAAACATATTGCCGATTATGGTTGAAATACCTTCGGCTTCCGCAAGTTCATGCAGATATTGCTCCACGGCATCTTGGGAAAAGCTATTGCCGATAGCCAATATCTTAACTACCTTTTGTTGTCCATATACCCCCTCCGTCAGAAGGAGCAATATGAACATACAAATCGCAACAATTCTATATCTCTTCATCACAATCAAATATAGCTAAACCTATTAGTTATTTCTTTTTTTCATGTAATAATCTCTCATAAGATACCATGCCTTCTTGCGCATTCCCTGATCGGATATTAACCCTTTGCGGTTCCAGCCATCCTGATTAGTGGGGTGGAAACGGAACGGAGAACGGAAGTCGAACAGAATCCAGGGAGATACTCCACGCAGGTTAGGGATATTGTCGAACATACGAATATTGTCTCTATACAGACGTGCCTGATACTCTTCACTCCAGGAGCTGACTACATTCTCATCGCCAGACTGACCGTACAATGCTTCACCACCAAATTCAGAAATAATCAACGGTTTGTGCGTCACTACTTCCCAAATTGCATCTTTCGGTTCAACAGGCCATGGATGATACCAGCCCATATATTTATTGATTGCTACGACATCTAATTGGGAAGTAAAGGAATCTTCCATTACCAAACGCTGTTTCTCACTGTTAAAGCGCACAAGGTCAAAAGCGGCGACATACAGACGGGTAGTATCCAGCTGTTTGCCTGTTTCAAGCAGGGAAGTCAAAAAATCATTCCGTTCTTTGGAAGGCTGTGTTTCATTGGCAACACCCCAGTAACCTACTGCACAACGATTCTGATCGCGCTTTATCATTTCAGAAAGCATCTTCTGTGCTTTCTTACGGGTATCTTTGTCTGTAAAGTCAATGCCTTGCCAAATAGGAGTTTCCTGCCAGAGAAGGAAACCCATCTTTTCTGCCAAGCGTACCGTGTATTCATTCTGCGGATAATGTGCCAGACGAATCATGTTCACACCAAGCGCCTTAGCTTCATTCAGCAACATGGATGCATCGGCTTCCGAGAAAGCACGTCCCATGCGCTGCGGAATCTCTTCATGGAAAGAGATGCAACACATAAATGTCGGTTTCCCGTTCAGGTAAATATCCGTTCCTTTCACTGTGATGTTACGGAAGCCTATTTGTTCCTCCACGCGATCGGTACTTGAAGAAATGGCCACGCCATAGAGTTTCGGTTCTTCGGGCGACCAGCGTTGCAGTTTCTTTGCATTCAATACGGTTTCCGCTTTTCCTTCCGCATCAGTAGTAAGTTCCGCATTGATTTTAAGTTCGGGAATGGCGACTGTCACCTTTTCACCCGCCTTTTTATCAGAAAGACGTACACGGGCAATGATCCGGTCGGGAGCGTTTTTATCCAGTTGGATGAAGTAATCTTCTATAAATGTGCGGGGAGTTTTCACCAGCAACACATCTCTTGTGATGCCGCCATAATTCCACCAATCGAACGCCATAGCAGGAATGGCGTCCTTGGTACGACGATTGTTCACTTCTATTGCCAGGAAGTTATCGCCGTCTTTCAACAGGTCCGTCACTTCTACTTGGAAAGGGGTGAACCCGCCTTCATGTTCTGCTATTTCTTTTCCGTTCAGGTAGACTTTGCAACGATAGCTGACAGCACCAAAATAAAGAAACTGACGCTTGTCTGCCAGACGTTTGGCATCAAAATGACGCGCATACCATACAGTACCCTCATAATATTTCAGTTCGGACGACTGCGAGTTCCAGTCTCCCGGGACATTAAGACGCAAGCCGCCTTCGAATGCATATTCGTAGAAATCAGTATTTCCTTTCGGTTGCTGATTTTCATAGATTTTCATTCGTTGTCCCTGGTCGTACAGGTCGATAATGGCATTCCATTTACCATTCAGTGAATGAATGTCACGACCGTAGACATTCGTTATCAGTTCCTGTGCCGCAACGCTTCCTGCAAAAGCGATCAGCAACAACAGACATAGATTTAATTTCTTACCTATTTTCATTTATCTATTAGTTTGTGGTATTTATACATTATTCGTTTCTCGATTCATTCTTCAGGAAATTCATCACCCAGTTCCAGGCAGCACTCCACTGCTCTGCATAGGCATAATGGGCAGTCGTTTCGGCCACGAACAACTCTTTCGGAGCATTAATCATGTTGTAAGCCGAATAAGTGGTGGTAGGCGGACAGACCATATCATTATAACCGAAAGTATAGAATCCCGGTACTTTAACCTGCCGGGCAAAGTTGACTACATCAAAATACTGGATGGTTTTAATCTTCTCCGGTGTCCGGTTCCTTTCATCCTTAAACATGTGCGGCCAACCTCCTGCACGACCATGAGCATAACCTGCAATATCACACAAAGCCGGATAGAAAGAAACTAATCCTTTGACACGGTTATCCAGTCCGGCAATCACTATGGAAAGTGCTCCGCCCTGGCTTCCACCGAAAGTTGCCAGATTACCATTAAATTCGGGAAGTGTGTAAATGAAATCAATGGCTCTTACACAGCCTGTATAAACCCGTTTATAATAATACTTATCCCGATCGTCCGTGTTGAATGAATGGTAATTCTTCAAGGCCCCGTTATAAAGTCGGTGATATACATCTCCCGTCAGGTTGACCGGAATGCCGTGAATGCCGATCTCCAAAATGATAAAACCATTTCCGGCACGTTCAGGCTCTCCGTTATATGCGCGGATACCTGCACCCGGTACTTTCAAGATGGCCGGATATTTTCCAGGAGCTTTCGGCACACAAAGGATGCCATACATACGGGATGCATAGTCATTATTCGCAAAAGAAACATGATATACATTCACTTTGTCCGTACACTTTTCCGGCAATAAAGTCATTATAGGTTCCAGCGCCCACTTTTCAGCGGCTTCTTTGGTGCTCTTCCAGAATTCAAGAAAATCGGCGGGCAACGGAGTAGTCGGTTGTAGCTTCTCCGGATCAAAGCCGACGGTAGCTACACCTTCATATTCACGCCCTTGATAACTGACAAAAGCACGGCAACGCAGGAAACCCTCTTTTTTCATTGTACCTGCATTAATTTCGAGCTTTTCATTCTTCAAAGGTTGTTTACCTGTCTGATGAGGTTTCATCATATCTTCCGAAATCTCATAACGCACTTCCAGATGATCCTGTGGAATATTGCATTTCAGTACAGCTACTTTGAATTTCACTTTTTCTCCCGGTTGATACAACCAATTGGTGTGGTCGGGAGTGACCAGCACTTGAATCAGCCTTTCCGCCGGTTGCCCGTACACAACGAATTGCACGGCAACAAACAAAGCAAGAAAAACAGAACGCAAACTTTTTATCATAATTCCATTATTGTTTATAGTCTTTTCATGGTTTTACCTGATATTGATAAAGAGTGAAAGAATTCTTATCATTCAGCTCGAAACTTACTTTACCCTGTACACCAACTTCAGCAACAAACTTTTTGCCATTTCCCATCAAAGGAGTAAAAGTTACCTTCTTGCCTTCCGGAAGCCAAGTATCAATGGTTCTTTTGGCTATATCATTGTCTTCGCGGTAAATAATGAGATAACCTTGCGTGTCAGAGACTATTGATTGAAATCCTGTCCACGAGCGTCCCGAAGGTTCTTCACCAATGGGTAATATGATGCCTTGATGAAATTGAAGTTGCAAGGGTTGATATTCCTTGAGCAGAGTTGCCGTAGCATAAGCCTCTTCGGGCAGGTTCGAAGCCTCCATCCAAGCCAATGGCTGTGCCGCCAGGGTGATGGCAAAGAGGTAGTCGAAACTATAACGAGCGGGAGCAAATGGATCGGTAGTGCTGTACTTATCGGCATTACGCCATTTATTAAGGAATTCTATCTGCATCTTCTCGGCCGGTACATAGCGAGACAGCATCCAAAGATTACGCAAGGTGCGATAGGGATAATAGTTGCCCCAATCGGTATAACGGTTTTCCAGGAAGATATTGCCATACTCATTCATATAATGATATCCACCGCGACGACCGGCAGTGGCATCGAGGTTGAAAATCACCTCATGGTTGGTTTGTGCTAACACGGCATCAAACAACCGGCGCAAATTCTGTTCGGCTGTTTTAGTAGGTATTTGTAAGCCATCTATCTTGAAACAGCAGATGCCATACTCCTTGTAAAGCCCGATAATGACTTGCGCGTCTTTTTGCCAATCGGCAAAATCATTCTGTATACTAGGATTGAACCATAATCCGATACGAATACCCAATTTCTTTCCTTTCTCTACAATGCGTTTCAGTCCATGAGGGAATTTCGTGGGGTTGGGCGTCCAGTAATCGGCATTTTTCCAAATATCTTTAAAGCTGCCTCCGGCTGTCTTTGAGTTGGGACTTTTTCCGCTCTGCCAACCATCGTCCAGTTGAAAGAGGGTGACACCCAGACGTGCGGCACGATCCAGCTCAGCCAGACAGAAAGCCTCATCTATTTTGGCATCCTGACTACGGTCACCCCAGGTATTGAGCATAATCATCTCATCCTGTGCGGCAGTGTGGTGGCGCAGTTGTTTTTGATAAAGGCGCAATGCTGTTAGTGCTTCTTGTTCATCTCCGGTATAGACACCGGTAACGCATCCATAAACACGAGTCCAGCTATCCGGTTTCACATCATCAGATGCAATGCCCAGACCCACTACCATAAAATCGCTAAAGTCGGCCACGAAGTCGGAACCATTATAATGTAATTGGGTACTGCTGCAAGGAGCCTCTTTCAAGAAAAAGAAACCTTGCCGGGTAGCCACATCGTGAGCAAAAAGCAGATTACCACGATAGGTATTGCGACGGTAAGGAAGCCAGGTACGTTCTGTCACCAGATTGTCGTTCCAATCAGTATAGTCGAAGAACTCTACCGTACGGGCACGCCAATGATTACCGGAGAGTTGCAATCTGTCAATCGTCGGAGTTTTCACCCCCGTAGTCATATCGGCTGTGTGCTCTATATTTTTACGATCGGCATTAGAACGATTGTCATCTTTATTCTGGTAAAGTTCTACTTGTCCTTTCAGATAGGTATCGCAGGCAATGGCGGGACAGTCTGCATAAATGCGATAGCGACGTTCTATACTTAGAGAACCGATGGTGCAAGCCACAGTGGCTTGCAGATAGCTGGCATGTATACCATTCGTTGGAATCTCATTCACAGTGAAAGTAGCAGCTGTAGAGATGCCTTTCACAATCGAGAAGTCGGGCTCTTTGCCTTGAGCCGGGATTATTTTTCCACATAGCTTATCGGTGAGGCTAATGGTGACAGGTGTACCATTATTCCACAGCATGGTACGCTCCATGTAGTTATTGCCCATACGTAGTGTATCACCTTTCAGGAAAGCATAATAGTGTTGTCCCCCCCAAAGCGGCAATCCCAATATGGTTGAGAGAAATATCGTGATAATACTTTTTTTACTCATAGTTTGTCTGCGGTTTGATGTAAGCCGGAGCCTCCAACAATTTGTTGGGTTCGTTGAAACGTTGGTTATCGGGTACATTGTGTTTGCCCAAGCCTGCCTGCATAAGCTGCTTTAATTCGGGCAGATGATGATGATAGATATCACGCGGTTCTACGCCATGCTTATGACAGAGTCCGGCTGCCATACCTACTACTTCGCCCATCATACCAGTAGTACGCATCACACGCACCGTACCCAAGGCTACGTGTGTGCAACTCATATTACGACCTGCCATAAAGAGGTTATCCACATTGCGCGAATAAAGACAACGATAAGGGACAGCGTAAGGATGAATCCAACGATGCACCGTTGCCGACTTGAATTCATTATCAGGAAAACGCACACTGTTCACGCTATCGGGGAAGTGGAGGTCGATACTCCAAGTGGTAGTAAACGAAGCATCCTCGTGCGCCACATTTTTGTCTATATCGTCTTGTGCTAACACATAGTCGCCCAGAAGGCGGCGAGATTCACGTTTACCGGAAACATACGCCACCCAATCGAGTGAACGGTTGGCATACTTTTTACGATCCGCATAGTGATTCTTCAGATAGCTCCAATTGGAATATACCACCAAAAGTCCATAGTCGCGTATGCGTTCAGCCTCGGTGATTTGATTACGGTTCATTCCTGTTTCCCATTTCCATTCGCCCATAGTTACAGGCTCGCAATTATCAGCGCCAAAGCGCATACCATATTCGAAGCGGGGGAAAGAGGTCTTCTTCTTCATGTCCTTGCTATACCATTGTACCGATGCGCCCATCACTAGCGAGTCGGGCTGCTCGGGAGCGAGACTTTCGCCATATTCATCGCGGCCTTCACGTCCCATAGTCCAATCGGCACCGGCTAAGTAGCCTATGGTAGCATCGCCAGTGCAGTCACTAAAAAGAGGAGCGGTAAGTTCGGTTTGTTCACCCGTCTCAATATGTTGAATAGTGACTGATGCTATGCGATCACCCTGCATCTTTACGGCCACAGCACGTTGCGAAGCATAAAGGGTGATATTCTTTTCGGCAGCTATAAAGTCTTCCTTTTTCTGATCTTCATAATAGTCACCCGGTTGGGCATTACCGGAACGTTCATGACCGAATTCGCGTATCATACGGCCTAACCCCTCGTTGGGCCCCTTTTCGATGATACCACCCAGGTGTACACGTATCTCCGACGAATTATTACCACCCAGTACAGGACGATCGTTCACTAATGCCACCCTACAACCTAACCGGGCAGCAGCCGTAGCGGCACACATGCCGGCTACGCCTCCTCCCACTACCACAAAGTCGTACTGATGGGTGGGCACCGTTTGTTGTTGTTGCAAGCGGGCACGAAGTGCAGCTGTCTCTGCCTCGCCCCATGCAGTGGGTTGCGCATTCATATCAGTCGTGAGATAGATGGCATCACAACGACCATTAAAACCTGTAAGGTCTTTCAAAGCAAGGGTGATAGTACCCGCCTTCAATACGACCTTGCCGGCGGACTGCCATTGCCAGGAATTACCGGTGTGTCCCAACGTAGTTTTCAGTAACTTACCACCTAAAGCCAGACGAAACTTTCCGGGCCCTTCGGCATCGGTCCAAGGTGAAGTCCAGTTGTAGGTGCGGGCATATACATAGTAAGTGCCCGCCTGGGGAATATTGATTTCTGCCGTAGCATCGGCCACAGGAATACCCATGCCATGTGCCATGAGATAGGGTGAACCCATTTGATCCATGAACTGCTGGTCGAGCACCCAGCCGCCTCGCTGGCTGAAGCTTTCTGCTTCGATGAGCAGTTCTCCGGCTACAGCCACAAGGCTACAGGCTACGGCTATGCATGTCAGTAAGATTTTTTTCATCATAGCACAGCGTTTTTAATTATTGAATAGTTATATCACCCACTTTCACCCAACCTTTGGAGGTTTGATACTCATCGCGGGCTGAAATTAAGATACCAATGGCATTCTCTTTGGTAGTATCTACCAATCCTACTGCCCAAATGTAATTCCCTGCGGCTACATCAGTGAGTTTGATATTAGTAGTGTAAGTCTTGGGAGCTCCCTTCATCCAAGTGGCAATGTTTGCTTTGTCTTCTATATAGATGCGGACGGGCTCCTCTGTATTCTTATCGAGCAGAGCGATAGCAAGTTTGTACTTGTCACCATACTGCGGCAAATTGGTAGGACAGTAACCCCAACCCAAGTTCGACCAGCGGTGAGTAAGTGATACACTACTGCCACTACGAGCTATAGTAGGAATAGACAGACGGTCGGGATAGAGACGGTAACCACCTTCGGCAATAAACTCCTTCACCAAATGGAAAGCTGTATTGAACCAAGAATGAGTTTCACCTTTGTTCACGTTGGTATCAAAGCGGAGGTCCATCATGTTGACATAACCACCCTTGGCTTCATCATATTCTCCCTGGCGCACCTCGGCAAAATTCTTGTAACCATCGCCGGCAATAGAACCACCGTGTGATGATTCTACCCAACCACCTTCCATAGTAATAGGTACGATACCATGATAGGTAGTACTGATGCCACGCTCCCAATCCTTATAATATTGCTTCATGCCGAAAGCATCGTGACGCAAACAGAAGCCTTTAGCTACGGCACGTTTCACCATATCGGCAGCTACATCGGTATCGGTATCACTAAACTCTTTGCCACTAAGCAAACAGCGATGATAATTAATCATGATAGGCACTTTAGTGAAAAGGCGTGACATTACGTCTGTAATCCATTCAAATACTGCTTGTCTAGGAGCTTCATCACCTGTAGAGTATTTCAGGGTGTGAGTCTCGCCCCATTTGCCTAATCCAAAACCACTCACAAATTGAGTGACATCAGGATCATTGTATTTGGCTGCAAAAGCAGTAAGGAACTCTTCATACTCCCTCTGGAAAATGGGATCGTCCGGATAAGGTGTCCATACGTTTACACTACCGGTAGTAGTGGTAAATCCTTCAGCACCGGCCTCTTTTACATAATCGGGACAGGCATCTTCATGTTTGTCACGACTATCACACACAAAGGTAAAGGCGAGCTTCAAGTTTCGTTCTTTAGCTCCTTCCACCAGCATACGAAAACGCTTGGCAGGTTCGGTCTGTACACTTTCATCCCATACATATTTGCCTTTTTCAGGATTAAAGTTACTCCAAAGACCACGTACGTAGAGCGTATTGCCATAGTCAGATACCTTCACAGTACCTTCTGACGACTCGAAGTTATCATAAAGATCCCAGAAATCCATCATCATACCACTTCCAATACCCGCGTAAATGACCCATCCACTCATAGGGTTACGCTGCAGTTGGTAGCGTTCGGGCATGATATTGACGGTCGTGTTGCCTTCAATGTTCCAACTATAATCGGTTATAGGGGCATCATCGTCTGAACAAGCAGTGCCAATGAAAGGCGTAGTAGCCAGCAGACACATCGACAAGGTCTTGATGCTGTTTTTTATTATTTTGTTCATAAAATATATCTCGTTTATTGTTATCATTTAAAGGTAGAATAAGAAGTGAAGTGATAAAAGCTCCACCTCTTATTCTTTCATTTTGGATTTATTTAATATCAAAGAGTACAGTGTTGTTCTCCAGGTCCACTACCACATAGTTACAGCCCTCCGGGATGAGGAAATAAGCATAGCGGTTATTGCCCTGACCTGTTACGGCTCCTTCTATCTTACCTGCTGTTACTGTAGTGTATCCATTGTAGCTATTACGAACAGCATCAGCAGTAGAACCAACGAACCATCCGTTATTAGCATATCGCAGCGTGCTGAAGTTCACCCAACCGGCATTTGTCTTCCCATAATTATCCTTATATTCATTACGTGGCAATACATCACCTTTATAAACGAATACTTTTGGATTGGCAACACTCTGAATAAGGTTATACTTCACTTGACAGTACTTGAAGCTTTTTCCGGTTTCTTCATCAATACCCGAATCGTAAGCAAAACTATTGAAACCACCATACATGTGCAGTACATTGACTTCCTGACTCCATGGGTTTTTCCCCAGTTCGGTATTGTTGAACGATACGGTGAGTGGTTTCAGATCGGTAGCGGTCGAATAGATGGTAATAGATTTCTCCTCCTTATTCAATACAATGCGGTAAGTTCCATCGGCCGGAATTGTCCAATATTGTTTATCCACTTTGCTAATGAGTACTTGTCCGAATGTTGACAATTGACCATCTTCGATGTCATGACTATCAGCTATTTCCGGTACAATGGCCATCGCTTGTTCACCTTCGAAGGTGAGCGGGATGTAAAGGTTACCAGCTTTCAGTGCACCACGCCAAGCATAGATCTGGTCATTTTCGAGGGCTTGAGCCATCTCAATCTGTTCCCCACCTACGGCACTACCAGCCAGGAATATCTGGTCGGCTTCAACTACAGCACCAGCTTCTACTATCTTCACCGTCTGTTTACTCATATTCACAGTGATACGATAGGTAGCTGCAGATGGAATTACCCACGAATTGGCTTCAGCGCGATCGGATATGACGCCTGCCATTTCACCTGTGGTGATGGGGGCATCGGCGGTTTCCGGGCCAATGGCATTCAATTCGTCGGCATAGTCAACGGGGAAGTTTATCTTACCGGCAACCAAAGCTCCTTCGTAACTATAAATTCTGTTTGTCTCGTCTTTCAACGTCATCTTAATATTATCATCGCCTACGGCAGTACCTCCCACATAAAGGTTATCAGCTTTATACTGTTTGGGGCCATAAGTTTTGAACTTCACCGTTGCAGTAGCAATATCGGGCACCATAAGACGGGGACCTTCAAAGTTGGCTGTAACAGTAAAAAGAACTTCGCCAATGGTACTGGTGGTAAGACCGAAGTAATCGACCAATATATCCTGCATCTCTTTGTTGGTGTACGAGCGAAGAAATTCACCATCATCATCAAATTCCTTGATATTTGCAACATCGCTACCGATAAGCTGCATCTCGTATTTATAAGTTGTGATATAATCTTCACCAAAATTGTGAGCGGTGCTCCACTTCAGCGTAAAAGCTGTCTCGTTGGGTTTACTTTCATCGAGCTTAATATATTCGCCCGAAGGAGTCAACTCAATCTCCGACTGGTTGCGTGAGGCAGTATTGTCTATCTCCTCTTCGCACGAGGTGGCAAGCATGCTCATCATTCCCACAGCCACCATTCCAAGGTTTCTATATAAATGCATTGTTTTCATGTTCGTAATAGTTTATAGGATTAATAACCCGGATTGTTGGGTAACAAGTTGGGACACAACTCCACATCATGTGTAGGCAGCGGCCACAAATATTCGCGTTCGGGGAAGATGCGTTTAGCACCCTGCGAACAATAACCGGCATTAAAGAGAGCTGCAAAGTCTGCTAAACCATCTTCGTCGATTTGCGGAGTCATTCCCCAGAACCAGAGGTTCTTGTTCACGATATTGTTCAGCAATTCTGTGGGGTCGATAAGCATGATGTAATTGTAACCATTCAATGCTTTTCCTGCCAATTTCCAGCGCATCAAGTCTTGCAGGCGTTGGTTCTCCATGGCAAACTCCATGCGGCGCTCTATACGCAGGGCACGTCGCAGTTCGGTTTGGTTGGTAGTGGTCACGGCAGGATAACTATCAGTAGCTGTTACATTCACACCATAAGCACGAGCACGTACCATATTAATGGCTTTCAGCACGCTGTCGTCAATCAGGTTCTGTTCTATCATGGCTTCAGCATAAATCAACAGTACGTCAGCATAGCGCATTATGATATAGTCTTGTTCTACCTTTTGGTCTACTGTCCACGTAGCATCAATACCTTTCTTCCACAACAATCCTGTATATGAACTATATTGATTCACGATACGGGTATCTTGGTTGCTTTGTGTCTTACCTGTGGTATAGTTCATTACAGTTTTAGCTGCAGGACTGGGGTCGTATTCGAAACCACAGTGCTCGGTATTGAATTCAACGATGGTCATTGTACAACGCGGGTCACGGTTCTTGAAAGGCTTGCGAGGATCAAACAACGGTGATTCGTCAATAGGTAGCCCGTCAGTACAGAGATATGAAGCCAAGAGGTCCCATGAGGGATTGTATGAGCCATATCCTCCGGCATTACGGGGAAGGCCGTTCTTCACAATCCAGGAATCGAGCATCACTTCGTTTTCAATAGAGCGAGGTATCACGAACACTTTCTCGTCGTTTAGTTTGGTGCTCTGCTTGAAAAGTTTAGCATAGTCAGGTTCCAAAGAATAGAGTTTAAGATCCATACAAGCTTTGGCGGCTTGTGCAGCTATCTCATAATCACCCATATAGAGGGCAAAACGCGCTTTCATAGCCAGGGCTGCTCCTTTGGTAGGATGGATATTTTCGTCTTTTCCATAGCTTTCAGGCAAACCGGCAATGGCTTTATCGAAATCAGCATACACCAAAGGAATCACTTCCGCTTTAGGTCTGCGACCACGTTGCAAAGCTTCGGAAATGGTTATAGTCTCTTCCTGATAGGGCACATCACCATAAAAGAAGATCAGTTCAGCATATTTACAGGCACGACAGAAATAAGCCTCACCGGCATAACGATTGTAAACTTCCTCTGTCACAGCACCCTTTGACTTATGAATATTTTCGAGCATTGTGTTGGTGCGGGCAATAAGTTTGAATGATTGCTGCCACAAAGCATATACTTCATACTGCTGGCCGTTCAGGGTTCCATCAAGCACAGTTCCACCACTTCCAGGGTTACGATTCGTCTGACGATAGGTTGTGTTGTCCGACCACTGTTCGGATGAGCTAAGAGGTTCTTGCCAATAACCTAAAATGTAGAAATCATTGGAAGCCAAACGCAATTCTGTTTCGGATGTGTACCAAGATTCTGTATTACCTTGCGATTTGGGTACCAAGTCCATGCTCTCGCAAGCAGCAAGACTCAGGCACATTCCGGCTAATAATATCTTTGTTTTCATATTCTATTCCTATTTATTTAAAAGTTAACTTGTATGCCCATTACTAAAGAAGTGGTAATAGGATAATCCGATGTACCCATTTCAGGATCCCAACCACTAGGGAAATTGCTCAAACAGAAAAGGTCACTACCGCTCACATAGAAGCGGGCACGGTTTATACCGGCTTTTTGTGTCCAACTCTTAGGCAGGGTATAGCCTAATGTGATATTCTTCAAACGGAAGTATGAACCGTTGAACATCCAGAAGCTAGAGGTAGCATAGTTATTGCTCTTCGACACATTTGAAAGGCGGGGATACTTGGCTGCTAAATTCTCTTCAGTAGTATTGAAAGGACTCCAATATTTACCCTCGAGAATGGCTGGTACGTTACCATAGTTATCACGCAAAGGTTGCACCATAGAAGTAGAGAGGTAAGAATTTTGCTTGCCGATGCCTTGGAAAGCAAGACTGAAATCAATGCCTTTGTACGAAGCGTTAAGGCTACCACCATACTGGAAACGAGGCAGTGAGTTACCCAAAGGTACACGGTCGTATTCGGGACTGATTACGCCATCGGGCACACCATCGGGACCACTGATGTCGCGATACTTCAAGTCACCTACTGTAACGGTAGTACTAGTGCGAGCCGAGTTGTTCACTTCTTCTTGAGTTTGATAGATGCCCTCGCACACATAACCATAGAATTCATTGAAGAGCACGCCGGCACGTTTAATCTTACCACCGCTGATTTGCTCACCATCATTCATATAATCAATCTTCGAAAGGAAGTCGGAGAAATTCACATTTATACCATACTTAAAATCTCCTATCTGATCGTTCCATGCCACTTCAATATCATAACCATGAGTAGACATCTTACCTGCATTCGTACTAGGGTTGTTATATCCCATGAAGTAAGGGATTTCAATATTCAGCAACATGTCCTTGGTCTCTTTCCAATAGTAATCGAAATGAAACTGCAGACGGTTGTTCAAAAAATTGACATCCAGACCTAAGTCAGTACTGGTAGTCGTTTCCCAAGTAATATCTTCTACAGCCAACACAGCAGGACGAGCAGTTTTATCAGAAACTACACTTCCATCAGCCATATAGAAAAGTGAATTACCAAAACTCATCAAAGCAATGTAAGGGAAGTAGTTGCTGCCGATACGTTCGTTACCTAACATACCCCATGAACCACGCAACTTCAAGAATGAAAGCCAATCCCATTTGAGGTTCTTCATGAACTTCTCTTCACTCGCTACCCAACCAGCTGAAAATGAGGGGAAAGTCCCCCAACGATAACCTTTGGCAAAACGTGAACTACCATCGTGACGCACGTTAGCCTGGAACAGGTAACGATCGGCATACGAATAAATAACACGGCCAAAAACAGAGTTTGAAGTATACTCTGAACCTGTACCGCTATTGGTTTGGAAATCTTCCGAACCGATATTGAGGTAAGGATAACCGGTCAGTTCATATTTATCGCGCGCAGCACCGAGACTTTCGCTCTTCATATAGTAGTTTTCGAAACCGGCCATTACTGTGAGATTATGACTGCCAAAGGTTCCCATATAGTTAGCAATTGCCTGGCTAGTGACATTATAATCATCGTTACGAGTTTCTGTGAGCGAATTGGTAGTCCAAGTGCTCCCGGAGTCGAAATAACCACCAAAGGTTTCGGGATCATCGGGCAAGGTGTATCCACATGAGTTTTTAAACGCTTTCTTCTTTTGATAGTTGATAAAAGGAGATACGATACCCGAGATGCTTAGTCCCTTGATAGGCTTGAAGGTTAGCGAACCTTTACCTGCCACCTGCGTACTGTGAGCTACCGAATTACCACCGGCTACAAGCAATCCATAAGGATTTGCACCACTCTTACCCGAAGCTAAACGACCATCATCCCAGGTTGCGGGGTAAATGGCGGGCATTTTACGCATGGTATCAAAAGGGTCATAGTTTGTGGCAGTACTCTTAGCATGACGGATATTTACGTCTATTTGAGCACTAAGTTTATCATTGATATTAAAGTCGTTGTTCGAACGGAACATGTAGCGTTGGAAACCACGACCGTCATAAAGACCGTCTACTTCGTCATACGAAAGGGTAGCTACCGACTTTACCGCTTTGTTACCGCCTGATACAGAGAGAGTATGAGTCATACGGGGAGCACTTGACTTCAAAATCAGATCAGTCCAATCGGTAATGGGGTAGTTGTTCGGATCAGTAGCATTATACTTCACCCAATTCTTGGTTTTGTCAGCCGTATATTCTTGGAAAAAACCACCAGTAGGGTTATCGTTGTATTTCAACTCGTTGCTCATCTCCAAGTAGCGAGTGACTCCCACCATACTAGGTTGTTTGGTAGGAATTTCCCAACCAAATTCAGCATTATATTTCAGATTGATTTTACCGGTATCGTTACCACGCTTGGTAGTAACTAAGATAACACCAGCAGCAGCTTTCGAACCATAGATACTGGCAGCCGCAGCATCTTTCAATACTGATATGCTCTCTACATCATTAGAATTCACATAGTCGAGCGAACTCTGCACACCGTCTACAATCACTAACGGGCTCGATTCACCCATAGTGGTAATACCACGCACACGAATAGAGGCGGCTCCTGCACCGGGAGCAGAGCTATTACGCGTCACCATCACACCCGAGAGTGAACCTTGCAATGCATTGGAAAGCATGGCTGTACGCTTGTTCACCAGTTCTTCTCCCTTCACGGCTGCCACCGCACCGGTAAGGTCTTTCTTCTTTACCACACCGTAACCGATAACAACTACTTCGTTGAGCGCTCTGCTAGCTTCTTCCATTACTATGGCATACATATTTTTGCTATCTATCCGCACGATTTTGTCCACAAAGCCCACATAGCTAATGAGTAATTCGCTACCCTCGGGAACGTCTATCTGAAACTTACCATCAAGGTCGGTGATAGTAGCTGCATCACTACCTTTCACACGAACCGTAGCACCAATCATCGGAAGATCAGTTGCATCGACTACCTGACCAGAGATGCGCTTCGCCTTTTTCACTTGAGTAGTAGCCTTTTTAGAAGGATTAGCAGTGATGGTTACTTGACGGTTCTGAATGGTATATTTCAAATCGGCTAGCCGACATACTTCCGTCAAAATAGCATCGATTGACTTTCCTTTCAACTCGATGTTCACTTTGTTGTTGAGACGATCTTTTACAGGTTGATCATAGACAAAAACATATTGGCTATGTTTTTCAATGTAGTCGAATACTTGTTTCACTGTCGAATCTTCGGTTTTAAGGATATACATCCCATTTACCTTTTCGAACGAAACAGTCGACGCGCTAGAATAAGCGGGCACAGACAGTAGTCCAGCCAAACAGAAAGCTTTTGCTAAGCTTACCACCGTAGTTGTGATTGTTTTTCGATTCATAATATAAGATTAATAATTAATATTTATTGCATAACGATTTATGAGTGATCTACCAGTTAGTCGTTGATTTTAAGTTTACCGACTTTGCACCATCCCTCAAATAGAAGATTCTTGTCGACCGCCATTTTCAAGCCCGGCTGGCATGCTTTGGTTGTATCAACCAAACCAATAAGCCAAGTGTAGTTTCCCTTTTGAAGTCCATCCAAATTGACAGTTGTGGTATAATGACCATCACGCCCTTGTACCCAAGTTGAGAGATCAGCCTCATCTGCAAGCTGTTTTTTCACAATGTTATGATTGTCATCCATCAAAGCGATGCAGACTTTATATTTTCCTTTCCATTGAGGAATATTGGTAGGACAGTATCCCCAACCTAGATTGCGCCAATTGTGTTGCACGCTCACACGCTCGCCTGAACGGGCTTTATTTACAAAACTTACCTCAGTGGGATAGAGCCGGTATCCTCCCTCACGTTCGAAACGCTTCACCAAATCGAAAGAGCTATTAAACCACGAGGCTACTTCATCACCAATGCGAAGATCCATCATATTGACATGGGCATTACGGCTTTCTTCGTACTCGCCCCAGCGCACATCTTCCGAATGCCCCTGGCGATACTTGCCACTAGGATCAATCCAGTAACGGTGGTGCGCTCCGGTAATCCATCCTCCCTCCATAATGATGGGCAAGCGAAAGCGGTAAGCACGGGCAAAATCTTTTTCCCACTGTTCGTAGTAACCAGTCATGCCAAAAGCGTCGTGACGAATGGTGTATCCTTTGGCAATGGCTCTTTCGAGCAATCTTTTACTATCAGGGTGTGGTTCTGCCCAGCTGATGGTATCCCCCACCAAACGATGGTAGTTTATCACCAATGGCACACGTTTGAAAGCTTTTGCATAGGTATCGGTAATCCACTCGAATACTTCTACTTTATTTGAGTAGTTATTATACTTCACGCCATGTGCTTCTCCCCATTTACCAAGCCCATAAGCATCAATAAAATCTACTTTATCGGGATCGTCAAAAGCAACAGCAAAGGCTTGAAGGAACTTTTCGTATTTCTGTTGAAACACAGCATCGTCAGGATAAGGCGACCATATTTGGGGATTATTAGGAGCTTGAAAACCTTTCGCACCGGCTTCCTTTACATAAAGAGGTGTGTTCTGTCCTTGGTCGCGGCTGTCTACATTGATACGGAAAGCCAGTCGCATACCACGTTCACGCACCGAAGCAAGCAATTTATAGATACGTGAGTCCGGATCGTTCCATACATAATCTCCCTCTTTACTCTCAAGCATATTCCAATTGATGCGAATGTAACATGTACCGGCGTAATCGCTCACGCGAACAGTGGAATCCCCACCATTTACGGGCATAGCATCATAATCGTGAGTTTGCCAAAAGTTTTCATCCCATGCACGTCCCAAATACATCACCCAACCTGTTAGGGGATTTTTGAGTACAGAAGTAGTATCAGGCTCGAAACAGACTGTTTGATCAAGCATCTTCACACCTTTAGTTATAGCTGATTTTGTATGTACAGAAGTCCATCTGCAGAGTGCTGGAACCGATATAAAAAGCATAAATGTGCATAACAAAGTGTATCTTCTCATCTTTCTCAATAGTATTAATGAGGTACAACATCTCCTTTCGAAAAAGGGGTGTAAATCTCCTCTGCCTTGCTATGAAGGCATTATAAATTGGTTAATAATAAGTTCCTATGTAATTATTTAATCCGGGAAAAACCGATAAAAAAAGCAGTTATTCCTTCACTAAGTAGATCGTATCACCATGAATTTCCATACGAGTTTGGGTCATGGTTTCAATGGCATGTAAGGTTTCATTCACATGATCACTAAGCACTAACCTGCCGTAAAATCTATCTGCCGACATCCCGTCGTCAAACATAATTGTCACCCCATAATAATGGCTGAGTCGTTGAGCCACGGACTCTACACTTTCGCCATCAAGGTTAATCATACCCTGCATCCAGCAAGTGTATTCATCAGTATTCACTGTTCGTTTTTCGGCGAAACTCCCCTCTTGCAAATTCACCAATTCATTTGGTTTCATACGAACCCGATCATTGTTTGCCGTTTTCAATTCTACCGATCCTTGAACCAATACCACTTGCGAATCCGAAGCATCGTAATTGTTCACATTAAACTTTGTTCCGAGTACCTTCACCCTAAAATTATCCGAATAAACCAAAAATGGATGTTCTGCATCGTGTGCCACATCAAAGTAGGCTTCACCCTTCACGTATATCTCACGGCAATCGCCCTCAAAACGTTTGGGATAACGAACAATAGTACGGGAATTGGCTATAATCTTAGTGCCGTCAGCTAACATCAACGTCATTTTTTCACCAGTAGGCACTTCCACCTCCTCATCGTATACATCAGCCATTAATTCCATAACTTCCGCACGGGGTAAACCGTCCATTGCATCCTCTGCAACTATATATCTAACACCTATTAAAAGAAGCAACATAGCAGCCGTCGAGGCAACATACATCAAAATGCGTCGCCGTTTGCGTTTACGTTCTTGTTGATGTATTTTCAGGAAAGCCTTTTTCTTAATAGCAGAAATATCTATCTCTACCGGAGTACTATGCTCCATAAACGACTTCAACTTGAGGTCACCCGGCAAATCCCCATATGTATAATCATTAATATCTTTATCCATTTTCAATTCTTTTTATCCTTTCAAAATCTTTTCCCTTTTACAATCTTTACCTTAGAAGTTCCTTTCTACTTATAAAGACGCAGAGGTTAGATTTATCTATAGGTTTAAATTCAACTTTTTTCTTTCAGGGCTCTTTTTTTTCAAATCACCCATTCACAAGTTTCTTTTTCAAGGCATTCATAGCATATCCTATATGATAATTCACAGTAGGAAGCGAAATTTGCAACATATGCGCAATCTCTGCATAAGGTATTTGTTCTAGTTTTGCCAAAAAGAATACGTGCTTACATTTAGGCGGTAAACTTTTAATCGCTTCATTCAAACATTGCATTTCTTCACGTGAAAGCATGTCGTCCATTGGACTCTGCATATCAGGGAAAGAGAAATCTTGGAGTTCCTCAAAAGATATTTCTTGATTACTTTTGATCTCTTTCCGTAAATAAGAAATTGATTTTCGATAAACAATCGTATTCAACCAGCTCGACATGCTAACAATTTCCAAAAGTGTCCTACGTAGTCTCCACACTTCAAGGAAGACATCACTCACCACCTCTTCAGCCATTTCTTTCTTACTAAGAATACCAAAGGCATGATAGTATAGTCTTCTCGAGTATCGATTCATGAAACTATTAAAGGCCAGTTCATCCCCTTTCGATATCAACAAAAGTTCTCTTTCCAGGTCTTCCATTTAAGATATATTAGATTACTACTTTATATATTGACACCTAAACTTCATGTATTATATAGGTATCGTTATACTAAATTAACATTTTCAATCGATTAATGCACATTTTAAAACGACTTATCTTTCAACAAATATTAAAATTAATGTGGAGTTACCTGACCATTCCCTAAAAAGCTTATTTCATCAAGATTCTATCCATTAAGCTATCGCGATATTTTTTCAATTACACAGGTATGATGAAATAAATTCATGCATGCCGCAAATGTATTGAAAATAAGGAAACACAGAAATATTTATGCCACGAAAATATTCGTTTTACTGATTATTTCTAATTTTAGTATGTTTTCTATGAGATTATTCTTTTCCAACAATAAGAAGAACCATATCAACACTCAAAAACAGGGTTTGATATGGTTCTTCTATACTCAATAATTACAATCTGAACTTTATAGAGTGGGTATTTTCAGTTTTGATACAATTTCCTTTTTATATAGAAATAAATCATTTCGCCATCTTGTAAATTTCATTACCTGCCATCAAGAAAGCACCTACTCCATAAACCTCCGTCATGTCACGGGTTACTTTCTTTGGATCAGCACCAATTTGCTGCACATAACCTAACTTTCCATTGGGTTCCACTGCTGAAATAAGAGCTTTCCATCCTTTTATCATCACTGGAAGATAAGTTTCTCTATCCAATAGCCCTTCATTAATACCATAAGCAATAGCATAAACTATAAATGTTGTACAACTTGTCTCCGGTGAAGGATAAGAAGCAGGATCTAACAAACTTGCATGCCAAAAGCCATCAGGATGTTGCAGCCCCCCAACTCGTGTAGCCAGTTTCACAAACAATTCCTCATAAAATTTACGGTTCTTATCCTTCTTAGGAAGCTCTTTCAGTATTTCAACTAAACCACCAAGTACCCAGCCGTTACCACGCCCCCAAAAGACTTTCTTCCCATTGGCCTCGCGTTTCCCAAAATACCGCCAGTCACGATAAAACAGGTTTTCCTCTTTGTCGAACAGATAATCATAAGTCGCTTTATACTCGCGATTCATAAACTTGATATACTTCTTATCACCAGTCAACATATACAGCTTGGCATATACAGGAGGAGCCATAAAGAGGGCATCGCACCAAGTCCAGCGTTCCAAAGTCTTCAAGTCGCCATCCACCAATTTGAAACTACCATTAGATGGATGATCAATAATCCATTCCGTGCGAGCCAGCGTAGGGATAATCATTGATTCATTTTTGTATTTGCGATATAGATCCAAAAAAGACTGTGATACAGCAACGTCATCAGCATGATAAAACCGTTTATCCGGCTGCCAGCAATTCCGGCGGCCAATATGAGTCAGCCATTTATAATAACTGTCATCATTGTCTTCTTTTTCGGCCAATTCAGCCCAATCGATCATGCCGACATAAAGAGCACCTTGCGGCCAGTTCAGGTCTTCATGCTCAGGGGCAGGATGTGGATTGGCAATCTGCCAATCTGCAACCTTTCGCATGATAGATTTGATCTCTGCTTTTTGAAAAGGAACTTCTGCTGCCATTATCAAAGCAACACATATCAGAGAAGTTCCCAATAAAAAAAATTTCTTCATTATATATTCATTAGTTTATGATTCAGTAGCTACTTCTACCTTTACTTTCTTATCCTTCACTTGTATGTAATATGTACCCGATTCAAAAAAACGTCTGCCATCTCCATCCACAAAACCCAGATCGTGCAACAAATCCACTTCGAACTTGAATATTCCAGTCTCACCTGCCTTCAGCATTCGCTTCTCAAAGTATTTCAATTCTTTCACCGGACGAGTAATTGTAGAATAAGGATCCGTAATGAACCAATGAACAGTCTCCATACCGTCTCTATCACCAGTATTGGTCACTAGTACTTCTACAGTTAGCTTATCTCCCGGACATAGTTGAGTAGCAGAGGCTTTGAGATCACCATACTCAAAGGTAGTGTAACTCAATCCATGCCCAAACTCATAAAGCGGTTCAATTGTAACATCCTGATATTTGCCTTGGTGAGGACGGGCACTCTGACGCCGATTATAATAAATAGGAATCTGCCCAGCAGTATAAGGGAAAGTAATAGGCAACTTACCGGAAGGATTGATTCTCCCCATAAGAATACCCGCAAGCGGTCTACCGCCAGCAATGCCCGGTTGCCAGATTTCGATAATAGCATCGCAAACCGGATCCAGACGGCAGAGTTCCAAAGGACGTCCGCTCGACAGAAGCAGTACAATCGGTTTGCCTGTCTTCTTCAGCTCCATGGCCAACTTTTCCTGTATTTTCGGCAAGGCAATAGAGGCACGCGAAGCATTCTCTCCGCTCCAGTTCCGCTTTTCACCTAAACAGAGCAGGATTACATCCGCCTCCTTTGCCGTAGCGACAGCTTCGGCAAAGCCGGATTCATCATTGCCTTCAAATTCACATCCTTTGGCATACAGCAATTGCGATTTATCCTTTAATTCTAATTCTAGTCCATCATAAATTCCTATCACATCACCATCTTTACCGTGAGCCGTCCAAGACCCCAATAAGTTCCAGCGATTTTTACCCAAGGGGCCAATCACCGCAACCCTCGTATCCACCGGCAATGGCAACCGATTCTCCCTATTCTTGAGCAATACAAAAGACTCTTCTGCCAGTTTCTCCGCCAACCTTATGTCTTCCGGCTGTAAAAAGCGCTCTTTCTCTGTAGTCTCTCTGATATAAGGGTTTTCAAACAAACCCAATCTGAACTTCAGACGGAGTATACGGCGAACGGCATCATTCACCACCTCTACCGGCACCTTGCCTTCCTTCACCAATTCAATCAGGTATTTGTCATATCCACGAGACATCATGTCCATATCCACACCTGCCATTATTGCTTTTTCACTAGCTTCTTTCAGATTAGCGGCAGCTCCTTGAGAAATCAGCTGAACAACGGATCCCCAGTCTGAAACTACAAATCCGTCATAATTCCAACGACCTTTCAACACCTCTCGCATCGTATAATGATTGGCAGAGGCAGGTACACCACTGATATCGTGGAAGCCACTCATCAGGGTAGCAGCCCCCGCCTTTACTCCCATTTCATAGGGAAGCATGTAGGTATCCCAAAGAGTCTGCGAAGAGATTTCCGTGTACACATAGTCACGCCCCGCCTCCGAAGCTCCATAACCGATATAGTGCTTCAGGCAAGCAGCAATATGCTCTCCATCTGCCAAGTCATCGCCCTGATACCCTTTCACGGAAGCTACAGCAAAGACCCCGTTCGTATACGGATCTTCCCCATATCCCTCGGAAACACGTCCCCAACGAGGATCACGTGCCACATCAATCATCGGTGAAAACGTCCAATCCAATCCAGCCAGGCGTGCTTCTTTGGCAGCCATAGCACAAGCCTTCTCCACCAAAGCCGGATTCCACGAACAAGCCTGTGCAATGGAAATCGGATAAACCGTACGGAATCCATGAATCACATCATGCCCAAACAGGACAGGTATACCTAATCGAGATTCTTCCATCGCCTTTTTCTGTATATCGTTACGCAGACGGGGGCTGGTACTATAATAAAGAAGTGCACCGATTTCCGCCGGAATATTCTTCACTTCTTCACCAATGTTGTTCGCATTCGTATTCCGTCCCGCAACGTACTGACTTAGTTGAAGTACCTTCTCCTCCATTGTCATGCGCAAGAGTAAATCCTCCACACGCTTCTCTGTCGGAGCATTTGCATTCTTATATACAGGAGACTTTTCTTTCTTTGCTTCAAGTGTACAAAGCATTATACAAAGGCACAACCCGCACACTACAAACCTTTTTGTCATCATTACTTCTTTCATTTAATTAAATATGGCTTTATCAGACAAGCGCATAATGCGTTTGCCGTTACTTTTCAGTTCAAAAACGATCAAAGAGTTTGTTCCCTTTTGCAATATATCTGCCGGTAGTTGTATGGATTGCTGCGCATTCTGTTCCCAGTAAGAACCCGCATAATGCCCATTCACCCATACTTCCCCCATTCCCCAGCCAGAAACATCCAAATATGTTTCTGCAGGCGTCTCTACCGTAAATAATCCTTTATAGAAACAAGGGATACCACCGTTCGCCTGTGGAGTGAAAGTCAGTTCACCGACCGAACATTCACGTACCGCCAAAGGAATCATTTTCCAATTCTCGATTTCCGTGCCTGACAAAGTTATGCTGCCAAAAAGCCCTTTGGAGTTATCCAGTATCTCCGGTCCATAGGTAATACGACCGATATTTTCCGCATACAACTGCAAGGTGTGTTCACCTGCAGACATTTGTAGGGCGATTGTTTTTTTCTCTTCGGTTATCCATCCCTGCAACCTTCCGTCTACATACACAGAAGCATAGTCCCTTACATTTTCCAATGCTAACACGGGATTCTTCTCTCCTGCCGTGACCGTTGTTTCATAAAGAGCGTATCCAAACTCTATCCCCAATTCATTCATTGGCAACAATTCCTGTGCTTCCTGCACTTCTCCGTAAATTTGTTCCAAAGAAGCCGTCTCCGACATCTGTATTTCCTGTGCTGATACAGATGTCATAAATAACAGACCTAGAATTAAACTAAAACTTTTCATCCTTTCTCTATTTTCTTAAGAATGATTCTATAAATGATTCCTCTACCTTCACCTGCGGGCTGAAGCGATCACTCTTTACATAACGATCGATACTAACCAACAGCTGTTGAGTAGCGGGACGTTTCTCCATTTCTTTCTTCGTATCTAACGCCAATACCACTAGCTTTCCGTTTCCTACTTTAGCCTCAAAACCAATTCCCAATTTGTGGTTGGTCTCATAACTATCTATCACTTGAATAAACGGACGTAACTGGCGTGGTGCCTCGTCCATCTCAATTACTTTAGCATGTGCCAGGATATCCCACCACTGCCAATCGAGATGTTTTTCCGTGACGAAATCATCAAACATGCCCTTGTCTGTATGAATCAGACAACCCAATGTCATCGGTTTCCACTTGAACATGATAGGATTCCAGAAATGATTATGAAAATTAGAACTACGCCCTTTCACTTTGGCCGGCATCGGACATAAAACAACTTTCTTCCCTTCTTCAAGGAACCGTTTAGCCTTAGCATCAAAAACCGTTGTATAGAGAACATCTGCTGTAGATTGCATCAATTCTTTCAGGTCCCGGCGAGGATATACCCAAATGTCCCAGCTATTATTTATTGTATGATTAACTGACAAATGGACAGTCAACTTTTGAGGAGCAGCGATGCCATTTAGTGCATAACGAAATTCTCCTGCAGGAAAAACACCATTATTACCGATATTCTGTGTCTTTAGTTTTCCGCTTTTCAATACTTTTCCATCTTTATCTGTCACCCACCATTTAAACTTGGCATTTTTTAGAGTAGAAAGGCTATAATTATAGATTTCCGCTTTTCCCGTGAACACTTCGTCATTGTAATACGAACGTTGCGGAAAACGTAGCAAAGCAACAGTCGGCGCACAGAATTCCCTGAATTTCTCTGGCGTAATTAATCCTTTGGAATTCCAGAAAGGATCGAGAATACCAACAGGAGCATACCCCTGCCCTGTAAAATCATTAATTGACAAAAGTTGGAAACCTGACTTCAACCAGGTACGTAGCTGGGCTTCAATCACATCTTTATATTCAAGTACGGTTTGCGCACCGGAAACCTGATAGAAATCATCAGCCTGATCCAGCATCCCATGTGCCTCCAACGAGTCACGATACACTTCAAAATTACGCGCCTGCACAGGACCTGTAAAATTAGGTATTTCTTTAAAATTAGGATAGATGCAACGTTGTCCCGACTCATGGGAAATCACAGGTACATCAATACCTAATTCTTTATTTTTGTCCCAATCAGTATATGGTCTTCCTTCATAAATAGCCATATGCCCTTTAGTTGTCTGATGAGTAATATAGAATTGGTCGGACTTGACGCGGGTACGGGCTGTCGAACCGCTGTATAATCTGCGGCTGTCATTTGTCCGTCCATAATGAGTAAGTTCCTCAATAAAGTCAAAGTTTCCGGTAATCTCATTACCATTACAATAAAGTACAAAAGAAGGGTGATTGCCATACTCCTTCAGTATGGCTTTCTGCTCACGACGAAAGAAATTGTAACGGGCCTCATCCGGTTCAGCATCTTTTCCCCACATCGGCATTTCTACTTCCAGGTAAACTCCCAATTTATCAGCTACCCTGAAGGCAGCCGCAGGCGGACACCAGGAATGAAAACGCATGTGGTTCATTCCATAGTCCTTCAAAATAGTCAATACACGTTCCCAGGAAGCATCATCTACCGGGGCATACCCAGTTTTAGGAAATACAGCGTTCTCTACCGTACCGCGTAAATGTATCCGGTGACCGTTGAGATAAATTTTATCTTTATCCACCGCTATCTCACGCATACCAAAAATGGTGGATTTACAATGCTGATAGTTTTCATTATCGGCAGTCGTAGCCAACTTGCACTGCAAGGTATAAAGATTGGGGGTAAATTCATCCCACAACTGAATATTTTTCCCTAATGCAATCACATCTTCCACATAAAAAACAGAATCATTACCACTGACTGCCATCTCTTTATTCAAATCATACTGATTGCCGGAGATTGTAAAAGTAGCTTTCCCGGTAACCGGTTTATGAGTATGATTCAATATCTTCATTTTTACTTTCACCGAACAGTCTGCTACATTCGGATATAACTGCATATCTTCAATATATACAGGGTCTATAGCCATCAACTTCATTTCACCCAGTATGCCATTCCAGTTAATTTGCGTAAATTCGGAATGGGCATGATCCCATTTGTGCGTATCGTACTGATAACGATTATCAATACATACTGTAAAAAGGTGCGCCTTACCCGGTTTCACAAAATCCGTCAATTCATGATTGTGAGGTACACTGACATAATCAATCTTACTAACTTCCTTCGTGTCTACATAAATGGAACTTAACCAATGTGTCCGTTCAAAGTACATGAAAATACGTTTCCCTTTCCATTCTTCCGGAATAATGATTTCACGTTGATACCAAGCCGGCCCCATATACTCATACACACGTGTCAAACGATCGATATGGCGATAAGGAGATTTGTAACCTATCTTATAATCATCCGTGATCCCCGGCAATACAATTGATTCTTGCAAACGATGCATATAACGAACATCCAGCGAGCCACGCCGGAAATCCATCACATCTGTCTGAAATCCCCACTTACCGGATAAGTCTATCTCTTGCGTCTGCGCCTTCATCGGTAATAATTGAACTACCATCGCAAATGCAATAAAAGCTAATTCTATCAACTTGTTTCTCATATAAATATCTATTAATGGTCTTTTTCCAAATGTTGGTGAGCAATATGATAGCCAGTACCTGATAACACGACTAGTTACCAGCCGACATCATAACTAGTTTTCTACTCACCAGCTTTTGTTTTATAATAATCCTTCATCAAGTACCACGCTTTCTTGCGCATCCCCTGATCCGAGATTAAGCCTTTCCGATTCCAACCATCCTGATTGGTCGGATGGAAACGGAACGGAGAGCGGAAATCAAATAAAATCCAGGGTGATACGCCTCGAAGATTTGGTATATTATCAAACATACGGATGTTGTCTCTATAAAGCCGGGCCTGATATTCTTCACTCCATGAACTTGCCACATTCTCATCTCCCGACTGCCCGTATAATGCTTCGCCACCAAATTCGGATATAATCAGCGGTTTGTCCGGTATCACTTTCCAGGCAGCATTTTCCGGCTCAATTGGCCAAGGATGATACCAACCCATATATTTATTGACTGCCACAACATCCAACTGTGAAGTAAATGAATCTTCCATCACGAAACATTTTTTTTCACGGTTAAAGCGCACCAAGTCGAAAGCTGCTACATACAAACGGGTTGTATCCAATTTCTTACCTGTCTCCAAAAGTGAGGTAAGGAATTCATTCCTTTCTTTAGATGGCTGTGTCTCATTTGCAATCCCCCAATATCCGACAGCACACCTGTTCTGATCGCGTTTAATCATTTCCGTCAGCATCCTTTGAGCTTTCTTGCGAGTATTATTATCAATAAAATCAATTCCTTGCCAAATAGGTATTTCTTGCCAGAGGATAAAACCCATTTTTTCGGCCAACCGAACCGTGTATTCATTCTGCGGGTAGTGTGCAAGACGGATCATATTCACACCAAGTGCTTTCGCCTCATCAAGCAGCATAGCTGCATCAGCTTCGGAAAATGCACGTCCCATACGTTGGGGGATTTCTTCATGAAAAGAAATGCTGCACATGAATGCCGGCTTACCATTCAAATAAATATCTGTTCCTTTCACCGTGATATTGCGAAAACCGATCTGCTCTTTTACACAATCACCAGCAGAGGAAATTATTACTTCATAGAGTTTGGGATTCTCCGGTGACCAACGTTGTAACTTCTTCACGTTGAACTTTCCTTCTGCCTTTCCTTCTGCATCAGTCTGCATATCAATGCTTGTTTTCAGTTCTGGAATAGCAATGGTAATCTTCTCACCCGGCTTCTTATCTGAAAGATGTACTTTAGCAATAATCTGATTGGGAGATTCCTTATCCAATTGGATGAAATAATCTTCCAGATATGTTTGTGGAGTAGTAACCAATAATACATCACGTGTGACACCACCATAGTTCCACCAGTCAAATGACATGGCGGGAATGGCATCTTTTGTACGACGATTATTCACCTCAACCACAATGAAATTATCGCCTTCATTCAGCAGGTCTGTCACTTCTATCTGAAAAGGTGTAAATCCCCCTTCATGACTACCGATTTCCGTTCCATTCAGATAAACGCGGCAACGATAGCTGACAGCTCCAAAATAAAGGAACTGACGCTTATCCACCAACCGTTTAGCATCAAAATGGCGTGCATACCACACGGTTCCTTCGTAGTATTTAAGTTCCGGCATTTGTGAATTCCAATCTCCGGGAACATTCAACCGCAATCCTCCTTTAAAAGAATATTCATAGAAATCAGTGGC
Source organism: Bacteroides sp. D55t1_190419_B8 (assembly GCF_015558905.1). Lineage (NCBI taxonomy): Bacteria > Pseudomonadati > Bacteroidota > Bacteroidia > Bacteroidales > Bacteroidaceae > Bacteroides > Bacteroides sp. D55t1_190419_B8. Next base: position 93,377 of record NZ_JADMOU010000008.1, read on the forward strand.
ACCCTTAGGCCTTTGATTCCTATATACCTTCATTCCCCGCCCCTGGTCATATAAATCAATGATGGCATTCCATTTACCATTTAAGGAACGAATATCCCGGCCATATACATTAGTCATCAAATTTTGAGCTACCATATTCCCTGCAAAAAGAATAAATAGCAACATACATACGATTGTCTTTTTACTGATTTGCATTAATTTATCTGTTTATGAAGTTAACATTTATTTTCGTAGCTATTAGCTATTTGTACCCGACTTATTGGATCTATATGCCCAGCGTGTTGGATATATAGATCCAACGTGTTGAATATATATGCCCAATACGCTAGATCTATAGATACAGCGAACAGGATAACTATCTTATCTCATACCGATACATCATAAAGTCATTACTCTCTGGTAGAGAGACTTTGATGGCTCCTTTCCTATCCACAGTAGTTGCTATCCTCTTCCCATTCCCCAACACCGGAGTGCATACCACTTCAGCACCTTCAGGCAACCAGGTTTCTATCCATGTCTCCTCCCGGTCATTATTTTCCCTGTAAATAAGAAGATAACCATTCTTTGGCTGACAAATAGATTGAAATCCAGTCCAAGATCGACCTGAAGGTTCATCGCCAATTGGCAAAATGGTTCCTTGATGGAAATCATATTGCACAGTTTTGTACTTCTCGATTAAATCTTTAATGCCCAATGCTTCTTCCGGCAAGTTTGAAGCCTCAAACCAAGCCAATGGTTGCCCTGCCATAGTGGTTGCAAACAAATATTCGAAAGAATATCGACCAGGAGCAAATGGATCATCTCCGTATTTTTTGATATTTCTCCAGTTGTTCAAAAACTCAATTTGAAGTTTCTCTGCCGGAACATATTTAGACAGCATCCACAGATTACGAAGCGTCCAGTAAGGATAGTAATTCTGCCAATCCGTATAACGGTTCTCCAAAAAGATATTTCCATATTCATTGAACATATGATAACCTCCCCGCCGACTGGCCGTTACATCCAGATTGAACATGACTTTATTATCGGTTTGTGCCAAGACTTTATCGAACAGGTTGCGGAGATTAATCTCTGCCTTTTTGGTAGGAATAGTCAATCCGTCAATCTTAAAAATACGAATACCATATTCATGATACAAACCTATCAATGTTTCAGCATCTTTCTCCCAATCAGCAAAGTCATTCTGCACACTTGGGTTAAACCACAAGCCAATCTCAATACCTAGTTTTTTTCCTTTCTTTACGATAGGAACCAGCCCGTGAGGATACTTCACAGGGTCTGGTTTCCAATAGTCCTTGTTATCCCAAATATTATTAAAGGAACCTTTGGCCACCGCAGAGTTCGGACTTTTGCCCACCTGCCATCCATCATCTATCTGAAAATGAGTGATTCCCAATTTAGCTGCACGCTCTAACTCTTGCAGACAAAACGCCTCATTGACTTTAGTATCCTGACTACGGTCTCCCCAAGTATTCATCATAATCATTTCATCACGATCCCGAAAGTGACGGCGAATATTCTTCTGATAATTGCGAAGAGCTGTCAGTGCCTGCAATTCACCTTCACCATATACCCCTGTAACACAACTGTATGTTTTTGTCCATTCCTCTTTCTGAATATCCTTTTCGGTAATTCCTAGTCCTGTAACCATGAACTTTCCAAATTCTGCTATAAAATCAACGTTTTTATAGGCCAACTGAACACTCGAACAAGGAGATTCCTTCAGAAAGAAAAAGCCGTTACCGTCTTCTCCGTTTCGCACAAAAAGCAAATTTCCACGGTAATTATTCTTACGATAAGCAATAATATCTCTTTCAGCCAACAGATTATTATTCCAGTCCGTCACATCCCAAAACTCAACAGCTTTAGCATGCCAGTGCTGTCCTTTGAGATACAATTGGTCGAGAATAGCCGTAACGGATTTGGATTTCATGTCTTCAACGAACTCAATGTTTTTCCGGTCAGCCGCATTTTCTTCCCGTCCGCCCAAAAGACTGTTAACAGTCCCTCGCAGATAAGTGTCGCATGCTATAGCCGGACAACCGTCATATATGCGATAAATCCTTTGTATATCCAATCCTCCCAAAGAAAATGTTACTGTCGTCTTCAAGTAAGCCGGATGAATATCGGTCGCAGCAACCTTTTCTACACAATAAGCCCCGTTGGAAACTTTCCGGATATCCCTGGAAATAAAAAAGTCCGGTGCTTGCTTTACTGTAAAAGTTGTTTTCCGGTTTACCTTATCGCTCAAACTATAGGTGATAAGATTACCGTCATTCCAAATAAATTTTCGTTCGATACACTCATTTCCAATCGCTAATGTATCTCCCTTCAACTCGCTATAACAAGTCTCCCGTGCGTAGAGCGAATATATAGTAGAGGCAACAACCAAAGTTGCAAATAGTCTTTTCATGGTTCATTAAGTTATTAGTATTTCTTTAAGGCACGCGGGACGGACAAGTGCTCATGTGCCTCATTAAATAGATCAGTAACATATATAGTGAGGTATAACCAATAACAGAATAGTCATTAGTTTCTTCATGATATCATTCGTTGTTATTGTGTTTGAACTGAAGAAGCCGAAGAAAAGATACACTTATAGAAAGTGTAACTTTCTTCCATTGACTTCTTAAAAATTAAAGATGTAAGATTGACTATACGGATGAATTACCTCACGGTAACTTCTTGCAACTTAGCCCACCCGGCACTTAATAAGTTTTCCGGCACAGCCATTTCCAAGCCAATCGTATTATCCTTGGTCGTATCGACAAGTCCCACTGCCCAATAATAGTTTCCTGGGACTACCCCCTTGAGACACAAGTCAAAAGTGTATACCGCAGGAATGCCCTGCATCCATTTAGACAGGTCTGTCTGTTTGTCAACAAACACTTTCTGCACTCTGTTTTGACTGTCCATCAGTGCAAAAGCCACTTTATATTTCTGGTTCCACTGCGGGATATTGGTAGGGCAATATCCCCAGCCAAGGTTGTTCCAGCGATGTATAATCCGAAGTTTCTGATTCTTCACTACATCTGTAGGTACGGAAATCATATCCGGATAGAGGCGATAACCACCTTCCGAAATAAACTGCTGCACAAGCGGGAATGTATTGTGAAACCATGATTCCGTTTCACCTACACGGAAGTCCATCATATTGACACGCGCCTCTTTACTATCATCAAATTCTCCCTGACGCACATCTTCAGGGTGTCCTTTCCGATAATTGCGGGGGTCAACCCAAAAACTGTGGATTTTGCCTGTAATCCATCCGCCTTCCATTAGTATGGGGCGAACACCAAAATATTTCTTGGCAAAGTCACGTTCCCATTCACCATAATACAACCCCATACCGAAAGCGTCATGACGCAAAGAATATCCTTTTTCAACTACATCATCAAGCAGAAACTCACTGTCAAGGTCATACTTGTTATCATCCCAGTCCTTACCGGCACCTACAAAGCGGTGGTAATTGATGACAACCGGAACATTCTTGAATGCTTTCAGATACAGATCCGACAACCAGTCGAGTACAGGTTTCCGGGGCATTTCATCTCCCGTAGAATAAAGTGTAGTGTGATATTCGCCCCATTTACCTAAACCCGTTCCATCAATGAAGTCTACTTCCTCCGGATTGCCGAAATCTTTAGCCAGTGCCCAGACAAACTTTTCATAATATTTCTGGAAGATAGGATCATCGGGATAAGGTGACCATCTTCCTCTCCACACAAAACCCTTTGTACCGGCTTTCCGTACGAAATCGGGAGTAAAATCGTAACCTTTGTCACGACTGTCTACAACTACCCGGAAAGCAAGACGCATATTTCTTGCACGTGCTCCCTCAATCAACATTTTCAACATGGGATCCGTATTCCATCCGTAAACATTCTCTTTAGGATTCAATTTCTTCCAACTGGTACGGATATAAAGGGTATGGGCATAATCGGACACCTTTACCGTTCCCACACCGGGCACCTGCATATGGTCGCACTTCTCCCAGAAGTCTTCTTTCACACCGGGGGTAGCATAGAGCACCCATCCGGTCTGCGGATTGCGCAACAGGCGTTGCCTATCAGGTTCTATTCTTATGATCTTGTTATCCCTCGCTAAGTTTTCTTTCAAAGCACTGGCAGGCTTCCCATCACCCAAATTGGCGGCTTGAAGCGCCATCGAGCCAAGAAATATAGATACAAGAAATCCAACTTTCATTTTACCTTTCATCATACTTTTCTTCTACATGTTTTACTTAATTCACCGTAATGGTCTTCAACTTCAACCAGCCGGAATTCAACAGATTATCATCCTGATTCACTGCCATTTCAAGTCCGATCTCATTGTCCTTGGTTACGTCTACCAGACCTACAGCCCATGAATAAGCACCTACGGAAACGCCTTTCATACTCAATTTGGTAGTATAGGTGGTCGGAGCTTCCTTCAGCCAAGTAGACAAGTCGCTTTGCTCGTCCACAAATATCTTTTTCACTTCATTATTATCATTCAGCAATGCAAAAGCCACTTTATACTTCTGATTCCAAGCCTTGATATTAGTAGGACAATATCCCCAGCCCATGTTGCGCCAGCGATGAACAATAGTGACATCCTGACCACCATTTACCGAGACAGGCAAAGAAACCATATCCGGATAGAGGCGATATCCCCCTTCCGCTATAAAGCGCTGCACATAAGAGAAAGCTTTTTCAAACCATGATTCTGTTTCTCCCAAACGGAAGTCCATCGTATTGACACATTCCAGCATGGAATCTTCAAACTCTCCTTTGCGGACATCTTCAGGATGACCTTCCCGATAACGATAGGCATCATCAAAATACCAATAACGATGCGTGTCGGTAACCCATCCACCTTCCATTATAATAGGAAGCTTATATCTCCATTTTCGAGCAATGCTTTTCTCCCAATCCTTGTAATAACCGCTCATTCCAAAAGCGTCGTGACGCAGGATGTATCCGTTATTGATGGCTATATTCAGTAACGGTTCTGCATCAGGCGGCACTGTCTCTTGCCATGAATCCTGGTAGGTATCCCCCAGCATACGATGATAGTTAATCACCAAGGGCACTTTCGTGAAACAACGTGCATACAATGCAGTAATCCATTCCATTACCGGAAACTTGTTCTCATTGTTGGCATAAACCATAGCATGCGACTCTCCCCATTTACCCAATCCGTAACCATCAATAAAGTCCACCTTATCGGGGTCATCATATTGGCTTCCAAAAGCTTCGACAAAATCTTCATAGTGTTTCTGAAATACTTTATCATCAGGATACGGACACTTATTATTTTCGTTATTATACCATTTGCAACCATCGTCGAACACAAATTCTGGTGTGTTCTGCGTCTGGTCACGTCCATCTACCAGTACACGAAAAGCAATACGTAACCCCCTATCATGTACACTTTTAATGATGCGTGAGATATCAGAGTTAGGATCGTCCCAGGCATATTTTCCCTTTTGGGGTTCCAGTGTCTTCCAATTCGTACGCAAGTAGCAGGAGGAGGCGTAATCAGAGACCTTCACGTATTTTGCCAAATCGGGCACATACATATGGTCGTAGCCTCTTTCTTCCCAAAATGTCTCGTTTTTCTCACGAGCCAAATACAGCACCCAGCCATTCAAAGGATTCCGAAGAACACGTGTCTTATTAGGGTTAATCCGCACCGTGACATTCTCAGCAAGCAAATCTCCATCACCAGTATTTTCCGTCTCACTTTCGCTATTCGAGCAAGCAATTGCTACCATAGCCCCGAAAAGCAACACGCCCAAAGGCATCATTATTCGTTTACAGTTCATTCTCATATAGTTATTCTTTAAAAAGGAGGATATGCCGCCCTAAAAACAGGGCAAGCACACCCTCTTCAATAAATGACTTTAATATTCGCTCATGTATATTCGCATATTTCTTAAGTCGACGATAGTCAGCAATGGTCTCATATACCATGTGAACATAGCCTCACGATACTGCTCACGGGCCTCACTTTCCGCATGGATAGGTGTCCAAGTGTTCAGCTTCAGTTCTTGCTTGTATTTCCATCGGCTATCACTCTGATCCAATGCAAGTATATCATCAGGAATTACAGGAACAAGACACCATGAGAAATGAGGACCACCGGGGTAACCGCCTTCGAAATGCGGGACATCAAGAACGAACTTACCGTTTTCTTTTTTATCCGAACCGCCTCCCCAGGCAGAAGTCCATGAAATCTTGCCGACAAGCAGTTGCGGATCGGCCAAACTCGGTTTGAAGCCGCCGCCCTTTAGGTCATTACCCCACATAGTAATGTCACCATATGCCCAAAGATTAGTAACCTCCACATCATGCCATCCATCCAGTTTATCCACAAAGTGCGCCTTATATGGTTCCAGCTTCTTATCCGGTGAGTAGATTTTCAGTTTCCGGGTTTCTGTATTCAATATTACACGATATTCTCCATCCTTAGGCAAGTTCAACATCGCAGGCTCATCTCCCAATACAACATCTACCTCTTCACCGTCTACCCAATTATCAACACCTTCTGCCAACTGAATATAAGTATCACCTTGCTCAGTTTCTAAAGTGATCCCTATCTCACCTTGTACCAAATCTTGTACAAATGCATACTGGAATTCATTCTCTACTGTCTTACTCATTACCAACTTGTCATTGTCGGTAGAAGTACCGGAGAGAACAATACGATCAGCTTCCCACACCAACGGACGATAAGGACGTACATTTACAGTAACAGTACGCACTTCGGGCATTGCATAACGAGGACCACCCTCCCACTTTGCAATGACACGGAACTGCACAGGCACTACTTTGGAGTAATTCTGCCCCCACTTATCCACCAGCAACATTTGCAGTTCTTCAGTGGTATAACTCTTATTGAACACCCCATAGTCCTCATCAACACGCACACAACTCTCAAACTCATGTCCTTCGATATCTATCTTGGTCACATAAGAGAGAACATATTCTTCGGGCATCTCACGAGCAGGCGTCCACTCAAAACTCAGTGCCACATTATTCGGCTTGTCTCTGTCCAGTTCTATATCCGTAGCCGAAACAGTCAGTTCCATTTTCTCACCAGGGTTGATGAGCCACGTCAAGTCTGCTTCCTTCTCCTCCTTACATCCGCCAAGGATAAACAGTACTACCAATGACAGATATTTATAAAATAATTTGTTTCTCATATTTCTTATTGATTTTATAGTGTTAATCAATTCATCCAGCCCGGCATCTGTTTTAGATTCGGATTCTTGTCTATCTCATCTTGGGGTATTGGCCACCAATAGCTGATAAACTTACGAGTCTGATAAGATACCCGTTTATAAAAGTCATCTCTATTGTCCTTTTCTGCCAACATATTCATACCATAGAAGTTGCCATTCAGCACATTCTCCGCCTCTTTCCAACGACGTAAATCGAACCAACGCAAACCTCCCTCACAATTCATCTCAACTCTTCTCTCGCGACGAATCAGTTTCCGCATCTCCTCCTCGTCGGCAGGAATTCCAAGACCAGATGTCCCATACTGAGGAATACCGGCCCTTTCACGAATCTTGTTGACGTATTTTACAATATCTTCTTTCTCCGAATTGTAAGTACCTTTGGCAATACTATACTCGAGTGCTGATTCCGCATAACTCAAATAAGCCTCGGCGAGGCGGTAAAGGATTCCCTGGCGTGACTTATAAGTACCCGTATTTGTTGAGTGAACAAAAGTTGGGTCCACGTGCTTACGAATCAAATAACCAGCCGACGGATTATCATGTGACGGCTGTCCGTCTTCCCCATTAAAGAAAAAATTTGTCGCTTTCCCTTTTCCCCAATGGTATTGTTCGTTGTAGACTACCGATATATAAAAACGAGGTTCACGATTGCAGTACATATTAAATGTATTCTTCGGGGCAACCACATGAGAATCACCACTAGCGCTGGCACCTGCCACAGCATAATGCCAGTTGGTGGCACGTACATCATCTTCGGTAGAGTAACCAGTTTCACTGTATTCAGTTTCTGCATTAATGACAGCTGTTTGTGTATTGCCACTATTGTTGTATCCTAAAATAGGCATTTTACCATCCTTCATAAAAAAGTCATCCACCAGTAACTGAGTAACACCTAGCGAACCTAAACCACCAGCACCACGAGGAAGAGCACAATCATCAAACCAACCTGCGTTATCTTTGGTACGCGGAAAGATAATTTCCGTATTGCCTTCTTTGTAAGTTTTCATCATCATGTTCTGATACGAAAGAAACGGATCTATGGTGACCCCATCAGACAGATATTCTTTATATAGAGTGTGCCCTGCTTTCTCTGCCTCTTCTATCAGCAATTTATTAGCATCTTTCGCCCTTTTCCAATGATTCGATTCGGGAGTTGCACTAAAGATTTTCACACCATCCACATTGGTCATCGCTTGCATTTCCGGATCAGGATTACCATTCACCAAATCGCTGGCGGCAAACGTCAGCAGGCGGGCACGAATAGCCAGGCAAATCAACGAGGTGATACGACCGTATTTATTGGCTTCATCATAAGAAGCAGGCAACTGGCGGGAAGCTTCCAATAACTCATTGGCAGCCCAGTCCACCACATCATAAAAAGGCTCTTGCTTCAACAACAAAGATTCACCGGATATCTCTTCTGCTGCCTCACGGATAATAGGCACTCCACCATAGGTCATCGCCATCATAGCGTGATAGTAAGCGATAAAGAAACGGCACTCTGCCTTCATGTAATTAATTTCCTTTTCAGATACATCAGGCAAAGGATGTGCATATTTAATGAGAGTATACGCCTGACGAATAGCCTGTGGGTACGTTGACCAATAAGTCACCACACCCGGATTAATAGGTGTCCAGTTTCCATTCTGATACTGAATTGCCTTAAAACCCTGTGATTCCCATCCTGTAGAAGGAGCCAATTCATCACCAATAGCATCCGGTCCGTCGTAAATATAAAATTCAGGCATTACAATGTAGAGATAGGATAACCAACGTTCCAAATTAGTTTTATTAGCAAATACATTCTCCAACGTCAGTTGATCGTCCGGTTGCTTATCCAAATAATCAGAACAGGACGCTAAAGGTAATATCCCCAAAACACCCAATAAAATATATGCAATAATTCTATTTTTCATATCATATTAATTTTAGAAAGTAATATCAAAACCTACCGACACAGATTTCATGGCTGGATATTTAGCACCGTCACCGGTTGCGAGCTCCGGATCCCACAAATCAAACTTGGAAAAAGTCAGCAAATTCGTTCCACGCACGAAAACACGAGCATTGGAAATCACAAATCCCTGTAACCATTTCTTCGGACAAGAATATCCCAATTCCACATTTTTCAGGCGCAGGAAACTCATATTACGCAGCCACCAGGTAGATTTCTGACTATTATTGGCATTCGGCCCGTAATCGGCACGCGGATAAAATACATCCTGACTTTGGTTATCCACTGTCCAACGATCCTGATAGTTGTCAAAGATATTATACATAGATCCCTTATTGGATGCTGGCATAATATTCGAAGAAAGAATACGCCAAGTACGTCCGATACCTTGAAACATAGCTCCAAAATCAAGATCTTTCCAACGTAAATTCACTCCGAATCCATAAACAATTTCCGGATTTTCAGTACCTCCGATAGCCATTTGGTCATAAGTGTCGATAACTCCGTTCTGATCCAAATCCACATACTTAATATCGCCCGGACGGACTTTTGCCGTAAAGGTCTGTGTAGGGATACCCTCTTTTAGCACCTGTTCTCCCGCAGCATTGGTAGTAAAATCATCTTCCGTAAACAGACGGTCGTGTACATACCCAAAGAGCTGTCCCACCGGATGACCAGTTTCAGCACGTGTCGTTCCGATTGTACCCAAAGGTTCGTCTTTATCAATAATTTCATTGTGAGCATAAGTGAAACTTCCCATCAAACCGAGGAAGAAATCTTTGCCAATTTGCTTGTTGAAGTTCAGCGTCACTTCCGCTCCTTGATTTTTCACCTTACCACGATTACTCCACGGTTTTCTATAAAAACCTGATGTAGCAGGAATTGAATTCAACTCTACAAGAATGTTATTACGGCGCTCATCAAACAAATCGACCTGCAAATCTACCATACCATTAAACAATCCCAATTCCAAACCAACGTTAGCCTTGTTCACAATTTCCCAAGTTAAATCAGGAATTCCGAAATCGCCTTCTACCATACCATTGCGTCCGTAATCCCCATCCAATCCCCAACGGTACAAATAAGGAACATCATCCCATTGATCAAGAATTGTGGAAATGTAAGCAAAACGACGCCCTTGCAGATTAGCGTTACCTACCTGACCGTAAGAAGCACGTAACTTCAATTTAGATATCGTATTGCGAAGCGGTTGCATAAATGATTCTTCTGAAACAATCCAACCAACAGCAGCTGAGGGGAAGAATCCGTAGCGTTTTCCTTTGGCAAAATTTTCAGTACCGTTATATCCAAAATTGAATTCGGCTACATACCTACCATTATACGTATAGGAAGTACGTCCTGCCAACCCCTGATTGCGATAAGGCAATGCAGCCCCATCATCATAATGACGGCGATTAAACAACAACATAGCCGAAACCGCATGCTTATTGACAAATGTACGATCGTAATTTAAGCTTGCTTCCATATAGATACTCTTGTTACCATACTCTGCCGATGTAGAGGTACCCAAGAAGTTACTTCCTTGTTGTTTTAGGGCTAGAATCAATTCTCCCTCTTCATTTCTACCGCTAGCGGCATTCCAATATTCTATAGTTTTAGAGCGAGTCACTTTACCTGTAGAATAACGATCGAACGAGAATGTTCCTCTCAGTTTCAAGCCAGGAGTTAAAAACTTCAAATCCTGCTCTAAAGAAAACAGTGTCTCAATTTTACTAGCACTAGAACGTGCGAAGCCTCTCTGAGTAGCCATTGCCCAAGGATTACCTTCTTCTTGCCATGCAGGAATTTCACCAGATGAATAGCGAGTGGGGAACATAAACGGAGTAAAACGGAACGCCCGACTGAAAATTTGATCTGTACTTTCAGGCGAGGAATTACGGTCCTGAAGATAACCACCGATGTTAAAACGAACTTGAGTAGTGGGAGAAAGTTTCAAATCTACATTGGAACGTACGTTGTAACGTTGTAGCTTGATAGTAGGGTCCCAGTCCAGACTCTTGTCACGTGTCAGAATACCACGTTCGTTATAAACTGCGGCCACAAACGAATAGCGTAAATTCTCCGAACCACCGGATACGTCTACTGTAACACGCTGGTTGGCAGCGTGATCTCTAGAAATAGCGTCAATCCAATTAACGTCCGGGTACAAGTCAGGATCATATCCTGCACGGGTTTTGGCAATCCGATCGGCATACATCGGAGACTGTCCGGTATCCACTAGTACATCATCCAGCAACTGCATATAATCGGCAGCACCAATATAATTAGGTAGCTTTATCGGCTGTGTGAATGCAAACTCCGACTTCACCACCACACGAGGTTTACCTACATGTCCGCGCTTAGTATTAATCAAAATTACGCCATTGGCACCACGTACACCGTACACTGCGCTGGCAGCTGCATCTTTCAATACGGAGAAAGATTCGATTTCCTCCACGTCAATGTTATCCAAACTACGTTCGATGCCATCTACCAGCACCAACGGGTCCTTACCTACATCCTGAAAGGTACTGATACCACGAATCCAGAATGAAGAGTTATCGTATCCCGGTTCTCCAGAACGTTGTACACCAATTACACCAGTCACTGTACCAGCCAAATTATTACTCAATGATCGTGAAGTAGAAACATTCAACTTTGCAGGCTCAATAGTCGTAATAGAACCGACTACAGATTCTTTCTTCTGCGCACCGTAAGCTACAACAACAACTTCGTCCAACTGACCGACATCTTCTACCATTATTACATTCAACACCCTACGATTATCGACCTTTTCGTTCTTCGGCACAAAGCCTATATAACGGAAAGAAAGTTCAGCATATTTATCCGGCACAGCAATACTATATGCACCATTCATATCTGTTATCGCATTTACCGTAGAATCTGTTTTCATGAAAATTGAAACACCAATTAAGGGTTCACCCTTCTCATCAGTAACGTTACCTACAACCTTAAAACCTTTAACCTGCTTTATCGCAGGAGCTTGTTCTGGCACTGAAATTGTAATCTGTCTTCCCGACATTTTATAATTTAGTCCTGTCTTTGAAAACAACTCATTGAGTATAGCATCTATTTTCTTATTGGAAACTGAAATGGAGACTTTATTATTCAGATTCTTCTGAACAACTTCTGAATATATAAAAATATATTTACTGTGTTTTTCGATATAATCTAAGATATCTTTAACTGTAGTATTCTCATATTGGACTGAGAATAAATCTTCTTCAGAGTTCCAACTAATAAAGCTTACTCCGAATGAAGATGTTGGAATCATAAAAAAGACATTTATTATGCAAAAAAGCTTAAGCCTTTTCTTTAGATGTAAAAAAATAGTTTTCTTTACCATAAAAATTTCTTTTTAGGTTAACAATTTTGGATTTATTGATTTAACTAAGGAATTAATATCGGATAAATACGCCAATATTTATCCGATTTTTTTTTGTGCGTCATAATATTCATTTGTTTCTCATAGGCAAGCGTATTTAAAAGATTAATTAAAAAAATATTATTTATTCAAGTATATACTAGTACTACTCTTTTCTACTTTAAATGGAAGTGTTTGTTGAATACATTCAATCACTTCATCTATATCATCTTTCAAGTCAAGTTTTCCGTAGACCTTCTCTTTACCAACAAGAGGATCACATTGAATAGACAGACCATAATAAATACTCAATCTTTGAATAATTTGAGACAAATCATTTCCATTCAATAGCATAATACCATCTACCCAACTTATATATTCTGCTACATCTACTTTCTTTTGAGAAGTTATTGTACCATTAGCTATATTCAACAAGTCATTAGGAGTCAGCTGTGCCTTTCTCTCATTTTTATCAGTTACTTCCACAGCACCTTCTACTAGCACGATATTAGTTGTTCCTCCTTTATAATTGGAAATATTAAATTTGGTGCCTAACACTCGCAAGCTAAAGTCTTCAGATTCAACAACAAAAGGATGTTTTTTATCATGAGCAACCTCTAAAAACACCTCTCCCTGAGCATATATTTTACGAATATCACCTTTGAAACGACGAGGATAAATTACTTTTGATTGAGAATTTACAATCAGGTGGGTACCATCCGATAATTCGATTCGTGCTCTCTTACCCGGCGGAACAAGCAATTGATTATATTCCTGTTCATCCTTAACTTTTTCCTCTTCCTCTTTGATTATTTGAGAATTGACTGCAACTTTCCCTTCTTTTGAATATTTGATAAAGGCATCTTCATCTAAATTTAATTGTTCTTTAGCAGTTATAAGAGTTACCTCATCAACAGTCTGACTATCCATCTCTGTTGCAATAGCCTGCAAATCAACATCAGCAGTTGTTGTTTGATTCAGAAAATAAATGGTTGATATACAAATCAAAACTGAAGCAGCAATAGAAGCAGAAGTTATCAAGAAATAGTTCCGTCTGCGCTTCATTGCGTCTTTTCGCATTCTTATGCACGTTCTTTCTATTATGGAAGAAGCATCAATTTTCTCTTGTTTGCAGCTTTCCCAAAAGAATCTCAACTTCTCACCTTCAGGTATAGTAGTAAAATCATCCTCAAGTTCCTCCTGAGAATTCAATTTACCAAATAAATTTGCAAGGCGAAAGTATTCTTTCAAGTTCATAATCTTTTTAGTGTTGTTCTATAATTAAAGACGCAATTTAAAAAAGAATCTCCTAGTTAAAATGAACTTTTTTTCATTTCCTCCCCAAAAAGCACTTAAAAACAAAGTCTTTTTTGGATTAGCAAATGATATACAGAGAAATAGAGAAGAAATAAAAAGATTATTTTCGAAAGTGGATATTTAGTTTTTTAGCAATTTCTTCCAATGCAAAAGCTATATGATTATTTATAGTCTTCACAGATATATCTAATAACGCCGCAATATCTTTATAAGGTAAGCCTTCTATTTTTGCCAGAAAAAAAACATGTTTACATTTAGGTGGTAGTTGTTGAATAGCATCGTTTATTTTCTCCATTTCCTCTTTACTAATCATCTCCTCATCTGGTGATTGAATTGGATCAAATATAAAATCCCCTATATCATCAAGCAACAAATCTGTTTTAGCCGTTCCTTTCCTCAAATAAGAAATAGCTTTTCTATAAGTTATAGTCTGTATCCAAGCATTCATATTTTCTATATCAGCCAAAGTTTTTCTATTTTTCCAAACTTCATAAAAAACATCACTCACAATTTCTTCAGCTGGTTCCTTTTGGCCAATCAAAGCATATACATAATGATATAAACGCGAAGAATAATGCTCCATAAAACGGCAAAAAGCCGTTTCATCACCGTTTACTATTCTGTCTATGTCGTTACTTTCAGGTTTCACGGAAGTGTTTTACAGATTATTCTTAATTAACAAAATTGAGCCAAATATAATGGTATATTAGGAAATATAAAAATAAAAGACGAATTAAAAGTTATCAATTATAGAAAATTTTATACAACAAATACTACAAAAGCCTTTTACTTAAATAACGCACTGGATACCATACAGAAAGGAAACCGACAGCTAAGACTGTCACAAAGATTAGTACTACATCCCATACATGAACACTGACAGGATAAGCATCTACAACAAAAGTACCACCACCGCCTCCCAATGAAATTATGCCGAATTTCTGTTGGATAAAACATAGGATTAATCCTAAAACAATACCAGAAATAGCACCGAAAAGAGAAATTAAACGACCTTCAAAAAGGAATATCCGGGAAATAAGTTTATCGCTAGCTCCAAGACTTCGCAAAGTCACCACATCATCCTTCTTATCCAGAATTAGCATAGAAAGGGAACCAATTACATTGAAACAGGCTATCATTAAAATAAAAGTGAGGAACAAATAAGAAATTAATTTCTCTATCTCCATAATACGGAAAACATCCGCCTGCTGCTGATAACGGTTTTGAACTACAAAATCATCGCCTAATATATTTTCAATTTTGGATTGTACAGATGAAGTATTTACATTAGGTTTCAATTTCAATTCCATCGCAGAGACTTCTGTGGTATAATCCAGAAGCTGACGAAGAAAATCAAGAGAAGTCAGAATATATTTTCCATCATATTCTTGCTGATTCACCACAAATACGACACCTGGAGAATACAGATAATCACGGTTAAAAGAAGCGCCGGGATTTGCCATGTTCACTTTGGCATTTCGCTTGGGAAGATATACCTGAAGAGGATCGACAAACTCCAAACCAGTTCCCAAGGTCGCAACCAATTCCACTCCCATGACGCCATAATTCACGATCGAATCATGAAGAACAAATTCTCCCGCGCCATAAAGTATGCTGTCTATGGCTGTCAGTTCTTCAAAATTATCCTCCACCCCTTTTAGTACAACCATAGCCTGACGGTCCTTGTATTGCACCATTGCATTCTCTTCGAGCGTCTCTGTAAACACCTCCACTTCAGGAAGCGCACAAACGGCACGAATCCGTTCATCTTGTGCATCAAAAACCTTTCCTTCACGGACCGTAATTTTCAACTGCGGATCAAAAGCCGTAAAAAAGCTGGCCACCATATCCTGAAAACCATTAAAAACAGAAAGAGTGCAAACCAAAGCAAGTGTAGCAAGAGCCACCCCACATACGGAAATGCCGGATATGATATTAATAGCATTATGCTTTTTCTTTGAAAAAAGATAACGCCTGGCTATATAAAAAGGAAAGTTCACCTCTGCAATGAGTTATTTCACTTCAGCAATGAATCTATTTTCTCAATATAATCCAATGAATCATCCACGAAGAATTTCAGTTCAGGAATGATACGCAATTGGTGACGTACACGAGTTCCAAGCTCATAACGAATGGATTTCATATTGTTATTGATATTCTTCACCATCTCTTCTGCTTTCTCTGAAGGGAAAACACTGAGGTAGACACGGGCAATACTCATATCAGGACTAATGCGAACTGCGCTAACAGAGACCAGTGTACCCGGCATGGACTTTGTTTGAAGCAGGAATATCTCACTTAGTTCTTTTTGCAATAGGCGAGATATCTTATTCTGTCTGGTTGTTTCCATAAAGTTATTTACTATTTTACGATTTACTACTTACTATTTTCTTCCTTATGATCGTTAATCCGTCACGTAAAGGCAATATCACTTTTTCCACTCGCACATCTTCCGCTACCAAATCATTGAAGGCTTTAATACCAATCGTCTGTGCATCCGTGTTGCGAGGCTGTTCGAGAACATGACCGTCCCACAAAGTATTATCAGCAATGATATATCCGCCTGCAGATAGATGCGCTAACGTCATCTCGTAATATTCAATGTACTTACGCTTATCACCATCAATAAAAGCCATATCAAAGGTAACACCTAAACGCGGAACAAGTTCTAAAGCATCACCGATATAAAAACGAATTTTATCGGCAAATGGTGATTTTTCCAACCATGGACGGGTAAAGTCCTCTTGTTCATCATTGATCTCAAACGTATGCAACAGTCCACCTTCCGGCAGACCTTCCGCCAAACAAAGGGCGGAGTAGCCGCTATACGTTCCGATTTCCAATATCTGACGAGGCTGAATCATTGCTACAAACATCTTCAGCATCCGTCCCTGCAAATGCCCGGAAGCCATACGAGGACGAAGGAGCTTTACATGCGTATCCCGATAGAGCGATTTCAAGTAATCGCTCTCGGGATCAATATGCTGCAAAATATATTCATCTATCGATTCGGTTTCCTGCATAAAACTTACCTCTTTAAAAATTAAAGATAACGGTTGTTGTTAGGTAATACAGTCTCCTCTGCATGCTTCAAAGCATCTTCCACTACATTGATTTCGAGGAATGAGGTCTTTGTTCCTGCCTTACCACTACTTAAATAACCTACCATATCGGAAGGCTGCAAACGGCCTTCTTTCAACAGACGGCGCAATGCCGCAAAGTAATATTGCTGTCCGTTAGCCAATTCCGGCATATAGATAGCTTCCACACCATAAGACAAAGCCAAATGACGCATCGTCTTTTCTTTATAACAGATAGCCAACACCGGATACTTTCCACGGAAAGCTGCCAGGTTACGGGCAGTGCGTCCGCTATAGCTATCAGTAATAATGGCACGTATTTTTAGTTTAGAGGTAGCTTTCACTGCCTGTTTAGCAAGGAATGCCGTAACATCATTACTATTCTCATCCAATGGAATACGGATATCATTTTCCTCCAATTTATCTTTTTCAGCCTGGGCAGCAATCTTAGTCATTGTTCTCACAGCCTCTACCGGATACTTACCATAAGCAGTTTCCCCACTCAACATCAATGCATCTGTACGATAGTAGATTGCATTAGCAATATCAGTCACTTCCGCACGAGTCGGACGAGGGTTATTTATCATCGTATGGAGCATCTGAGTAGCAACGATTACCGGCTTCTTTGCCAAAATACATTTGCGAATCAGTACACGCTGGATCCCCGGAATACGTTCCTGAGGCACTTCGATACCCAAGTCACCACGGGCCACCATTACACCATCTGCCACTTCCAGAATTTCATCGATATTATCTACCCCTTCCTGATTCTCAATCTTAGCAATAATCTTGATATCACTATTATGAGCATCCAGAATTTCACGAATATCAAGCACATCCTGACGATTGCGTACAAAAGAATGAGCGATAAAATCAATATCCTTTTCAATAGCGTAAAGGATATTGTTACGGTCTTTTTCCGTTAATGAAGGAAGATTAATGCGAACACCCGGAACATTTACGCTCTTACGGCTTCCCAAAGTAGCATCGTTCTTGACTTCACACAACAAATAATCGTTAGTCTTATCAATAACTTCCAGTTCCAGATCACCATCATCAATCAGGATCGTACCACCGATATTCAGATCGGACACAAAGTTCGGGTATGAAACAGCAATACATTCACGGGTTGTCTCCAAATCCGGATTACCTACAATCTTTACTTTATCACCTGTCTTATATGGAATTGGTTCTGCATTAGCCGTCGTACGAACTTCCGGACCTTTTGTATCCATCAAGATCGCAATACGGTTGGACACAGCACGCACATTTGCAATCAAAGCTTCAAAACCTTCACGGCTAGCGTGCGCTGTATTCATACGCACCACATTCATCCCAGCTTCAAACAACTGTTTTATAAAATCCACATCGCAACGTCTATCCGAGATGGAAGCCACAATTTTAGTCTGTTTCAATAACATAGTCTTTCTACCTATTATATATTATATTACCTTATTTATTATCTATCTAACAAAGCTTCCAAGGCCAAACGGTACGAATTCAACCCAAAGCCACAAATCACTCCCTTGCAGGCACAAGCAATCATCGATACGTGTCGGAAAGACTCCCGACTATGCACATTGGAAATATGTACCTCAATCACCGGAGACGTCACAGAGCGAATAGCATCCTGCAAGGCTATGGAAGTATGTGTATACGCACCTGCATTCAGAATAATGCCATCCACATCAAATCCCACCTGCTGTATGCAGTCTATCATTTCACCCTCAATATTCGATTGAAAATAGTCGATCTCCACGTCAACGTATCTTTTGCGAAGATCAGCCAAGTAATCTTCAAATGTAACGCTTCCGTAAATGGAAGGTTCACGCTTACCCAACAGATTAATATTCGGGCCATTAATAATTTGTATCTTCATCGCGCAATCCTGTTTTTTATATACCTTTGTATCCAAAGAACAATATTTCAAGGTGCAAAGGTAGAAAAAAGAAATGGAAATCAACGAAAAAAAGAGGAAGAAGGAACAACAAGACGTGATAATCAGGAAGTATCAGCAGTATCTCAAACTGGAAAAGTCTTTATCTCCTAATACGCTGGATGCCTATCTTACGGATTTGGACAAACTGATAAACTTTTTAGAGCAGGAAAAGATAGATATATTAGACGTATGTTTATCTGATCTTCAACATTTTGCAGCCGGATTACACGACATTGGCATTCACCCTCGTTCACAGGCCCGCATCTTATCAGGAATCAAATCATTCTTCCGTTTTCTCATCATTGAAGACTACTTGGAAGCAGACCCCAGTGAGTTGTTAGAAGGACCTAAAATAGGCTTTAAACTTCCTGAAGTACTGACTGTGGAGGAAATTGACCGGATCATCTCTGCCGTTGACCGCAGCAAAACCGAAGGACAGCGAAACAGAGCTATTTTAGAGACATTATACAGTTGCGGACTTCGCGTATCGGAGCTTGTCACTCTCAAGCTGTCCGACCTTTATTTTGATGAAGGTTTTATCAAAGTAGAAGGAAAAGGAAGCAAACAGCGCCTCGTCCCCATCTCTCCGCGAGCCATTAATGAAATAAAACTTTACATACCAGACCGCAATCAAATTGAAGTTAAAAAAGGGCATGAGGATTTCGTTTTCGTCAGCCAACGGAGAGGCAAAGGACTTTCCCGGATTATGATCTTTCACATGATAAAAGAATTAGCGGAAAAAGCAGGTATTACCAAAAACATCAGTCCGCACACTTTCCGGCATTCCTTCGCCACTCATTTACTGGAAGGTGGAGCCAATTTGCGAGCTATTCAATGCATGCTCGGACATGAATCTATTGCGACAACGGAAATCTATACACATATCGACCGCAACATGCTTCGTAGTGAGATTATTGAGCATCACCCGCGAAATATCAAGTACCGGAAAGAAAAAGAGGAGTTATTTCATTAAATTATGATAAAATCAGCCCCTTATCTATATATTTATATTAAGAATTAATATCTTTGCGTTACTTTTTCTGTGCGAGCAGAAGGAGGTTGACAAATAGACGATATTTCAATTACAAACATTTAATTTATACCTAAAATGACTAAGAAGTTGTACTTGCCTTTACTCATGGCAATGGTTGTTGCATTATTCTCTTCTTGCAGCAAAAAAATGGGTGAATTATCAGCTGATTACTTCACTGTTACTCCGCAAGTGCTGGAGGCAGTAGGTGGTAAAGTTCCTGCGACCATCAATGGTAAATTTCCTGAAAAGTATTTCAACAAGAAAGCGGTTGTAGAAGTTACTCCGGTTTTGAAATGGAATGGCGGCGAAGCTAAAGGCCAACCAGCTACTTTCCAAGGTGAAAAAGTGGAAGGTAACGACCAGTCTATCTCTTACAAGATGGGCGGTAGCTACACTATGAAAACTTCTTTCGACTATGTTCCGGAAATGGCTAAGTCTGAATTGTACCTGGAATTCAAAGCTACTATCGGTAAGAAAGTAGTTACTATTCCTGCTGTGAAAATTGCTGATGGTGTAATTTCTACTTCTGAATTAGTAAACAATACATTAGGTAACGCTAACCCTGCATTGGGCGAAGACGCTTTCCAACGTATCATTAAAGAAAAACACGATGCTAACATCATGTTCTTGATCCAACAGGCTAACATTCGTTCCAGCGAATTGAAGACTGCTAAGGAATTCAACAAAGAAGTAGCTAACGTAAACGAAGCTGCTAACAAGAAGATCAGCAACATCGAAGTTTCTGCATACGCTTCTCCTGATGGTGGTGTAAGCTTGAATACAACTCTTGCTGAAAACCGCGAAGACAACACAACTAAGCTGTTGAGCAAAGACCTGAAGAAAGCAAAAATCGACGCTCCGATCGATGCTAAATATACTGCACAGGACTGGGAAGGTTTCCAAGAATTAGTTTCTAAATCTAACATCCAAGACAAAGAGTTGATCCTCCGCGTTATTGCAATGTACCAAGATCCTGCTCAAAGAGAAAGCGAAATCAAAAACATCTCTGCTGTATACAAAGAATTGGCTAACACTATTCTTCCTCAGTTGCGTCGTTCTCGTTTGACTTTGAACTATGAAATCATCGGTAAGTCTGACGAAGAAATCACTAAACTGGCTTCTTCTAATCCTTCTGAACTGAATGTAGAAGAATTGCTGTATGCTGCTACACTGACTAGCGATCCTGCTAAACAAGAAGCTATCTATACTCAAGCTACCAAACAATTCCCGAACGATTACCGTGGTTACAACAACTTGGGTAAATTAGCTTACCAGGCTGGTAACATTGACAAAGCTGAATCTTACTTCAAGAAAGCTGCCAGCGTTAATGCTACTCCTGAAGTTAACATGAACTTAGGTTTGATCTCTTTGATGAAGGGTGACAAAACAGCTGCAGAAGCATACTTCGGTAAAGCTGCCGGAACAAAAGAACTTGGCGAATCTATGGGTAACCTGTACATCGCTCAAGGTCAATATGAAAGAGCAGTTAACTCATTCGGTGACTCTAAGACTAACAGTGCTGCTTTGGCTCAAATCCTTGCTAAGGACTACAACAAAGCTAAAAATACATTGGCTAACGTAACAAGACCGGATGCTTACACTGACTACCTGATGGCAGTTTTAGGTGCTAGAACTAACAATTCTTCTATGGTAACAAGCAGCTTGAAGAGCGCAGTTGCTAAAGATTCTTCATTAGCTAAGAAAGCAGCTACTGATCTGGAATTTGCAAAATACTTCACAAATGCAGATTTCATGAGCATCATTAAATAAGAGAATTACCACTCTATTTTAAATATTAGGAATTGCCTGTCATTATAAATGACGGGCAATTCTTTTTTTTTATCCATAAAAACCGTACTTTCGCAGAAAAGAATTCAAAGCAATGAAAAAGAGCAGCATTTTAATCCTCATAATCATCTGTCTGTGCGGTTGTGGCAAATCGTCTAAGAAAACAAGCATAACCGGAGAAATCAAGGGACTGGGTACAGATACGCTCTACTTGTACGGAATGGACGAATCCTTTGACCGGATAGATACTATTTTCGCGAAAGGAGACAAATTCTCCTACACCACCTCCATAGATACCATAACTTCGGCCTATCTGCTGATTGACAACCAAATAGAATATCCGATCTTCCTCGATAAAGGAAACCAAATCAAGATAAAAAGAAATATAGACCACCCCGAATTTCTGGACATCAACGGGAATAGATATAATGAAGAGTTCACAGCCTTTCAGAAAGAGCTGAGTAGTTTAAACAACCCTTCCGAAAAAGATTTAGAGCAAAAGGCGGAAGAATTCATCAGGACACATCATTCTTCTTTTGTCAGTCTTTACCTGTTGGATAAATACTTTGTGCAGAAAGACTCTCCTGATTTCAACAAGATAAAGAAATTAATTGAAATCATGACAGGAATACTGCAAGACAAGCTATATATCGAGAAATTGAACGAAGCTATCTCCTTGTCCGAAAAGACAGAGACAGGCAAATATGCTCCGTTTTTCAGCCTGCCCAATATAAAAGGAGAGAAAATTACCCGTTCATCCGAAGATTTCAAAAAGAAGAATCTGTTAATCAACTTCTGGGCCTCATGGGCAGATAGTATCTCCAATCATCAAAGCAACAGCGAGTTAAAAGAACTTTATAAGAAGTACAAAAAGAACAAACACATCGCTATGCTCGGAGTCTCCTTTGATATGGACAAGAAGGAATGGCAGGATGCTATTAAACGCGATACGCTAAATTGGGAACAAGTTTGTGATTTTGGTGGATTGAATTCCGAGGTTGCCAAACAATATGCTATCAAACAGGTTCCCAGCAACATTCTTTTGGCAGCAGACGGCAAGATTCTGGCAAAAAACCTCAAAGGAGAGCAGCTGAAAAAGAAAATTGAAGAAGTAGTCACAGCAGCTGAAGAAAAGGAAAAACAAGACAATAAAAAGAAAAAATAACCTGTAAGCAAACGTGTTAATCAAAGTTTTCGGAGCGGCTGTTCAAGGGATTGATGCAACACTCATCACAATCGAAGTCAACAGCTCGCGCGGCTGTATGTTTTATCTCGTCGGCCTTCCGGACTCTGCGGTCAAAGAAAGCCATCAACGCATTATCTCCGCATTGCAAGTGAATGGCTATAAAATGCCCACAAGCAATATAGTAGTCAATATGGCACCGGCTGACATCCGCAAAGAAGGTTCGGCCTATGATTTACCGCTTGCCATCGGACTGCTGGGTGCCAGTGAAACAATCTCTTCCGAGAAATTCTCCCGCTATTTACTGATGGGTGAACTAAGTCTGGACGGAAGTATCCAGCCTATCAAGGGAGCACTCCCTATCGCCATCAAAGCCCGCGAAGACGGGTTCGAGGGACTTATCATTCCCCAACAAAATGCACGGGAAGCCGCCGTTGTCAACCAGTTAAAAGTATACGGAGTCAGTAATATCAAAGAAGTCATCGAGTTTTTCAACAACGAACGCGAACTGGAGCCAACTATTGTCAATACCCGGGAAGAATTCTATCAACAACAGAATCATAGTGACCTGGATTTTGCAGATGTAAAAGGACAAGAGAACGTGAAAAGAGCCTTGGAAGTTGCAGCAGCCGGAGGACACAATTTAATCATGATAGGTGCTCCAGGCAGTGGCAAATCAATGATGGCTAAACGACTCCCGTCCATTCTTCCCCCTCTTTCATTAGGGGAAAGTCTGGAAACGACCAAGATACACTCGGTTGCCGGAAAACTGCAACGCGGGTCCTCATTGATTACCCAACGCCCGTTCCGCGATCCACACCATACGATTTCGCAAGTAGCAATGGTTGGTGGCGGAAGTTTCCCGCAGCCGGGAGAAATCAGTCTGGCACATAATGGGGTTTTATTTCTGGACGAGTTACCAGAGTTCAACAGGGGCGTGTTGGAAGTATTGCGCCAACCGCTGGAAGATCGACACATCACCATTTCCCGTATCAAAAGCACCATTAGTTATCCGGCTAACCTGATGCTTGTCGCATCTATGAACCCATGCCCATGTGGATATTACAATCATCCGACAAAAGCATGCGTATGCAGTCCCGGACAAGTACAAAAATACCTGAATAAGATATCCGGTCCGTTATTAGACCGTATAGACATTCAAATAGAGATAGTTCCCGTACCCTTTGACAAGATATCCGATCAAAGACAGGGAGAGTCGAGCAGTATCATCCGGCAGCGAGTAATAAAAGCGCGTCAGATACAGGAGAAACGGTATGCCGAATGTACGGGTATTTATTGCAATGCACAGATGAACAGCAGATTGCTGGCAACATATGCCCAACCGGATGATAAAGGGCTTGTGTTATTAAAAAACGCCATGGAACGGCTCAATTTATCCGCCCGTGCCTATGACCGGATTTTAAAAGTAGCCCGCACCATTGCCGATTTGGAAGAAACAGAGCAAATACTTCCCAGCCACCTGGCAGAAGCCATCAGTTATCGGAATCTCGACAGAGAGAACTGGGCAGGGTAATCACAGTAAATATAAACAGATAAAAATTATTTCACCGTGAACGCTACCTTTTTTCATATATTTGTTTTACATTTGTGACAAACAAATAAGCAATAATATGAAAGCATCCATAACAAGCCTCCTGATAATATTTTGTTTCACCATACTGACTTCTGCGCAAACTCCCCAAGACAGAGCTACAGAGCTAAAGGAACAAGCGCAGAGCAGCCTTAAACAGAAAGATTATATCAAAGCGCGCTATTTATTCAAAAAAGGATACGAAGCATTTGCCGCCCGCGAAAACTACCCACAGGCAATAGAATGTGGTGTTCAGGCCAATGCTTTATATGTCAGAGAGAATTTCTATAAAGAAGGATTCGAGCTTTGCCGTGACATGGAGCAGCTTCTATGGACCGGAGAACAGAATAAAAAGAAAGTCTTTTATGACCTGCGTTTCCTTATCAATAAGGAACGATTGCAGATGTACACCGCACTGAAAAACCCCGCACAGGCAAAGACACAGTTGGATAAACTGGAAGAAACAGCTAATCTTGCAAAGAACGACTCCCTAACGGAGGCACTGCTGTATACAAAAGCCAACTATTATTATACTTTCAACCAGAACACACAAGGCGATGCCTGTTTCCGCAAACTTATCAACCAATATAAAGAAAAGAAAGACTATGCCAAAGTGAGCGATTGCTACAAGAACCTTATCAGTATTGCACGGAAAGGCAACAATGCTCCACTGATGGAACGCACTTACGAAAGCTTCATTGTCTGGACAGACTCTGTAAAAACGTTAACCGCACAGGATGAGCTAAATGTACTGAAGAGAAAATATGACGAAAGCCAACTGACCATACAGGAGAAAGACGACTCACTATCTGCCAAGCAGTATATTATCATAAGTCTCTGTGTGCTAGTGGCTATATTGGTAGCCGGCCTGGCAATACTGGCTGTGATATTGCTGCGATTCATCGCCGGCAATCGTAAATTAAAGAAAAGCGTGAAAATTGCCAATGAACACAATGAACTAAAAACCAAATTTATACAGAATATATCTTCGCAAATGGAACCTACCCTGAATACGCTGGCTACTTCAGCCGAAGAACTGTCACAGAAGGCTCCTCAAGAAGCTGCCCAAATGCAGGGACAAGTTGCAGCTTTGAAGAAATTCAGTGATGATATTCAAGAACTGTCATCTTTGGAAAACTCACTAACCGAGTTCTATGAACTAAGTGAAACCAATGTGGGAACTTTCTGTGAAAATGTGATGGATAGAGCCAAAGAACACATAAAACCGGATGTCACATCTTCAGTCAATGCACCAAAACTTCAGGTAAAGACAAACAAGGAACAGTTGGAACGCATTCTTCTCTATTTACTGAAAAATGCCGCTTTCTACACCGAACAGGGTCGTATCAGTCTTGAATTCAAGAAACGGGGAGCACACACGCACCAATTCATCGTTACGGATACAGGGACAGGAATTCCGGCAGAGCAACAGGAAAATCTCTTTAAGCCTTTCACAGAAGTAAAAGACCTGACTACAGGGGATGGACTAGGATTACCGATCTGTTCACTGATTGCTGCCAAGATGAACGGAAGCCTGACACTGGATACGAATTACACGAAAGGAGCGCGGTTTGTTCTGGAACTTCACGTATAAATTTAGCCAACAAGAAAGCTATTGTCTCATTTGATTACTTTCTGACTTGTTAAGTATAGTTACCTTCGACCAAGAAGGTTCTAAACGCAAACTTGAGAATATATAAAAATATGAACAACTTTCTATATAAACGGATCTCACGTTTTTAATAAACTTTTGAGTAGTTTATTAAGAACGGTATCTGAGTTTATTAGAAACTCTACGATCGGATTTCCGAGTTTTCAAATCCATCTTTTACAACAAAAAGGCTGCAAATTTCATAAAATTTGCAGCCTTTTTGCCTATATCTGGTACACCATTCCTGATACTTATCAGGAAACACATCAAAATTTGTTATAATATTATATCATTTAAGTCGTTAATTTCATATTCTTTTATCTGTTATTTATTAAAGTGGATATTCACGCTCGTACTACAAAGATACAACTTTAAAAAGCATTTGTCAAGAGCCTGTTGAATTTCTACCGAGAAAAACAAAGAGAAAACTACCTTATATATTAAGATAGTCTCCTCTCTATTTATAAACTGACTTTCCGCTTTATTTTACGGAATATCATCTCACGATATTTTGTATAAAGACAACAAGATCTTACTCTTGTGACATATTTCCCATTTCTACCACTGAATAGCCTGGTCTGTATCAGGAATCAGCCCATTGACTTTTCGTTCCATCAACATACTACCTTCAGCACGACAAGGTACAACGACACCTTTATTTTCATACGTTGTCACATCATCATAAGTATATGACATATAAATCGTCGTAAAATGATGTTCCAAATAAGGAGTTACTTCATCCACAGACATGCTGGTCTTATAAGTAGGAGCATCTCCTATGAGTTGGAAATTCATGGCATTAGTTGGATCGGCAGCCTTGGCTGTCAGCGTTCCATCTTCGTTAAAAGTCAACACAATCTTGTATTTATCTCTATCTTTCAATTCCTCACTAATGATTCCGGCATAGAAGAAGCATTGATTCTCGCTGACTACATGCATGGTACGTGTGCTGGAAACCATAGCGCTCGTATTATCCATCATATACACAAACATATTGGTAGCTCCATAAGATCCCGAATAATCATTGAATGGCATCACACGGAGAAGTGCTTTACGATAGTTCTTGCGTGGATTCGCATCATACGAGTCGCTATCCAAAATCGTCAATGGAAGTACCCATTTATCAACAAGATCCAGTCCTTCAAATTTGAATTTGATATCAAACAATCCTTGACATTCACCTGCCGGAATATGACAGGCAGGAGAAGCAAACTCATAGTATTTTTCATCTAGTAAGCGGAAATACAAGTCTTCACGTTGTTTCCAGCGAGCTTCATTCAGACCAACCAAGGTATCCGGATCTACATCAATGGCAACATCCAGATCTCTACCATTCATAGTAGAACCTCCTACAATCACCGGCAGCTGATAAGTCACTTCACCATTCGCTTTGTAACGCAAATATACATCAGTCACCCCCTTACTATTTACAGGAGCTTTCAATCCGACATTTTGCACATATACTTCTTCCACCCATTCATTATTGCATGCACCAGTCAGAACAAGCGTTGACAACAATATAAAATATACGATATAATTCTTCATATTTTTCCATTTAATAAGGTTAATCATAATATGTCCATCCCGGGTTCTGAGTCAGACGCAAGTTTCTTCTCAACTGATCATGAGAAATCGGCCAAAAATACATTTTGCGGCTAAAAGTAGTCGGTAAATTCGAATTAATCACTTGGGTATGGAACAAGTCTCTTTCTGTTTTACTCATATATGCATTGCAACCATACATCTGCTGTGACTCTTCATATTCAGCATCTTTCCAGCGACGCAGATCGAAATAACGACTGTTTTCCGCAAATAGCTCAATCTGACGCTCATGCTTCAAGTGTTTGCGGAACTCATCAGCATTCTCATAAACCTCTTCTTCAAAATCAGGTACTCCACCACGAATACGGACTCTAGAAATAGCATAGCTCATTTCATCCGTATCACGCGAAATACTGTAAGATTGGGCTCCATCCCATGAAGAAATCTGATAAGTATTTGCACCTAGTTCATTCAGTGCCTCTGCATACCATAACAGTACATCAGCGTAACGGATACCAATTACAGGCTTTGAGATAACTCCGTTTGCCGGTTTAAAGTTGTCACGAGGACTAACATATTTCCTGATCCCAATGCCGGTAGCCAACCAACGGTCGCCCGAATTACTCCAACCACTCTCTTCACCACGATAATACCATATGATCAGGTTTCTGTCATATGACTGTACGGCATTAGTACCATTCCATAAACATCCATTGTATGCCACAGTAGCATAAAAACGCGGTTCACGGTGCCCATATTGCTTATTTACACCCTCCACCAATGGAGCCCAATTACCACTAGCAGCTTCCTCGCCACTCACATAATTTTCATCACCCGTCCACTCTTTTGCTTTATCGAAAGCCGATCCGTCATTCATCTGGTAAGCGTCGCATTGCTTGCCTGTCATGGCGTGACAATTATAGCCTCCGAATGCAATCGGCATCTGGTGCTGAATCATTGTGCTGATATCTCCGTTGTTTTGTCCGGTTGTAAAGATCATTTCTTTGTTTTCCGAAGGAAAAATCACTCCATTAAAAAGTGTCTCATAAGACTGCATCGGGTCAATATTCTGCCATCCTTTAGGGAAGTCCGCATGCGAATATATTGAATGTAGAGGAGGAGTGATTGTTGCCGGATTATCAACTGTACCAGTAGAGTGAGCGGAAACCGTATGTAGCTCATACACACCCTGACGACCAAGTTCCACCACATCACGAGCTGCTGCTGCCGCCCTTGCCCACTTCTCTTCATTGTATTCTTGAGCCATCAGATAGTGCCCTTCATCATCCACCAAATCCGTGAAACGTTCAGTATCGGTTGGACGAGGGTTATTGAGAGGACTGGCAGCATAAAGCAATGCTTTTGCACGAGTTGCCAAAGCTGCTCCACGAGTAGGACGCGCCATATTGCGTGTGTCACGTTTCAATGGCAGGTCTTTCGCTGCAAGCTTCATTTCCTCTGCAATGTAGTTGACACAATCATCATACGTGCTACGTGGAATATAAAGATCTTCATAAGCAGCATTATAATCCATCACACCATCATTAGGAATAATTGGTATAGGACCGTATTTTTGCAACAACTTCCAGTAGAAATAAGCACGTACAAAACGAGCTTGTGCTTTATAATCAACAATCTCATCCGGAGTCATCTCTTTATTCCGATCAATATTCTGAATAAAAATAGAAGCATGGCGGATACCATCATAAGCTTGCACCCAAGAATCTTGTTTCCAGTTTTCATCATACTCACAATATTTGAATACGCGATATTCAAGATTACGGTCGCTATAACACATGTCATCGGAGAAATTAGTGATACAGTTATCTTTCGAGCCAATATCAATGTTGCTCCATGTCAGCCAAGAGTATGCAGTCGCCAACCATTGTTCCGACCATTCTTTATTTTCGAATATATTTTCCAAACTCTGGGTATTTTCTCCCAATTTCCCCTCTACGCTCAAATAATCAGAACAAGAGGAAACCATCATTCCCATACTGATAATGGTGGAAAACAATATATGTTTCTTTTTCATACTTCGTATTATATATTAACAGTTAAACCTAAAGTGAGCGTTTTAGACAACGGATACTGTTGTCCGTTAGAACTCCCCATTTCAGGATCCCATAATTTGAACTTAGAGAATGTCAACAGGTTTGTCCCAATAAAGAAGACACGTACATTATTCATCAAGATCGCACGACTGATATTCTTTGGAAGTGTATAACCCACCTCTACGGTTTTCAGACGCAGATATGAACCATCACGCAGCCAATACGTCGATTCACGGTTATTGTTATTATTATTCTGCCAAGTCAAACGAGGATATTTGGCGTTAGGATCCTCATTTGTACCAAGGCTCCAGTAATTTCCCACTACATCTGTAAGGATGTTACCCCAGTCGCCACCACTAAATGGTCTGACTCCGAACCCATCAATAAAGAAAGAGGATTTACCAGCACCCTGGAAATGTAGATTCACATCGAACCCTCTCCATGTAGCAGACACACCAAAACCGTAAATCAGATTCGGACGGGTTGTGGAACCAATAGGCACCTTATCACTATCATTAATTACACCATCACTGTTGACATCCTTATATTTAATATCACCAGGCATTACTGTTCCCCATTCTGTTTGCTGAGGACTGTTACGAATATCATCATAATCCTTAAACAGGCCAAGAGCTATCAGACCTTTTGCCTGGTCTACACGATACCCTGCATCTCGTATATAAGGATAAGCACTATTCGCCTCATCAGCTGCCAGTATCTTATTCTTGCTATAAGTAAAATTACCACGTACAGTCAGACTCACGTCACTTATGTTCTGTTTGAAAGCAATATTTCCATCAAAACCGGTAGAACGTACTTTACCAACGTTTGCATTAGGTGTGAGGTAACTTAAACCTAAAGTTCCGGGTAAATTCTGACGCTTCATAAAGATACCATCACGCGTTTCATGGAAATAATCCACCGTACCTGTCAGTTTATCATCCCATACTGCGAAATCGACACCGACATCATGCTTAGTAGCAATTTCCCATGTCACACCAGAAGAAGATATCTGCTTATAAATCTGTCCATTATCCAGATTAGGAGTATTATAATCTCCCCAATTATAAGGATTTCTACTCTCAAAGAGTTCCAGATAAGGGAAACGATATTGATCATTCCCAATCCTTAATGCATCATTACCAACCTTACCATAAGAGTAACGAAGCTTAAACATGTTCATCCATTTCAAGTTCTTCTTAATAATGGGTTCTTCCGCAATATTCCATGCTACTGAATATGCAGGAAAGAAACCAAACTGGTTGCCCGGAGCAAAGTTTTCAGAGCCATTGTACCCAAAGTTGAAATCAACCATATAACGGTATTTCCACCCATAAGTAACACGCCCGGCAAGCCCCATATGTCTGTTAGGAAGCCAATCATAGCCGGCAGTACTTTGTGTGTTGACATATTCATCCTGCGTATATTTCAATGTACCACCCACCGAATGATCACCGAATCTACGATCATACTGCAAAATAGCTTCTAAAAATTGTCTGCGGTTACCCGAAGCAGAAGAGTCATGAAACATCAACTTTTTATCTGCCACCTTTTTGAAAACGATTTCACCGTTAGAGTCTCGCTGACGTTCAGCTTGCCATTGTTCAGGCCACTGCTTATGATTGCGATAATTATTGTTATAAGTATCAAATCCAAAACGCCCGGTAAACTTCAGACCTTTCGTTATAAAGTCCAATTTCTGATCCAGAGTTGCATTAGTCTGAATTACATTCTGCCACTCCTCATAATAACCGGTTTGTGTAGCAATCACCCATGGGTTGGTACGTTCGCTTGTTCCAGCTGCCGGAATTCTGCCATTCGAAAAAATCACAGGCATATTAATAGGCGTCTGCCCCATTACTGATTTCCACAATGCATCAGAACCAAGTCCCGGATCATTTTGAGTAGAAAGCCAGCCTGAAACTCCTACCGTCACCATAGTAGTCTTTGTAACATCAAAATCCACATTCATACGATAATTCCAACGCTGATAATTGGCATTTGTGTTATAGTCTTTCAACTTGCCATCTGTTTTATACATACCACCCTCGCTAACATAACTTGCCGACACAAAATACCGTGCTACAGAGCCACCACCACTTATATCAAGATTGGCACGATAAGTCATTGCACCGTCTCTTAACAATACATCCATCCAATCCACATTCGGATATAAATCCGGATCCAGCCCTGTCTGAATCAGTCTCAACTCATCTTGAGAATACATCGGTTGCTGTGAACGGGTTGTACGTGATTCATTCAGCATGGTAGCGTAAGTATAACCATCCACAAAGTCAGGAGTAATGGTACGTGCATTATAAGAGGTCTCTACTTTTGCATTGATATTAATCTTACCAGCTTTACCCCTCTTAGTAGTAATCAGCACTACGCCATTTGCACCACGACTACCATAAATTGCGGTGGCCGAAGCATCTTTTAATACAGAGAATGACTCAATATCTTCTACATTGACTTCATTAAGACTACGTTCGAATCCATCTACCAGAACCAATGCTCCGGAGCCTGCTCCAAAAGTAGAAATACCACGAATCCAGAATTCCGACATATTAGCTCCCGGTCTACCGGAAGTCTGTCTTGCCAGCACACCAGATACATTTCCTGCCAATGCATTTACTAAACTTGAAGTAGGAGATGATTTTAAGACATCTACATCGACCGTAGAAACTGCACCTGTCATTGTTATTTTCTTTTGAGCACCCGTACCGGTGATAACCACTTCATCTAGCACACTCGCAGTAGACTCCCGCAATGTGACATTAACGTTGGTCATATTATCCTTTATCAGAACCTCTTGTGTTTCAAATCCTATATAAGAAAAGATCAACGTACTGTAAGGAGCTATTTTGATCTTATACACACCATCAATATTAGTGATAACTCCCAGACCGGCAACGTTCTTCACCGAAATATTGACTCCAGCTAAAGGTATCTTTTCGGCATCTCTAACCGTACCGGTTACCTCTATCGTCTGACTTTGGGCATGCATATCAATGACGCAACCCGTTGTCAGTAATAATATCATGAATAAAAATTTCCTCATAAAATAAGAATTGTGTGTTAATCATCAATTTACTGTAATGCAATGGTTCGAATACGGTGATTACCATTATCACCAACATAAAAAGTACCTGTAGACTCTTCATAACAAAGCCCCAAAGGATAGTTGAAACGAGCTGTTTCACGAGGATCACCATCAATATATCCCCATACAATCTGGTCTGTCGAATAACTCCCACGCCCCGCAAACGTTGTAACGATACCATCAGGAGTTATCTTACGAATACAATGGTTGGCAGCATCAGTAACATAAAAATCATACACATCCGCACGTTTCTCTGCCACATATTCTTCATTCAAGACAAAACATCCCTGCATTGGATTATCTAAGCGAGCAGAAGTTCCAGATGCGTCATAATAACCATATGACCCGAATTCTCCAGCAAAAGTAATAGGAGTTTCCAGATATTTACCGGCCCAATTGTATTCTGCTTTCATTACACATTGCTTGTCACGTGCTATTAAATAGGCAAAGTTTCCACTTGGATGAAAAGCAACACATTGGAACCAGCCGCTTGGCCCCATCTTTGCTATCTGTACCGGATACCACATTTGTGTCTTATCATTCCAAACCGCTTTATGAAGTGTAGCATCGCGACCACGACACAAAAAGATAGTACCGTCTGTAGGATGTGTGAATAAAGTATTAAAATCATCTCCATTTAAAGCCGGATAAGAGTTTTTGAAATCTTCTTTACGAAGTAAATAATAGGCCCCTGCACGTTCCACATTCCCCTGCGGACAGTTCACGAACATAGTATCCCTGTTTACACTCCAACCAAGGCCACTCGGTGCATCACTCCAGCCGGCAGCACCGTTGGTAATCACAGTAGCTATGGAATCCTTATCCAGGTATACTTTACGTAAACTATGTCCATTCTCGAAGAAATAGATACAACGTTCGCCTGATGCTTCATCATAATCATAGTACATGGCAAGAGGAGTTTGAGTTCCTGCTTTCTCAAAATTACCATCTGTAATAGAAGAATTACCCTCACTATCTACTATACCACATAATGTACCGACAGCTACATTATACTGATAAGAGAACTTTTGTTCAAATGTATATGTGGCATTCACACTTTTATCCTTGTTCAATATATCTACTTGCACGGATCCCCCATCCGCACGGGGAGGGACAATACAATAAATCTGTGTACCAGAGGAATTAACAACTTTCGCTTCTTTACCACCGACAACCACTCGTATCAGTGAGGGATCGGTCCCAAAATTACTGCCATTGATAAACATATTTGTGCGTACAGCACCTTCCAATGGGTAATAATCAGTAAAGACGACTTCAACATTGGGATCAGAAGCCACATAGACCGGAAGATTAACTTCCACATTCTTATCCATGCAACTACCAAGTCCACCCAAGCAAATCAAGGAAAACAATACGAACCTAACCTGTTTTCCTCCTTTTTTTGTTTTAAAAAGGCTTTTCATTGTATTAAATTATTCGTTAAACAATTAAATATAAATATCAAAAGAAAAAATAACTATGCATTATTCCAATGCCCACTATCAACGAAATGCAAAATAAGGTGCTATTCTATTAATGGAATAAAAATAACGGTTCAATAAATGACAAAAACAGGTCAAAGCCTTATAAAACGACTATCCAGGCATGTTTTGGAGCATTTTTACTATTTTAAAACAACATCATTACATTCCCATAAAACTTTTGCTATAAAGTCAATGCAATATACTTTGCTCTGCTTATTATCCAACCTACATCCACCTCCTGGAAGATGAAGCAATATATGGTATAGTTATTATAATATAGTTATAAAAACACAAACTTTTTTTAGTGGGCTAGAAATAGAATATATCAGCTACAGCATCGTCTTGTCCTATATTCTTGTATATTTAAAAAAATAGTGGGATGTTTTTACACCCCACTATTGCATTTCTCGCACTATTACTTGTTCCAGCAAATAGATTGTAAAAACCAGGCTTTATTTTCGTCATTCAAACCTTGACGCTTCAAAACCTCCGGAAGTTCAGTATAACTTTTCCAGAAATCAGAAACTAAAGAAGAGATCTTCTCCGGTGCATAGATTACCGCTTCACTCAGACTTCCCATTTTGCCAAATTCTTCCTTGAAGCAAATATATGAATCACGGTATTTTAACTGCTCCATAGATTTAGCAATTCGTTTAGATGCTCCCAACAAGCCGTTCATATCAGCTGTTTCCGTAGGATAAACTATTTTAATAACCTTTTCCTGATCACATGACAAAACAGGCAAATCAACCGAAAGAGCAAACTCTTCACCCAAATATTCATATTTGGCAGGTTGACCATTTACAGTGACAGACTGAGGAACAAGTGATGAGAGCACTTTCACTTTGAATGAACGAGATTCAGGCATTTCTTTATATTGGCCATCACGTTTACCGATAACAATCGTTCGTTCCTGCCCTTGGCTGGAAGATGTTAATTTAGTCACAGCATATTCCGAAGCATAGTTCTTATCGTTTCCATTATCTTCATAAAAATTAAAGGACGAAATTCCATTTCCACCAGGGAATACGGTAACAACAACCTCCTCATCATTACCGTTCAGGTTCATCACCTTTCTTGTATACATCGGCAATACCGCTCCCGCTTTTACATAAATCGGATATTCATCAATAGCAAAAGGACGTTCCACTATTTGTCCTCCTTTCAGTAAGGTGCCTGTATGCAACTCATACCATTCACCTTCGGGCAGCCACACACGCACTTGTACATAACCATCTTTTGCAGGAGCTGTGGCAGGAGCAACCAGAATATCATCTCCAAACATATATTCATTACGGAACTCATATGCTTCCTTATTATCCGGATAATCATAATACATCGGACGACAAAGTGATAATCCTTCATCATAACCTTTACGAGCCATTGTATAAATATAAGGCGCCATCTCATAACGTTGCTGGATTGTCTTACGAAGAACATCACAATATTCTTTGTTGAATACCCATGGTTCCTTATTCAAACCGGCACTTTTTTGAGAATGTGTACGCATAATCGGGCTTAAGGCTCCGAATTGCAACCAACGAGTGTACATTTCCGGATCTATACTTTCACCGATATGTCCTCCCAGGTCATGGCTCCAATAACCATATAATACATTGGAAGCTGTCGAGTTGAAGTAAGGCTGAAAATCTAATGATTTCCATGAAACAACTGCATCACCGGAGAAACCCACCTGATAGCGATGATTACCCAAACCTCCCCAACGGTGATATAGCATCGGACGTGTGTCCCTGTTCTTTTCCATATTACTAAAGAAAGCATAATTAATCCACCAAGTGTTGCTCAAATTCTTCACCTTCGGATCATATATCCCTTGTTGCCAGTCCAGCCACCAAAAATCAACACCATCTTTCTCCATTGGCGTCAATACATTCTTAAACATATTTTTAATAAACTTCTTATCTGAATTTATCCATGGAATAGTCTGTTTGGACTGAGGATCGACTCCCATATCTTTTGCTAATCCAGGATATTTTTCTTCATAAGAAGCTACTCCATCCGCCGGATGTAAGTTAAGGGTGATTTTCACATCATTCTGTTTCAAGTATCCCAAAAACTCCTTTGGATTCGGGAATAAATCACGGTTCCATGTCCAACCGGTCCAACCACCTTTTCCTTGTTCTGTATAATGCCAGTCCATATCTACCACCAATACATCCAAAGGAATCTGATAAGTATGGAAATTATCAATCAGATTACGGAACTCCCTGTCAGAATATAACCAATAGCGTGACCACCAATAACCAAATGCATACCGGGGAGGTAATGGTACTTTTCCCGCAAAGAGGGTATAATCTTTCAAAGCAGCTTTATAGTCATGTCCATATGCCATGAAATACCAATCCTGTCCGCCATTAGCCGGACGCTCTTTCACCCAATCCCAATCTTTATTATCATCAAACAAAAGTCCCTGAGAATCATCAATCAAAGTCCAACCGTCCGTAGCCAACAAGCCATCTTCCAGTTTCAGTTTATCACCTTTCTTTGTATCAGCCACCCATGTTTGTGTCTGTGTATCACCATCCATACCATCCAATGTACGATAGGTTCCTTTCAAGTTGCCCTTCTGTTGCATACCGGGTTTCCAAGTAAAAGGTAATATTTCTTTAGAGGCAGTGATAACCAAGTTCTTATCTGTAAACTGTCCACTGTTTTTCTTATAACGCATCTTCATTTTGGAAGTCGTTATTTCAACCCATCCCCCTCTTGTTTTTAGCTTGTAATCTACCTGGGGATAGTTACGATTCACAACGATGTGAGATCTATCGTCCACGAATTTCCCATCCGGTGCATATTCCAGACGGATTGCTCCATCAGAAATGACTGTAAATCTTACATTGTCATCTGTATAAGCAATATTTCGTTGTGTATTTTGCGCTTGCAATACAAATAGAAAACTCTGCATGACACAGAGTAAAAGCAATAATCCTTTTTTCATGATAATATTTAAAAGCAATAAATTTATAATTCGAGAATTAAATAGGGTAGTTGCAGTTATCATAGCTACAACCACCCTATGTCAACTACTTACTCTTCTTGAAAGTCGGAGCTTCCGCCTTTACAACCGGTCCGTCCCCCACGAGATACGGCCAATCATCGTCATCCCAATAAACTCTATCAAGCAATACTACACGACCTAAAGATGGATCGGCAGTCCGGTAAGCATGATAGATAATCCAATCTTTACCTTCATCATCCTGCACTATTTCAGCATTGTGTCCCGTACCCAGAAATGCATCATTTCTATGTATCAGTACTTCATGTTTATTATCATTCATGTCGTCACCTGATTTATTCAAATAAGGACCAAAAAGCTCGGTGGAACGGCATACAACTGTCTGGTATGTACTATTTTCACCCTCACAACAAGTGCCTGTAGAGCAGAACAAATAATAGTATTTACCTCTTTTCAAGATATATGATCCTTCATAAGCATTGGTACCTCCAGTATTGGCAGCGACCTGTATTTTTGTCGCTTTTGCATTTTCAATACCTCCTTTCAGTCCAAGACCGTCTTCAGTCAATTCAACACCCCAAATACCATACCAGCTTCCCCAGAAAAGATATTTTTTACCATTATCTTCAATATAGAAAGGGTCGATACTATTATGAACATCGATCTCATTGCTACGGAATAATTTGCCTTGATCAGTAAACGGTCCTTCCGGCTTGTCCGAAACAGAAACACCAATACCACAAGTTGCTCCACCTCCCCACTTGGACAAGGAGTAATACATCACATATTTTCCATTGATATAATTGATGTCCGGTGCCCAAATACCTGCTTCCGGTTCCCATGATGGTTTTTTATCATCCTCGTAAGCGCCGCCCACATAAGTCCAGTGAACCAAGTCTTTGGATTTGTGTATCCATGTATTTCCTCCGGTAGCATACAAATAGAAATATCCGTCTTCCGCTTTTATCACTGTCGGATCCGGATTATCAGAGTCGATGACAGGATTTGAATACCACACTTTGTCTGCCAATGGAGCTTGTTCTGCTTCACCTTTCTGTTTATCGCTGTTACCACACCCCCATGTAAGCAGGGAGAGTATTCCAAGCGTAATTGTATGTTGTAAGTATAACATAAGTTCTCAGTTTTTTATTAATTTTACTAATCTATTCCATACTCGAATTCAATTCAACACCAGGTCCCAATACAATATGGATTATGGAAGTCTTTGATTCTTTGTCCGTTTCTGAAGTAATTGGCATACCATCCGACTGAAACGCTTCCAATGTAATGCTAAACTGAGCTTCTTTTTCGTCCACTCCAAAAGCTTTCATATATTCCATTATCTGTTGATTGGTAAAAAGCTGTTCGCGTACTCCGTTATAAGTAAGTATGCTTTTATCTTCCACACCCATTGTTTCAGTTGTTTCTCCATCTACCTGCAGTCCTAAAGTCATAACATACTTCGATGCTGTTTCTATATCCAGCCAACGGTAGACAAAAGCAACCCCATCCATATTTTCCTGTGTAATCTGTACATAATAATCATCAGATTCCACTTCTACTCTCGGTACACGTGGTTGTGGGTCACCCTCACTTTCCACATCTCCACATGCTCCCAATACAAATATATTAGTAAGCAGATATAGTATTATAAACAGTTTTTTCATGATTTTCATATTTTAATTTACTTCTTATGGAGATTATTCAGTCGGCTCCAAATATATCTTCATCTCATTAAGGTCTACTGTCAAAATGTATTTACCATCAGCAGCAACAATCCATTTCAAGTCACCGCCATTATTCTGATCCCTTGCTTCTCCGAGTTCGTGTTCTACGGCCGGATTTGCTCCTTGTGAAGGAGCAAAAAAGAATTTTCCTGTAAAATCTGCTCCATTCGGCTCCAACGCCAACTTAAACTCTTTACCGCCATAAAAGTTACCTGTATACGTCCAACGTTCTGGATGGCGTGGATCATTATTCACAAATGCACCTTCCTTTTTCATTTTACCCCAATCCCATCCGATGGTACTGGCATCGCCAACAATCCAAATCCCATCTTGCGGTAAAGGGTAAATACTAACGATATTCACATCCAAACGATTTAAGTCCACAACTATTGTGTAGATACCGCTCTTTGTGTTTTCAAACATCTCACCATTCCCTGCTTCTGCCACATATTGCAAAGAATTATCTCCATTCTCAGCTTTCATGTAGCATGGATAATCAGAATCCGGACTAAGTGCAAAGAAGTACTCACATGGTTTCAGTTCTGCTGTCGACTGATATACTCCTGAACCCACAACCTTCTCGGTCATTCGGCGAACAGTTTTCTCTCCAGCATCATCCACCATCACCATATATATCGCAGTAGCATTCTTATCATATCCGATCACGTCCAATTGCGTCTTCGACAACTCCGGTTTCAAGTATTCTACAGATGAATTGACCTGTCCTATAACCTCTGCTTCAATAGTCACCTTATCTCCAGGAAGTATACTCCAGGAAGCCAGTATATCATTCAACTCCTTATGCGTAAAACTAATGGAACGTTCCTCCGATTCAATCTCATACAAATCTGTCACATTAGAATGTAAATCTGCCATATACATTCTGAAAAAATAGGTGATAGTAGCATCAGCTCCCCCACGTTGAGCCGCAGCATCCCATGTAAATAAAACAGCAACTTCATTCTCCTTCTCTTTCTCCAAAGTAATTTCAGAAGAAGAAGCCTTCAAAAGCATCTGATCTACAGGAGTTTCAAGCGCGTAATACTCCGGATCTTTATTACAGCTCGCTGCTATCGACATAAGAAAGAGCAAGCATATTAGTTTCATTATCTTATTCATAATTATGCTTTTCATTTTATTAATTCCAGAAAGGCGCCTGGACCAAGTTCGTGTTCTTATTCATCTCATCTATATATACCGGCAGCCAATACATCGCCTTTTTCCAAACACGGGTCTGAAAAACGGTTCTCTTGTAAAATTCCTGACTATTTATTCCTGCGAAGTTCATACCATAATCATCTCCACACATCTCCGGAAGTTGTTCTACAATTTTCCAACGGCGAATATCCGACCAGCGTGATCCTTCACAACAAAGTTCAACACGACGTTCCATACGAACGATCTCACGCACTGCTAATTGATTATCATCAACATGGATGTATTTGGGATCATCCAGTGCTACAGTATTCAGCGTA
This sequence comes from Bacteroides sp. D55t1_190419_B8, assembly GCF_015558905.1. Classification (NCBI taxonomy): domain Bacteria; kingdom Pseudomonadati; phylum Bacteroidota; class Bacteroidia; order Bacteroidales; family Bacteroidaceae; genus Bacteroides; species Bacteroides sp. D55t1_190419_B8. Next base: position 133,888 of record NZ_JADMOU010000008.1, read on the forward strand.
TATTGACGTACACCCGCACGTTCACGGACTTTATTCACGTATTTCAATGCATCCTCACGATGTGCTCTATCATCGTAAGCCTCATTAACAGCCTCGGCATAATCCAAATAGGAAGCTGCCAAACGATACAAGAACATTTGACGCCATTTGTAACTACCATTCTTCGGATTATCTTGCGGATATACTTTTTTACGAACCAAATAACCATTTTGGGGGGCATCGTGTGTATAGTCATTATCTCTCTGATTCTTAAAGAATTCAAATTTACGCCCTGCCAAAGCATACCACGAACCATTATAGCTCACTGCCGTATAAAAACGTGGTTCTCGGTTACAATACATATTATATGTACCTTCGGCAGTTATTTCTCCCTTTTGCCCTGTTCCGCCAGTCCAGTTGGTAGACCTAGCTTCTACTTCTGTCGAGAAACCTTCTTCTACATATTCTGAATTGTCATCGTCTTTCGGAAGTCCGTTCTTCATAAAAAAAGCATCCACCAATCCTTGATATACGCCCAAACCATTTCCGCCACCATATTCTTTAGTAACCGCCTTGTTTGTATAGAACTGGTAACTTTGATAAGCATCTTCTTTTGTATATGGGAACAATATCTCCTTGTTTCCATCCTGAAATTTTGTAAACCAAAGATTCTCAAGTGAAGTGAACGGATCAATTTCTCCCTCATCATTATATTCTACATACAAACGATAACCAGCTTGCTCTGCCACATCAAGTAATTGTTTGCAAGCCTCTGCCGCTTTCACCCATTTCTCCTGGCTATAAGTAGAGTTAAACAATTCCTCACCCTCTTTATTCTTATGCCCGATATACCACTCATTTCCGTTTACTAACGGGCTTGCAGCAAATAATAACATCTTCGCACGAACAGTCAGACACATGACTGAAGTTATTCGCCCATATTTCTCCACACTCTGCCATACAGCAGGTAATTGTTTAGATGCTTCCAACATTTCATTATCCAAATGACTGACAACTTCATCAAATGGCCTTTGCCCCACCATCAAATCTGAAAGAGTAAAGTCAGTCGGGGCAATATAATTCGGTCTGAATGGAATAGGCCCATATGCTTCCAATAATTGCCACCAATAATAAGCTGCAAGAAAACGTGCTTCCGCTTTCATATAATCCACTTCTCTCTGAGGAAGGTCGGAATCAGGTAATGCGTGTACACGTTCTATAAAAATATAAGCCTGACGTATTTTTCTCGGAAGACCATCCCAGAAATTTCCTGCCCATTGTGTATTCGGTGTCCATCCACCAAAAATCTTGGTGATATTGGGCCAGTCCCATTGCTGCCAACGTGCAGAAGCAGTCAAGTCATCTGCAAACACTTCCCAACCATACGTATTTAGCCAGTCATTACCCGGATTAGGGATACGGCTGTATACATTGGCCAGCCATGATTCTACTTTTGTCTTATTTTCAAAGACCATGTCTATGTCAATTTCCGTATCCGGTTCTTTATCAAGATACGTACAGGAACCCAACGATACGATGCCTATTAAACCGGCAACTATATATTTTTTAAGTTTCATTATCGTCATTTTTTTAATTAGAAATTCAGGTCAACTCCAAACATTACAGAACGCATAGCCGGATAACGCAGACCGGTGTTCGTATTTAATTCCGGATCCCACAGTTTGAAAGGAGAGAAACAAAATAAGTTATTACCACTCACGTAAAAACGAATAGCTTTGGAATGTATCTTATCAGTTACAGATTGCGGTAAAGTATATCCAAGTTCCAGCGTTTTCAAACGCATAAAACGCATATTCTTTTTCCACCATGTGGAATTCCGGTAATTCTGTCTATTAGGCTCCTCCGTCAGTCTCGGCCAGAAGACATCTTGAGCAGGGTTCTCTTCTGTCCATCTGTCGTTATAATTAGAGTAAATATTCCCTTGTAATGTTTGTCCGCTACCCGGAATGAAATACGTAGTTCCACCAATCACACGATAAGTATCACCTGTTCCTTGGAAGAAGAAATTCAAATCCCAGTTTTTGTAGCTCACATTACCTCCGAAACCATAAACAATACGCGGGTCTACCGTTCCACCAATGTATCCTTCATCCGCATCAGTGATAATGCCATCGCCATTCATATCTATATATTTGATATCACCGGGACGTACTTTTGAAGCTCCAACGTCCTGTGTCGGTATACCGAATTTCAAATTACCATTCGCATCGAAATCATCTTCTGTAAACAATCTTTCTGCCTGCAATCCATACAAAGTATTTAATGAACGACCTGTCAATCCTCTGTATGTACCTTTCACAGTTTCTGGCTCATCGTATTCGTCCACCCTGTTGATAGCATACGTGAAATTAGAACGGAAACCAACAAACCAATCTTTATTAATTTGTTTATTATAGTTTAAGGAGAATTCCACACCGCGGTTAGTCACTTCACCAAAATTGGCCCAAGGATTAGTCAAGAATCCTGTCTGTGAAGGAATAATCTTACGCTGCATAAAGATATTGGTACGTTTTTCTTTGAAAACATCTACCTGTAATTCCAATTCATTCCATAATCCCAGTTCAAAACCAAGGTTCATTTTCAGAGCTGTTTCCCAAGTAAGATTTTCAACTCCAACTTCTCCTTCTGAAATACCGGTACGACCAATCTGTCCTGTATCACCCCAGTTATACTTATCTGCATTGGTATTCAATGTTGTTATATAGGCAAAACGGCGTCCTCCGATATCATCATTACCTACTTTTCCTATAGAACCTCTTAATTTCAATTTACTCAATGTATTTCTGAAACGATCCATGAAAGGTTCTTCAGACAATAACCATCCGACTGCCACAGAAGGGAAAAAGCCGAAACGTTTACCTTTAGCAAAATTCTCTGAACCATTATATCCAAAGTTGAACTCCGTCACATAACGGCTATCGAAAGTATAAGACAATCTACCCGCAATACCTTGTTTTCTATAAGGTTGTACACTACCATTATCATAACTTTGCTGATTATACAGAAACAATGCATCTACGTCATGCTTTCCGAAAGTGCGAGCATACGTTAATGTTCCTTCAAAATAAACCCTCGAATTTCCATATTCCCCTTTATTTCCATGTCCCAAAGAGTCATCTCCATATTTAAGTACCGAATGAATCAGATTACCTTCAATGTCACGTCCGGTAGCAATACTATGATAAGTAGCATCCTTTCCCCTTGTAATCGAACTCTGATTCCAACGGTCGAAAGAAAAGGTTACTTTCGCTTTTAATCCCGGCGTGATCATCTTCAGATTCTGTTCAATAGCAAAGAGTGACTGAATCTGTGAAGCTGTAACTACGTCGTAACCTCGCTGTGTCACCGCTGCCCAAGGGTTCACATCATTAATAGCCATAATTGGAATAGTCCCATCTGAATAGCGGGCAGGATACACGAAAGGAGAAGTTATAAACGCTCTATCAAAAGCATCGTCCGTACTAAATGCCTGTTTGCGGTGTGTTTGAAGGAACCCACCGACATTTAAACGCAGCACTGTTGTCTTAGTCACATCCAAGTCAACATTCGCACGCATATTATAACGAGTTAGTTTCGTTCCCGTGTCATAAGGCAATGATTTATCCGTCTCCATAATTCCCTTCTCACCGAAATAAGAACCCACCAACGAATAGCGCAGAAAATCGGAACCACCTGATACGGTCAGATTCGCACGAGTAGAATAAGCATAATCCTTTGTTATTTCATCCAGCCAATTTACATCCGGATACAAATCTCTGTCATAACCATATCTCGTTCTGTCAATCTGCTCCTGGCTGAAAGGCAAACGCGACTTGTTCTCTGTTATTTCATTTATCAATGCCATATGATCGGCTGCCCCAATAAAATCCGGAAGTTTTGTCGGCTCTGCAATAGAATGTTCCACACGCAGATTGACAGAAGGAGCTCCTACTTTACCACGCTTCGTATTGATAACGATGACACCATTTGCACCACGTACACCATACATAGCACTCGCCGATGCATCTTTCAATACAGAGAAAGATTCAATTTCAGCGGGGTCTATGTTATTCAAGTCGCGCTCGATACCATCTACCAACACTAACGGAGATTGTCCACCGGAGAAAGAAGCAATACCGCGAATCCAAAAATTCGAGGAATCGTAACCCGGTTCTCCCGAACGTTGAACCGCTATCACACCGGCAATCTGTCCTGCCAGATTATTAGACAAAGAGCGCGTGGCACCAACCTGTAACTTCTTAGGCTGTAATGTCTCGATAGAACCGATAACCGACATTTTCTTCTGACTACCATATCCAGTAACCACAACCTCATCCAAGGCTTCAATATCTTCTTCTAAAATTACATCAAAGTTAATCTTACTTCCAACTTTTATTTGTTGAGTTTTGAAGCCAATATACGAAATCTCTATTACAGAATTCTTCCCGGGTACATCCAAATAAAAATGTCCGTCCATATCTGTAATCACTCCAGTCCCTGTCTGTTCCAGTATACGTACATTCACACCAGGAAGAGGATTCTTGTCCTTATCGGTTATCGTACCACTGATACGAATACCTTTCGCTTGCTCCGACATATTAGTCTTACCAGACATAGAAGAATGTTCCGGTAAAGCGGAGTTAGCGCTTGTTCCATAATACAATAACAAGCAAACAAACAATGCTTTCTTCAAATCCATAATATTAAATTTAAAAAACTCATAATAAATACTTTATCTCATATTGAGTGAGAGCAAAAGTAGACAACCAATATAAAATGTAATAAAACAGATAGACCAATAATTAAAAAAAATCGTTCAAAATGAAATTAAAATATAATTGGGATATCTTCTGACCTATTTCTGTCATTTTAAGAAATGTTCCGCACGTCCCGGAGTCAATAACTCCCACAAAGATGCAACTGTCCATCCTGGTGCGAAGATATCGTTATAATACCCTTTTCCATTTTTGCCATAATCCCAGTTGGTATGTTGAACGACTTCCGGATAAAAACCGGATTTGGCAATTCCACATAGATGCCCTTCATGAGGTAGCAATTGGCGCATGGAAGTAGAAATCACCTCAGAGAAATGGGCAAAACGTGGCTCCTCATATTCCTTTGACAACCATTGCAGTACCGAAGCAAATTCAAAAACAAACACGTCAATATGGTTATTTTCTACAGAGACATTGCCCCAGCCACGAGTTTTCAGACCAATATCACCCAACATCTGACCTTGAGCAAAAGGAACGTCCCATACATAATACCATGATAATGCAAAATAAGCAGCCTTTCTTGTCAGGTCGGCATAATGACGATGCTCGTCTCCTTTCGTTATTAACGAAAGATAGTAAGTTGCTGTAGCAGCATAAAGAGAAGCCTCTTTATCTTCACAATTGGCATCGAGAGTAGATGAAAAATAGTCAGCTTTAGATATCAAGACTTTCTCCAGATAATCTGCTGTCCTTTTAGCACTGGCTAAATAACGTTTATCCTTAAAATATTTATATCCCATTATTAAAGGTAAAGTGGCCGAGGGGGTACTTCCTCCACTATTATCGACCACTGTAAAATCATCGTGGAATTTACGGGGGAAACTGCCATCTTCATGTTGCAACTGCAGAAGTATATCGAGCATATTTTTCATCTTTTGTTCCCATTCAGGATGACGACGGCCATTCTCCCTTTCATAAGCAAGAAAATGAAGCATAGCATAAACCCCTTCTGATTGACGACGAATACTATGTACAGGATCTTCATACCCTCTATCAAAGTTTACCGATTCTTTAAAGAAACCAGCCTGGGTAAAGCCATTCTTCAAATAACTATCGAATACTTTCATACTGTTTTCTTTCAGATCCTCTCTGCCACATTGCCAACTATATTCCCAAGCATTGAATGCATTAAGGAGTACACGACCGATAAAACCGACTTCTGCCTGACCGTTACTCTGACAATCAGCAGTCCGCAAATGAATACCCGAATTAAAAGTCAACGAATTACCAGTCACCAGACTATTCACAAAAAAACGGCTCATAACTTCTTTCATATCCTCAATAGAATAAGGAGTATCAACCGGAGCCGGAGCATAAGTGTCATAGCTATACTCCCACGCATTCCGAATAAAATCAGAATAATCATCAGCTTTATTCTCCAGAATCTCCCATGTCAGTAACATTGTTTCTCCTTTTTTCAGAGACTGAAAAGCCTCTACTGCCGGAGCCAATGTTAATTTTCGAATATAGCTTTTAGGTGCTTCACGGTAAGGAAAACCGAAAGAAAGTGTTGCCACTCCATTCTGATTTTCGAATCCAGTAAAACCTATTGAAGTTTTACCTGAAAGAATGATTTCTCCCTCTCGATGAGTAGACAAAACCTCATTAGCAAAATTGTCTATACGACTCACTGTCACAAAGCTTTTTTCCTTTTCTGAATAAATACCTGTAAGAGGAGCACTCAATCTATCCTCACGTACCAACCAGCTGTCTGATGTATGAAATGAAGGTGCTTCCTTAGGAGATCGCAGATTGCGACGATACCAGAACCCCGGCATATAGAACTGGCAATCATCATGATTGAAACCGGTTGACAACTGCTCGCTAAAATTAAAATAAACATCCTCTAATGCAGTCAGACTGACATTGATACGTAACTTACCATTCATATCCTCCATTCTCTGAGTTATTACCATAGGAATACCTTTGGAAGGTTCCAACAGATAAGATGAACGGTCATTCTTCAACTGCCTCATATCCAGCGAGTATTTTTCCGATTCATTTCCCGGTACTTTTAAGGAAATAGATGCTGAAATCTTTTCTGGAGTATAATTGACAGCTTCAACAGCCTCAACATATAGCCCAACAAGTATTCCACAAAATAAGCATTTTAAATTCATGTAAATTCAATTAAATGAATCAGTAATAAAATAAATACTGGTTCTGTTAATACACTAATAATTCATTTTCAAACTTGAGCAACAGCTAATATCTTATAGCTTGTGTGATACGCAACAAAAGTATGGAATTCTACCAGCTTAGGATATTAAAAACAGGTCAATAAATGAAATTCCAGTCTCAATTTCCCTCCCAAGGTATACATCTTCTGACTCTTATTTACACAACCGAAAAAATTGAACTCATTTCTGAAGCCGGACATATGTTTTACCATCCGGTCCGACTCCTTTAACGACCAACCTCTTCCAATGTCCTGGCAATTTCGAAGACAATTGTTTAATGCCGCTATCTGTAATTTCCAAACCACAAAAGCCATTGATTACAGCCTGCAAAAGTCCTCCCGCACCAGTTGAGAAATAAGGATTAGTACCTCCTGCACCTTCAGAAAGTACACCGAACGGAGGTAGTTGATTGGGACGGAAGCTTTGCACAAATAATTCATAAGCCTTATCCCCTTCACCAAGGCGCGCATATTGCAAAGCCAATACAGAGAATGACATTGCGGGGCCTCCTTTGTCAATCTTTCCCTCATAATACTCCAAATCCTTACGAATTTCTTCCGGACGGGTAATCAGGTTTAATGGATATACCAGTAAATTAGCATCCGCCTGCTTGATAACCTGTCCATTATAACCATCATATTCCATAGTCACTCCATTTTCAAATTTGGGAATGCGTAGCTTTGCCGCTATTTCTTTCCACACTGCCGGAGCTTTAACCCCACATATGGAAGCAGCTTTAGCAGCATCCTGTAATACACGAATAACAGTACCATTCGTAAAGGCATTATCATCACCCTCTGCGTATTCATCGGCACAAACCACATTGCGAATCGAATAGGAACCATTGTCATTCTTTTCTACACGACTTACCCAAAATTCTGCCACTTTCTCCATTAAAGGAAATCCTTCTTCACGCAACCATCGCTGATCTCCACTCATACAGTAATAATTCCAGGCCGCAATGGCGATATCAGCAGTGATATGATGTTCAAAAGGACCAGTCAACGCCCAAGTCGGACACGCTTCTTCTCCTGCATCATCACTTTCCCAAGGAAACATAGCCCCATCATATCCATAACTTAATGCTTTCTGGCAAGCAGCTTCCAGCCTATCTGTACGATAATCCATCATTGTTCGTGCAATGCCCTGATTCATAAAGAGCATAGGCGGATACATCCAAAATTCGGTATCCCAGAAAATATGCCCATTATATCCCTGTGAAGAAAGTCCAAAAGGAGGTATACTCAACCGACTTCCTTTGCGTGCATTGGAATACAGATTATAAAGTGCAAAACGCACAGCACGCTGTGCTTCATCATCCCCCTCAATCACAATATCACCTTTCCACATCTCGTTCCAGAGTTTTCGATGCCCATTCGTCAGACGTGTCAATCCCTCTTTCGCACCATAAATAACTTCACGGTCTGACTCATTGTATGGATCTATAAAATCACGTCCGGTACAAACAGCACCTAATAAAGTAAAGAAAAATTTCTCTCCTTTCTTTAATGAAATAGAAATTTGGCCATTCCCATTATATTGTTGCTGCACATTAGAATTCTTATCATAAATAAATGCGGAAGAAGCCGAAACTTTCTGTTCGCGGTATTTTGATAAAGCCCAAGTACGCACTATTTTTATATCATTCCCATTAACATTCACATTGACCAGTTTCGAACCTATGTTTTTATACTCATCAGGCACCTCAATAGGATTTGACACTGTCAAATACATATCCCCCAGTGCCATAACCTCCACACGAACCAGTCCTGCATAAGGTAAATTTCTTAGAGCACAGATACTATAAGATACATCCGCTTTTCCATCACAAGTGAAGTGCGTATTATGAGTAGCCTCTTTCATATCTATACACTGTTCCCATCTCGAAATATTATCACCATTTACAGTCTGTCCATTAATTTGCATCTGCAATTTGAATGGATTGATTCCTCGTAAAACACGACTCACATCTTGAGGAGTAGCAGAATCAAAAACATGGTTTAGCATGACATGGCGAATAGAAAACGGTTCTTTCCACGGCAGGATACCAATACCCCCATTGCCAACTGTTGCTCCGTAATAAGTTCCGTGATAATCGGTTGTCTGTATCTTCCACAAACTATCCTGCCCATTTGCCTTAATGGTGAGAGCTGATACCAGACAATAAAATACGATAAATAGATTTCTCATATAAAAAATAAGATATTTAATTTGTTAATGACATCCGACACAAAAATAGGGCGTATCTGCCAATCATTAGGAAATAACCTGACCAAATGATGTGACAAATAAACCAAAAGTGTACTAAAAGTAATATTTAAGCCAATTTTGTTACCAAAATTGGCTTAAATCAAAGGACAGATTGTTTTATCTTATTTAAATGTGTACTTCAATCGGTTTCCCATTCGTAATCTTGCTTCTTTTTACAATCTTATGATCCTTTTTTATCAAAACCAACAGTTTGTCATCTTTATCACGCTTCACCTCAATATCGAATATGGAACCAAATGCACAGATACGTTTCAATGACATCCTATTCCAACTTTCCGGTAGCTGCGGTGTCATCATAAAAGCATCCAATGCAATGGGACGGATGCCGAACAGTCCCTCGATCATAATGCGACAATACAAAGCACTTTCTGTGGATAAATGCCTTTGGTTTCCCTCCGGCCACGCTTCCACTGCGTAAGGAACATGATCACCCAACAAACGAGTAGCAGAGTATTTATCCAAATATTCAGTAGCTATGTCTCTGGCACCACAAGAGTAAGCCCCCCGGAAAGCATAGAGTGTAGAACGATCCCAATAAGTAGAAGTACCCGATTGAGTTAACAACCCATTCTCCATCCACAGCTTATCAGAGAATAGAGCCTCCACAGTACCTTTCGCCTGATCATAAATACCCATAGCCAGAGGAATGCAAATCCATGAACGCAGCACAGTATTGCCATCATAATAACGATAGGTATCATACCCCTCTACATTACGGGCAAAATATGCATCAATATTCTTATAAAGTTCAGCAGCCCTATCCTGATAAGACTTTAACTGTTTATGTTCTTTTTTCAATGCCTTTCCCAAATAAGCAGCTGAAATCAAGGCATCATAATATAATGAAGATGTACATAGATTAGCTTTTCCGGCAGGAAAACGATTTTCAAGTTCATCAGAATCAGATTTTACCACCCCATCCGCATTCAGCTGACGATGACAATATTCCAGACACCATTCAATCAGCGGCCACAATTTTTCAGCCTCATTACGATTACCGGATGCCAAAGCATAACGTGCTGCGCCATAGCCAACCATTGCTACATCACCACGATCACCCGCAACACCAAAACAATCAATCCCTTCTGCAATTATAGATGAAGGTAAAGGTTTATACTCATCATTCATATAGCGCATAAACAAGCCGAATGAATCCATAGCCGAACGGTTTCCGGCTTGATAACCTAAATATGGAAAAAACGGATTGATATATTCGGCCTGATCATTCGCCCATACAGCAGCATAATAAGCTTCCCCGCCAGGGCTTTGCATATATCCGCCTTTGGTATCGAATATGCTTTCCGAACCACGTATCTTGGCAAAAGAAAACATAGTATTGATTACGTCACTCGGAGTCTCTAACACAAGGTTACCCTGTATCTGACTCAAAAATCTCCGACGTGCCAGAAGTTCATTATTAACATCCAGCGCTAATTCCTGGGCATGTTTCTTATATCCTGCATAGATTACCTGAAACCAAGCCTTTTCTCCGGTTTTCAGTAGATAAGTACCATCTTTTACCGGAGAAGAAAGGGTAGCCGTTAATGTATAACTGCCTTCCACTCCTTTTGCCTCATCAGTATAATAAGAAAGAGTGGTCGATGGGAGTTGAACTGTCTGTGGGTGATCTGTCGTATTCTCCAACTCATATTTCTCACAGAAGGCCGGTTGTGACGTGGAAGGAAAAAGTGTACGTGTCAACGAAATCCCTTTAGTAGCATATACACTCTTTACAGTCATAATTCCATTCAGCGATACAATCTCCACCTTTTCACCTACTAATGGCTGGCCATTTACAAGACATAAATGTGCCCAGTCTCCATTAAAATGATGCTGCAAACTACCATGGGTATCATTAGGGATAGTACGAAAAGTGGGTAAAACCATATTCCGGTCAATCACCCATTCACCAGCTTCATTAACACCATAGCGCAATACTGTTGAAACTTTCAGTCCACTCATTTCAATATGGTCATTATGCACACCATTCACTCTCCAGCAAATACTGTCAGGTGAAGTAATCACCCACCTCGTTATCTCACTGGCATTCAGCAAACTGGTATACAATCCAATTAGTAATAGTGTAAACCACAAAGTCTTTTGTCTGGTCATCATATCTTATAGTATTATTAGAATTTTTACACTAATAAATTATAAATCCTCAATATAACAGATGATATAGAGTGAAATACGACTCTATATATAATCTACTCTTCTTTCGAATTAACAAAATCCTTAGGCAATACCCCAAATTGCTTTTGGAAACATTTAGCAAAGTAAGACGGAGAATTAAATCCCACCATGTAGCAGATTTCATTCACCCGGTTTTCTCCCTCTTTCAACAATTGAGCTGCCTTTTTCAAACGCTCCAGGCGTAAGAACTCATTCGGACTCAAATCCAACACTCCCTTTATTTTCCGATAAAAGTTAGACCTGCTCATATTCAGGTTATCCGCCATGTCATCCATGCTAAATTCAGGATTGGCATAATTAATCTGAATTACTTCGTTCAACCTCTTGATAAATTCCTCATCAGCTTTTGTTAAAGCCATTGTATTAGCAGCTATAAAAGGAGACTCCGCAAAAGCTTGACGCAGTTTCTCTCTATTCTGAATAAGATTGGAAGCACATGCTTGTAGATATTCTACAGAGAAAGGTTTTTCAATATAAGCATCTGCCCCCAGTTCCATCCCCTCTATCTTTGATTGTATATTGGTCTTGGCAGTCAGCAGGATAACCGGAATATGGCTGTAATTCAAATCCGACTTAATCGTCTTACACAATTCGAAACCATCCATCACGGGCATCACAACATCACTTATCACCAGATTCACATAGTTACCATCAAGCACCTGCAATGCTTCTGCACCATTAGTAGCTGTCAGTACTGTATAATCTCTCGACAACTGACGAACAACAAAAGTAAGCATATCAGGATTATCTTCCACTACCAGCACAGTGGGACGATTATTTTTCTTTCCCGCCTGTTCGGCAGGGATTTCATTTACCCTATCAATTTCCACCTCCGCCTCTGGGGTTAAAGTGATTGTCGTATCCTGAACGATCGGTAAAGTCAAACAGAAAATGTTACTTTCTTCTCCTGCCTCCATAGCCAAAGTTCCCAGATGTAATTCAGCCAACGAGCGGGAGAGTGCCAAACCGATTCCAGTACCAGTAGTCACCTTTCCATCCTCTTGCTCATTGAAACGAACAAAAGGTTTGAAAATCTCCTCTTTCATCTCATCAGGAATGATTACTCCATCGTTTACTGTGCGAATACGGAATAGATTATCATCATCAGTTTCGGGTATTTCCAGCATTACATGTACATAACTCTCGGCATATTTCATTCCATTGTTCAACAAGTTGCTGATAATCTTCGTAAATGCTTCCTGATTAACATGGGCATAGAAATCTTTTTCTGGTACCTGTAAGGTAAATTCCAGCCCTTTCTGTTTTGCAAGAGAAGTGAAACGTATATGAGTTTCTTTCAATACTTCTGTTATATTGCATTTTGCAAAGTTCAACCGGAATCCCTGGCTTTCCGTCTTGCGGAAGTCAAGTAGCTGATTGGTCAGATTGAGTAATCGTTCCGTGTTCTGTTTCATGACGTTCAAGTCTTCACGGGTTTCAGCATCCACTTGTTTTTTCAGTATGATATTTTCCAACGGACCTTTAATCAATGTCAACGGTGTACGTATCTCATGAGCTACATTCGTAAAAAAGTCAATCTTTGCATGATAAACTTCACGTTCTTTCTCCTGCTCAAACTTCTCCATCTGCCTACGATGCTTATTGCTACTACGCCTCTTGAAATATATAATTACATATAAAGAACAACCAATAATCAACAAAGCATATACAAAATAAGCCCAAACAGAAAGATAGAAAGGAGGAAGAATATGTACTTTTAATGATATTCCATTTTCATTCCATACCCCGTCACTATTAGAAACTTTTACTTTGAATGTATAATTGCCATATCGCAGATTGGAATAAGTGACAATAGGGCTTTCGCCAATTGTCAGCCAATCCACATCAAAACCATCCAACTTATACATGATTTTACTCATTCTTGGAGCTTGAAAGTCCAATGCTGTTACCCGGAAAGAGAAAGAGTTCTGACTAGACTGAAGAATAAGCTCATCAGAGAAAGTAATACTCTTTTCCAATGGAGATCCCGGTTCACCGACATACACTTCTTTGCCAAACAATAGGAAATCCGTAATCACAATAGATGGAAGCGACCTATTCTCTGAAAAGGTCTTCGGATTGAAAGCGATAAAGCCGTCGATGCTTCCCAGATAAATCGTACCATCTTCCGTTTCCAAGCTGGAGCGGTAATTAAACTGATCACCCAGCAAACCATTGGAGGTAGTATATACTTTCATTGCCCCGGTAGTAGGTTGGAAACATACGAGGCCATTATTCGTTGTCAGCCAAAAAAGTCCGTCTTTATCTTCCACAATCTGATAAACGACATCGTTTGGCAATCCATCTGCCAGATTATAGCTGGTAAAGGTTTCCGTTTCCGGATGGAACAAACAGAACCCTCCGCCTTGAGTCGTCAACCAAACTTGCCGGTGAGAATCTTCGAAGATACTTACCACTTTATCATAAGGAAGGCTTTTCGGATTATTTTCATTATGCAGATAATTCTTCCATTTCTTCTCACTTACATTATAACAGTAAGCACCGTTTGCGTAAGTGGCCAGCCAGAGGTTTCCTCCTGAATCTTCTTTTATGTCATATACAAACCGGCCATTCAGTTCCGGTATCCGGTCAAAATCATCAGATTGTCTGTTGTAGCGCAACAAACCGAATAAAGTACCTAGATAAATATCCCCCGTCGTCGTTCGGCAAATGGAGAAAACGCTGTTGTCTATCAACGAGCGGGGCGAGTCTGTCTTCTGGTAAGTTTTCACAATAGCTCCTGTACGGGTATCCACCACTTTCACTCCTTTCGAAAAAGTCCCCACCCAAAGGTTATCATCAACCAGACACAGTCCATGAACATTTGTAAAAGCATAGCTTGGCGTGAAGAAAGAAAAAGTCTTGGTTTTAGGATTAAAACGATTCAAACCACCATCTTCTGTACCAATCCATAGAATTCCCTGGTTATCTTGGCAGAACTCACGCACTCGTTTCCCGTGCAGACCATTCTCTGTTCCTTTCGGATAATATTTCTCGAAGTTCGTATAAAAACGGGGATAGTAGTTTATACCGCCGAAGTAAGAGCCAATCCAAATGCCACCCTCACGATCTTTACACAATGAATAAATGGCATTATCGGATAAAGAATAAGGATCATTGATCGAACTGCGCAAATGAACGTACTTACCTAACCGGAGATTATAGATATAAAGTCCCGACTCTGCACCAATCCATAGTTCATTGTCAGAAGCAACCAACAGTTCACGACAGAAAACAGACTCCCCGGATTCATCTTCGAAAAGTAAATCATGCAATTTGTTTGAAGTCAAATTCAATTCTTTCACTCCTCCTTTTAAAGAGCTTATATATAGACAGTTGTATGCACCTTTTACAATACAGGTCACTACATCGTTCGCATAAATTTCCTTGTTATCCACAGGCGAAAAATAAGGATGGAGAGTGTTTAGACGGTCTTTCGAATAGAAAAGCCCATCGCCATAACAGCCGACCCAAAGGGTTCCGCTATTGTCAAAAGCAAAAGTCTCAACATTGGTGGTAAGAAAAGAGAAGTTCTGTAAGGTGTGGTTCTGAAGCTCTCCTTTTTCCAGATTATAACAGAACAGTCCCTGTGATTCCACTGCCATCCAGACACATCCCTGATTATCTCCGGAGATAGCCGTCACAGTATGTTCTATCTTTGTATTCTCTACACTTTGTTTGGTAAAATGCTTGAAAGAATCTTTTTCCGGATAATAGATATAAAGCCCTACATCCGTACCTACCCAGATATTTCCTTTTTCATCCTCATAAAGTGCCGTGATGAAATTATTTCCTATACTCCGCTGACTACGGTCATCGTGCTTAAATTTACGGAATGACAGACCGTCATATCTGTTCAGTCCATCCTTGGTACCGAACCACATAAAACCTTGTCTGTCCTGCAAAATTGCATTGACCGTATTCTGGGATAATCCGTTTTGTACACTAAGATTTTTAAAATAGTAATGTTCGTCCGCCATTTGTGCATGGCAGCCTATCTGATAGCCTATTAAACAGATCAAAAGTATTAGAACTTTCTTCATAAACATACGTGTTTTCTATCTTTCCGTTTGAGTTACCAAATGTAGGCAAAATCACAGCGGAAAGATAGTAAATATGTCTCAATGAATGAAAGAATAGTCCTATTTTTCTATCCTGATACGCGCGTCAACTGCTATAACTGCCTTTTGCGTAGCTAAAAGCGGATTTATATCCATTTCTTTGATTTCTGTAGCGAAGCGTAACAAAGTGGACAAACGAACAATAATTTCAGCAAACTTATCTTCGTTGACTCCTTTTTGTCCCCGTGTTCCCTGAATGATTTTATAGGCACGCAGCGAATGAATCATTGAGTAGGCTTCTTCGTAGGAAAGCGGAGCCAGACCGGAAGACACATCCTTCAGCACCTCCACAAAAATACCTCCCAAACCGCAAAGTACCACATGACCGAACTTCTCTTCATACTTTGCACCGATAAACAGTTCCGTACCTTTCAGCATCGGCTGTACCATAATTGCCTTTGCATCAGGAATCTGCATCATACGTTCGAATTCCAGTGCCAGATGTTGCTCGCTTTTGATGTTCAGAACTACACCACCGACATCCGATTTATGCACAGGACCAACGACTTTGGCAACTACCGGGAATCCGCACCGACGGGCAAAGGCTACTATCTCCTCTTTATTATCGGAAACAAACTCATCTACCAGCGGAATACCGGCAGCATGCAGTAATGCTTGTACGTAATTGGGAGCAATATAGCCATTCTCCGGAATAGAATCGATAATGCGACGAATCCTCGGTACATCTACTCCGAACAGTTCAATTTCAGGAACTGCCGGTTTAGGAACATTGACAATACGGGAAAGAGCAGTGCCCAAGGTCACCTCATCTGCAAAATTCACGTGTCCTTTTGCCAGGAAGGCGGCAACCTCTGCCCCGGCTGTATTAATAGAAGGAAGGATGGGAAAAATTGGTTTCTTGCAAGTCTGCATCTTCTCATGAAGCACATCATACATTTCAAACATGGTAACCAGTCCCGGAGTTCCGAAGATGGCCATCATGGCGTCTATATTGTCGAGTTTCTCCTCGCAGTAGTCAATGCAAAGACGCAGATGCTCCGGTGTTCCGGTAGCCAGAATATCAATAGGATTCCCGACGGCAGCACCGGGGAACAGTTGAGCTTTTAGTTCTTCGGCTATTTCTCCTTCCAGTTTAGGAACATTCAGCCCGCCTTTACTCAACGCATCTGTCAGCATCACTCCCGGCCCTCCGGCATGGGTGATAATGGCAAAATTCTTTCCTTTCAATTCGGGCAAAGTAAACACGCAACCTACGGTAGTCAATTCCTCGCGGGAGAAACAGCGTACGATCCCCGCTTTACGGAACAAGGCCTCCACCGCCGAATCGGAGCTGGCAATTGCGCCTGTATGGGAAGATGCCGCCCGGCTTCCGCTCTCCGAACTGCCAGCTTTGATTGCTGCAATCTTGCATCCTTTTCGAATCAAAGAGGAGGCATGGAATAACAACCGGTCCGGATTCTGAATACTTTCAATATAAAGTAGTTTCAGACGGGAATCTTTTTCAGGATCAAAGTTTTCATCCATAAATTGCAATACATCTTCTACCCCGATCTGCTTGGCATTTCCCACCGACCAGACAGAATTAAATTGCAAACCTTTTGTCACAGCACTTTCCAGAATAAATACCGCCGTAGCACCGGAACTGGAAATCAAATCCACCCCTTTCGGATTCAAATTAGGAATTGGCTGGCTAAACACGCTATGATGCCATGTATTCATCAATCCGATACAATTAGGTCCAATCAATGAGGCCCCGTATTTATTGACTGTTTCCAGAATGCGTTCTTCCAACAATGCCCCTTCGTGAGTCTCTTCACCAAAACCTGCCGAAAGTATGATAAATGCTCTGGTCTGTTTCTTACTAGCCAATGTTTCTACTATATCAGGACACATCGAAGCAGGCACAGCCAACACCGCTAGATCTGTATCCGGCAGATCATTCACATCCGCAAAAGCGGGAACTCCCTGCACCTCCTTCTCCTTCGGATTCACCGCCCGAAGTTCTCCCTGATAACCTCCGTTTATCAAATTCTTTAATATTGCGCCACCCGGCTTATGTACATTATTCGATGCCCCTACTACAACAATGCTTTCAGGACGAAGCAACTGGGTTGTTATCATATCATGCTTTGGTTTTCGTTTAACTTAAATACAAATATATTCTTTCTTATGAGAAAAAAGAAAGAAAAAGGGAAGAATTGTATATAAAAACAGACTGTAAAAAAGAAAAAGATTAAGATTACAAATAGATTATACTAACTTTTTGAAAAATGAAGCCGTCATCTCTTCATGAAATTCTGATCATCAGAGATGAAATTATTTTTATGCAGAAAAAACGGATATAAAACTGATGGAGAATCTGGAATATACACCACAAAAATCAATGTGTATCAAAAAAGGGAAAGAGAGACCATTTGTAAATTTCAAATTCACACGAAATAGAGATTAAAACGAATTAAATTAATAGTTCAAAGAGATTATATATAAAAAGGAATCGATTATCTCAATTCCACATTTCAAATTAACACCATTAGCATCTCACTATTTCAGGAGCAACCAGAAGAAAATCTGTACCCAAAAGACTCTTTTACCTCTTTGTTTAAAAGCAAAGACATGTTTCTCTCTAACCAATGAATCGTTCCTTTAAAAGCAACAGAAGCTTCCTTTAAAAGGAACGGTATTCAATTCTGCCAATAATTATACATATTTGCTTATTTATATTCAAAGCCACCTAGTTATCTCTGCATATTCTTGCAATATCTTATACAGCATTTATTTTATTAGAACGAAATTTAGATACTAATATTTTATTTTAATCTTAAAAACAGAACATGTGAGAATAAATCCAACATATCAGCAAATAGCTTTATGTTAGAATAGCTATCAAGTTTACATCATTCTTATGAGACAACCACGGCTATGAGAATGAAAAATCTGTGTTAATCCGTGTAATCTGTGGTGAAAAGTCACTATCTTTGCACATTGCAAAGCTGAAAACAACAAAAATCACACTATATAATGGAAAAGAAATTCAAAAGAACCACCGTCACATCGGCACTGCCGTATGCGAACGGTCCTGTCCATATCGGTCACCTAGCGGGTGTATACGTGCCGGCAGATATCTATGTGCGCTATCTGCGTCTGAAAAAAGAAGATGTATTATTCATCGGAGGTTCGGACGAACACGGAGTGCCTATCACCATCCGTGCCAAGAAAGAAGGAATTACTCCACAGGATGTAGTAGACCGTTACCATTCGCTGATTAAAAAATCATTCGAAGAATTCGGTATCTCATTCGACGTGTATAGTCGCACCACTTCACCGACGCATCACCAACTGGCTTCGGATTTCTTCAAAACATTATACAACAAAGGCGAATTTATCGAAAAAACGTCCGAACAATATTACGACGAGGAAGCAAAAACATTCCTTGCCGACCGTTATATCACCGGAGAATGTCCTCACTGCCATTCGGAAGGCGCTTACGGCGACCAATGCGAAAAGTGCGGAACCTCACTTTCTCCTACAGATCTTATCAACCCGAAAAGCGCCATCAGCGGTAGCAAACCGGTAATGAAAGAAACCAAACACTGGTATCTTCCTCTCGACAAACACGAAGCATGGCTGCGCAAATGGATTCTGGAAGATCACAAAGAATGGCGTCCGAACGTATACGGTCAATGCAAAAGCTGGCTCGACATGGGTCTGCAACCACGTGCCGTAAGCCGTGACCTTGATTGGGGTATCCCTGTTCCCGTAGAAGGAGCAGAAGGAAAAGTGCTCTATGTATGGTTTGACGCTCCGATCGGATACATCTCCAACACCAAAGAACTTCTTCCCGACAGCTGGGAAACATGGTGGAAAGACCCTGAAACACGTCTGATTCACTTCATCGGAAAAGATAATATCGTATTCCATTGCATCGTATTCCCTGCCATGCTGAAAGCAGAAGGCAGCTATATCCTGCCGGACAACGTGCCGAGCAACGAATTCCTCAACCTCGAAGGAGACAAGATCTCTACTTCCCGCAACTGGGCCGTATGGTTGCACGAATATCTGGCTGATTTCCCCGGAAAGCAAGACGTACTCCGCTACGTACTGACCGCCAACGCACCGGAAACGAAAGACAACGACTTCACTTGGAAAGACTTCCAGGCACGCAATAACAATGAACTGGTAGCCGTATACGGCAACTTCGTAAACCGTGCAATGGTGCTGACTCAAAAATACTTCGACGGTCGCGTACCCGCACAGGGCGAACTGACCGACTACGACAAGGAAACGCTGAAAGAATTCGCAGATGTGAAAGCAGAAGTAGAAAAACTGCTCGACGTATTCAAATTCCGCGATGCACAGAAAGAGGCCATGAACCTGGCACGTATCGGAAACAAATACCTGGCCGACACCGAACCGTGGAAACTGGCTAAGACAGATATGGAACGTGTAGGAACCATCCTCAACATTTCCCTGCAACTGGTTGCCAACCTTACCATCGCCTTCGACCCATTCTTGCCGTTCAGCTCGGAAAAACTCCGCAAAATGCTGAACATGGATACTTTCGAATGGTCTGAACTGGGACGTGACGACCTTCTTCCCGTAGGCCACCAGTTGAACAAACCGGAATTATTGTTCGAGAAGATTGAAGACGCTACTATCGAAGCACAGGTACAAAAATTGCTCGATACAAAGAAAGCAAACGAGGAAGCCAACTACAAAGCCAATCCTATCCGGGCAAACGTTGCCTTCGAGGATTTTGAGAAACTGGATATCCGCGTAGGTACCATTCTTGAATGTCAGAAAGTGCCGAAAGCGGATAAATTGCTGCAATTCAAAATCGACGACGGACTGGAAACACGTACCATCGTATCAGGTA
This sequence comes from Bacteroides sp. D55t1_190419_B8, assembly GCF_015558905.1. NCBI lineage: Bacteria > Pseudomonadati > Bacteroidota > Bacteroidia > Bacteroidales > Bacteroidaceae > Bacteroides > Bacteroides sp. D55t1_190419_B8. The sequence continues at coordinate 154,241 of NZ_JADMOU010000008.1, forward strand.
TTGCCAAACATTATCAACCGGAAGAACTGGTAGGCAAACAGGTTTGCTTCATCGCCAACCTTGCTCCGCGCAAACTGAAAGGTATCGTCAGCGAAGGCATGATTCTAAGTGCCGAAAACAATGACGGCAGTCTGGCAGTTATCATGCCGGGACGTGAAGTGAAGCCGGGTAGCGAAGTAAAATAATAAAATTAGAATAGGGAATACATGAAAAGCTATCATCACGTATAGCCTTTTCATGTATTCTTTGCAAATAATATGAGCGAGAATCAGTCACTAAAAGAAAAGACAGCCAAAGGACTATTTTGGGGAGGATTCAGCAACGGCATACAGCAATTGCTAAATCTGCTTTTCGGAATATTCCTCGCGCGGTTGCTCACTCCGTCAGATTATGGAATGGTGGGAATGTTGGCCATCTTCTCCCTCATTGCCAGTTCGATACAGGAAAGTGGTTTCACAGCTGCCCTTGTTAATAAGAAAGAAGTGACGCACAATGATTACAATGCCGTATTCTGGTTCAACGCGGCCATCAGTCTGTCGCTGTACCTGCTGTTATTCCTCTGTGCACCGCTTATCGCTGACTTTTACGATACTCCCGAACTGACACCACTGGCACGTTATTCTTTTATCGGCTTCTTCATTGCCAGTCTGGGAATATCCCACAGCGCCTATCTCCTGCGTAACCTGATGGTCAAACAGCGGGCATTATCTTCGGTTATCGGACTCACCGTGTCCGGAATCACCGGAGTCACTCTCGCCTACTTTGGTTTCTCTTATTGGGGTATTGCTACGCAAAGCATCGTTTACGTAACCATCAACACAGCCTGTTACTGGCATTTCACCCGTTGGCGACCGAGCTTGCAATTCAACTTCACCCCGATTAAGGAAATGTTCGGATTCAGTGGGAAACTACTGGTTACCAATGTATTCAATCACATCAACAACAATCTGTTTTCCGTGATACTGGGTAAATTCTACAGCGAAAAAGAAGTAGGATATTACAACCAAGCCAATAAATGGTGCGGCATGGGACAACTCTTCATCTCCGGCATGATAAACGGAGTAGCGCAACCGGTACTCACCAAAGTGTCCGACGACCTTGAACGGCAAAAACGGGTATTCCGCAAAATGCTGCGTTTCACCGCTTTTGTCTCGTTTCCCGCCATGTTGGGATTGGGAATCGTATCGGAAGAGCTGATTATCATCACCATCACCGACAAGTGGTATTCCAGCATATTAATCATGCAAATACTGTGTATCAGCGGAGCCTTTGCTCCCATCGCATACCTCTATCAACAACTGATTATCAGTAAAGGAAAATCCCGCATCTACATGTGGAACACCATAGCGCTCGGCATCATCTTACTGTCAAGCGTTCTATTAGCCCACTCTTATGGGATCTTTACCATGCTCACCGTCTATGTATCCATCAATATATTGTGGCTACTGACATGGCACTACTTCGTACACTTGGAAATAGGATTAAAGCTTCGCCATGCCCTGATGGACATACTTCCTTATGCTGCCATTGCGGCTACGGTTATGGTAATCACCTATTACACCACCCGCTCCATCGAAAATATTTATCTCCGCCTGGCAAGCAAGATAATACTTGCTGCAGCACTCTACGTAGCAGCCATGTGGGGCAGCCGATCGGTTACTTTTAAAGAAAGCATCCAATATTTCATCAAAAAGAAGACACATGAACCCAAATGACCTTGCCACCCGATACCGCCTTCTGAACAGTTCTTTCAAAAAGACGATGATTTATCACATAGGCATAGATGCCGGTTTCTTCACCGAATATACCTATATGCTTCACGCAATGCTTTATTGCCTACAACACAAAATACAGTTCAAACTCTACTCCGACGACGCCAACTTCGGATGGGAAAAAGGTTGGGAAGATTGTTTCGCCTCCTTCTGCAAGCAAGTGCACGAGCCGTTTCATCACACCTATAACACCCATCGCCTCCCCTCCTGGCAAGCATTGATGAAAGACAAAAAGCTGCCTAAGACGAAGTTACTGAAATGGAAACTGAAAGTAACCTGTAAGAACATCATCGGAAAAACGATTGCCTTTTTCACATACGGCAAACCGGTCTTGCTCAACTTTCAACTGACGTTCAACCCTAACCAGCATTTCCATATTCCCGAACTGGGAATAGACGGTGACTATCTCCACACCTTCCAAAAACTGACGGAAATCACCTGGAAACTCAACGACACCACCGCACAGGAATGTCGCCAATGTGCCGCCGACCTGCAACTCCCACTCCAATACGCAGGATGCCAGATACGGGGAGGAGACAAGATCACCGAAACCAACCTGCTTCCACCGGAACACTACATACGGCTTATTAAAGAAAAGACCGCCATACGCGACGTCTTTGTATTAACGGACGATTACCGCCTTTTCGAACAAGTGAAAACCCTTGCCCCGGACATACACTGGTACACCCTTTGCAGCCCCGACGAAAAAGGCTATGTCAACAGCACCTTCACACAAACCACCAAAGAGCTGAAACAGAAACAAATGGCACGTTTCCTTTCCTCAATACAGATATTGATGGACGCCTCCGTCTTTATAGGAAGCATCACCACCGGTCCCAGCCTGTTCCTATTGAAGAAATTCTATCCGGACATCCATCCGGCAGACTGTCTGCTCAAAGATTTCCCACAAGCATCCGTCCTCCCCATCCCGGGACGCGGACAAGTGGCCACCGAATTTATACAAGGAAACCCAACATGCAAGGAAACTTAAAATGATAGTAACTCAAAGTTATAGTAACTTAGCAATATAATTACTACTTTTGTAGCACAACGTGCATTAACCATTTCCGATGAACAAGAAATATACAGCCGAAGAGCTTGATTTATTACATGCCGAACTCTACGACATATTGGGAGAAACCATCCGGGTGTGTCAGAAACACAACATTCCCTATTTTGTGATTGGCGGCACGGCCATCGGTGCACTCTACGACCAGGCGATTCTCCCCTGGGATGATGATATTGACATAGGCATGACGCGGGAGAACTACAACAAATTTCTGAAAGTGGCTCCCGGAGAACTAGGTCCTTCCTACTTCCTTTCATGGATAGAGACAGACCCTCATACCCCGTATTATTTTGCCAAAGTCAAGAAGAACAACACCCTTTTTGTAGAAGAAATGTTCAAGAATGTCCCGATGCATCCGGGTATTTTTGTCGATATATTCCCATTCGACAAAATTCCCGACAACAAGCTGCTGCGAAAAATACAATCCGAAACACTCGGCTTCCTCAAATGCTGCCTGATGGGAAAAGAGATATGGATGTGGAAACACTTCGGTACATGCGAAATAGAGAACCCCACAAACCGGGGAGCCTTCTCCTGTTTCCTAAACAGGGTGGTCGACCTGCTTTTCTCTAAAAAAGCAATCTACCGCATGCTGGTGTCAGTTCAAAGCTGTTTCAACTCACGAAACACCCGTTACTACAACAACGTAATGGCCACTGCCGACCACGTAACCGTAGAAAGCATCCGCCACCTGCAACCGGTGAAATTCGGTCCTCTCACAGTGACCGCACCCGACGACCTGGAAGGATTTTTGCGATACAACTATCCAACCCTGCATCGATTTACAGAAGAAGAGCAGGAAAAAGTGAACAACCACTATCCTGCCGCTCTGTCATTCAGTACAACCCCAAAACAAGAACTATGAATATGAAATCCGCTTTAGTAGACGTCCCGGTACTTATCCTATTCTTCAACCGCCCGCAACAGTTGTCGCAAGTGTTCGAGCAAGTGAAGAAAGCGCGTCCGTCCCGACTCTTCCTCTATCAGGACGGAGCACGAAACGAACGTGACCTGCCCGGAATAGAAGCCTGCCGTGAAATCGTATCACAGATAGACTGGGAATGTGAAGTAGAACGGCTTTATCAGGAAAAGAATTTCGGCTGCGACCCTTCGGAATACATTTCGCAGAAATGGGCCTTTTCGAAAGTCGACAAGTGCATCGTATTGGAAGACGACGATGTGCCCGCCGTCTCCTTTTTCCAATTCTGCAAGGAGATGCTGGATAAATACGAACATGACACCCGCATCAGCATGATTGCCGGATTTAACCCCGAAGAAATCACCCAAGACATGCCCTACGACTATTTCTTTACCACCACCTTCTCTATCTGGGGATGGGCAAGCTGGAAACGGGTAGTCGACCAATGGGATGAGTTTTACAGCTTCCTGGACGATTCCTTCAACATGCAACAACTGGAACAGCTTATCAAGGAACGCAAATTCCGGAGCGACTTTATCTACATGTGCCAGCGTCACCGGGAACAGCAGAAAGCCTTTTATGAAACGATCTTCCACGCCTCCATACTGTTCAACTCCGGGCTAAGCATCGTGCCTACCCGCAACATGATCAACAACCTCGGAGCAACGGCAGATTCCACCCACTTCGCCGGCTCGATTCATACCCTGCCCAAAGGTTACCGCCGCATCTTCACGATGAAGCGCTATGAGATGGACTTTCCACTGAAACATCCCCGCTACGTCATCGAGAACGTTGCCTACAAAGAGAGCGTTTACCGCATCATGGGCTGGGATCATCCGTGGATCAAGATCGGACGTTCGTTCGAAGAACTGTTCCTCAACCTGAAATACGGTAATTTCTTCCTCATTACGAAAGCTGTCAAAAACCGAATCAACAAATGGCTGAAAAGAAACAAGCACCACTAAATAAGTTGCTTACTATTTATTTTTACCATACCCGCCTCACGCGGGAAAGCTACGAGGAATGGAAAGAATACAAATTCCCCGGACATATCCTATACGGACTTCCTTTACTGGAGAATTACGGAATACACTCCGTGATGCACAAATGCAAATATTTCTCCGGTCGTCTGAAACTCATGCTTTACGCCACCAAAGAAATTCTCTTCTGCAAGGAGAAATACGACGTCCTCTACGCCACCTCTTTCCGGGGCATAGAACCCGTCATCTTCCTCCGTGCCCTGGGACTGTATCGCAAACCTATCGTGATCTGGCATCATACGGCAGTCGTGACCAATCCCAAACCGTGGCGCGAACAAATCTCCCGCCTTTTCTACAAAGGCATAGACCAAATGTTCCTGTTCAGCCGGAAACTGATTCAGGACTCGCAGAAAACCCGGAAAGCCCCGTCCCACAAACTGAAACTCATCCATTGGGGACCGGATCTTCCTTTCTACGACCACCTGCTTGCAGAAATGCCCGACCGGAAGCCCGAAGGATTTATCTCCACCGGCAAAGAAAACCGGGACGTAGATACCTTGCTCCAAGCATTTGCCGCAACGAACGAGAAACTGGATTTGTACATTGCCGTCTCATGCGGTAACATCAACTATAAAAAGATCATCGACCCGTATGCATTGCCCGACTCCATTCGCATCCATTATACCGACGGAGTGATTCCCTATGAACTGGGGAAACTGGTGGCACGCAAAAGTTGCATCGTAATCTGCTGTCTGGACTTCCCCTATACCGTAGGACTGACCACGCTCGTGGAAGCATTCGCCCTCGGCATCCCCGTCATCTGTTCGCGTAACCCCAACTTCGAAATAGACATCGACAAGGAAGGAATAGGCATCACCGTAGAATATAACGACGTACAAGGCTGGATAGACGCTATCCGCTACATCGCCGACCACCCCGAAGAGGCACGACGCATGGGAGAGAATGCCCGCAAACTGGCGGAAGAACGTTTCAACCTCGAAATCTTTTCACGTGAAATAGCAGAAAGCTTGCTGGAAATATCAAACATTTCCTCTAAAAACCGTACATTTGCATAAACTTTTGCCCATGAGAGTCCTGATTATAAATACATCTGAACGAATAGGAGGAGCAGCCATCGCAGCAAGCCGATTGTTGGAATCACTGAAAAACAACGGTATCAAAGCCAAAATGCTGGTGCGCGACAAGCAGACCGACCAGATCAGCGTCGTCCGTTTGAAAAGCAACTGGCTGCAAGTGTGGAAGTTCATGTGGGAACGTATCGTGATCTGGAGCGCCAACCGTTTCCGGCGCTACCATTTGTTCGACGTAGACATCGCCAACACAGGTACAGACATCACCTCACTCCCGGAATTCCGCCAGGCCGACGTGATCCATCTGCATTGGATCAACCAGGGAATGCTCTCACTGAACGATATACAAAAGATACTGACCTCCGGCAAACCCGTAGTCTGGACCATGCATGATATGTGGCCATGCACCGGTATCTGCCATTACGCGCGGGAGTGCAACAACTATCAGCAGGAATGTCATGACTGTCCGTACATCTACAAAGGCGGGGGACGAAAAGATTTATCCTATCGCACGTTCCACAAAAAACAGAAGTTATACAGCTACGCTCCCATTCATTTCGTCACGTGCAGCCATTGGCTGAAGAAACAAGCCCAGACCAGTGCATTGTTCGAAGGAAAAAGCGTCACCAATATACCGAACGCCATCAACACCAACCTGTTTAAACCTATGAACAAGAAGGAAGCGCGTGCCAAGTTCATGCTGCCGGAAGGTAAGAAACTGATTCTGTTTGGTTCGCTAAAGATCACCGACAAACGCAAAGGAGTCGACTATTTAATCGAAGCCTGCAAACTGTTGGCAGAAAAACATCCGGAATGGAAAGACTCATTGGGTGTAGTCGTATTCGGCAACCAATCGCAGCAATTGCAGGAACAACTTCCTTTCCATGTATACCCGCTCCCTTATATCAAGAATGAGCATGAAGTGGTGAATATCTACAATGCCGTAGACCTTTTCGCCATCCCGTCTTTGGAAGAGAATCTTCCCAATATGATTATGGAAGCAATGGCCTGCGGAGTGCCCTGTGTCGGTTTTAATGTGGGAGGTATCCCCGAAATGATCGATCATCTGCACAACGGCTATGTGGCACAATACAAATCTTCGGAAGATTTTGCCAACGGCATACATTGGATATTGACGGAACCGGGATATAACGAACTCTCCGCACAGGCCTGCCGCAAAGTGCTGGGTAATTATTCGGAGAGCATCGTTGCAAAGAAATACACAGATGTCTACAATAAAATAACGGGGAAATATGCATAGTGTCCATCCTACTCCTAAGTTCTCTATCATTACGGTAACGTACAATGCTGAAAAGGTATTGGAAGACACAATTCAAAGTGTTATCGCACAAACCTATCATCATATAGAATATATTATCGTGGATGGAGCTTCCAAGGATGGAACCCTCTCTATTATCAACCGCTACCGCTCACGCATACACACCGTCGTCAGTGAACCGGACAAAGGACTGTATGACGCCATGAACAAAGGAATCGCCCTTGCCAGCGGTGATTATCTCTGTTTCCTGAATGCAGGCGACTGTTTTCATGAAGACGACACTCTGCAACAAATGGTGCACACCATTAACGGCAACGAACTACCTGATATACTTTACGGGGAAACCGCTATCGTAGACAAGGACAGGCATTTCCTGCGGATGCGCAGATTGTCCGCCCCTGAAACGCTCACCTGGAAAAGTTTCAAACAGGGAATGTTAGTCTGCCACCAGGCATTCTTCCCCCGCCACACGCTTGTAGAGCCATATAATCTGCAATATCGCTTTTCTGCAGATTTCGACTGGTGCATCCGCATCATGAAGAAAGCACGTACTTTGCACAATACTCACCTGACAATCATCGACTATCTGGAGGAGGGAATGACTACCCGGAATCAGAAAGCATCCCTCAAAGAAAGATTCAGGATCATGGCAAAGCACTACGGGCTGATTGGAACCGTAGCGCATCATGCATGGTTCGTAATCCGTGCAGTTACTCACCAGTAGGCGAAGGCATATAAAGCATTACCTGATCTAATATCACCCCTTCGTCCAATGCCTTGATTACCAATCTGTGGGACTTCTTTCCGGATATCGGAAGTCGGACCGTTCGGATAGCTTGATTGCGCAGCACGTTCTCTTTCCATTCTTCACTCCGTCCTTTCGTTTCATAAGAAATCACTTCAGGCGCAGCATTGTCCAACGATATTGAAAAACGTAGTTGATCTCCCCTCACAGGATGATTAGGCAATAAGCGGATGTCAACCTCTACCGAGTCTGTTTTCCAGTTGTCAAAAGAGAACATCAGTGCATCTCCCTTGTCAATGCCTGTCGCTTTGCTTTCATATCCCAGACCCTCACAAATAGCAGAAGTTCCTTTCCGCGCATTCAAGGTATTCCTTCCATTCGAGATATTCTTCCCATCCAAGCCGTTCCATTTATAGATGGCTACACGCTCTTTCATCATCGGAGAAGTAGCCGTTTTTCTTTCCACGCGATTGAATACAGGAAGTTTTCGGGGTTGGAAATCCATCATGCGATTCCACTTTCCATCTTCCAGTGAGTTATACTGTTTTGTCAATACCACAATGCTGTCATAGGCAAGATCACTTTTCTCCCAATCCGCTTTTCCGTGGCGGGCTAATTGGGCATATAGCAATTTCCGGTTCATCTGTGCAGCAGCTTGCACCGGGTATTTCACCAATTCAAAATAAGCACTTTGTCTGCCGGATGGGATTTTCGAAGCTGCCCGTTCCACTGCCTCCGACAATTTATCATAAACCTGCAAACGTCCGTTGATTTCTTTTTCACTCCATGGGAGATCTTTGACAACACGATAAACAGGATCTTTCTCCTCTTCCCTCGTATTTCCCATAAATTCAGGTTTACGAATATGGGCCAGACGATAGTGTTCCTGCATCACAGGCAATACCGCCTTTGCGCACGAAACTCCCAATTCCCGCTCCAGCCAGTGTTTCAGATGAGAGGTCACTCCTTCCGAGGCCACAGCTTCTATATTCCAGGCCATATCCATAAACAACTCTATCTGATACTCGGCAGGCTTGATATCTCCGACGTTCAGTATCCACATCTTCTGTATGCCTTGATCGTAAGCCAGTTTCATTTGCTGGAAGATCAGATACGGGCTCATCGTACCCAACCAGAGATGGTCGTGCGGACGTCCCCAATAAGAAACATGATAATAGACTCCATTCCCTCCTTTACGTGCGCATTCTTCGGCCGTAGGAAAATGGCGGATATAGCCATAGTTATCGTCACACCACATCAATGTTACATCATCAGGCACCTGTAATCCGGCATGATAAATGTCGAGTACTTCTTTATAAGGGATAAAAACCTGCGGTACTTTAGTTACATCTTTATCTACGTATTTTTCAATCAACCCGCGTTGATCTGCAAACACACGGTCTATTACCGCCTTCTGTTCTTCCACCGTCTTCGCTCCTTGCATCTTGCCATCATGTACACCACGCATTCCCAGCGTATAGAGTATTTCCTGATCTGCCACTTCTTTTACACGGTTTTCCCAGAATTTATAAACAGCCGGAGCATTATTCACATAATCATAAGCCCCTTCCCCTCTTCGTTTCCACTCACCGGCAGCATTGCAAGCCATCGGTTCGCAGTGGGAAGCACCGATGAAGATTCCATATTTCTTGGCAGCTTCCCGGTTGCCTTCGGTCAGGAAGAAAGGAAGTGTACATTCGTGCATTGCAGGCCAATAGGTATTGGCACGCAGACGAAGCAGCAGTTCGAAGATACGCTCATTGGTACGCGGACCGATTTCCCCTTTCACTTTTGAAGGTTCATAAGTCCGGTTACTCCACGGCATCAAGCCCCAATCTTCATCATTAATAAAGATACCACGATATTCCACTGAAGGAGCCTGAAGGCTTTGGAATTTGGAAGGTAATTTAAAAAGTTTCTTCTTTTCCGGAGTCACATCCGCCCACCATTCCCAGGGAGAGACACCCAGCAAGCGGGAGATTTCGAGTATTCCATAAGCCGTACCATGTTTGTCACTGCCGACTACTACCAATTTCCCCTCCGGAGAAACAGATAATAGAAAAGCCTGCTTCTTGCCTTTTAACGCAGAAACATCTACACCGGTCCGGCTGATAAGCTCACTCTGTCCCACCGTTCCTATCACAATTTCACCTGTTTTCTCATTCGTTTGGGTAGTCGACGACAATACTGTCTGAATATCACGCCCCAGCATTTCCAATGCAGTTCGTACAACCAGTTCTTCAGAAGGGCTGCAAGCGATGACAACTGTTTGACCGGAAGTCAAAACAAAATCCTTACTACGAATCGGTAAAGCAACGATCAAAAAGATGAAAAAAGAAAACAGAAGTTTATGTCTCATAGGTTCTATTATTTATAGAAGACAAAATTACAGGTTTGCAGAAAATGTACTATAGAATAGTGTACAATTTCATAGAATTCTGTCCGGCCTATTTAAAATGTAGCAGGCAACGCAAGCAACTGATACATCAGCGTTCGTGCCATGCGTATCTGTCCTTTCGTGCTGGGATGCAAACGGTCATATCCCGCATCGTAGAAATAAATCAGTTGTTCTTCCACCATCGGATTCAATCCGGTTACCGCATTAAAATCAATCACGGGAACTCCCCACACATTGCCGGCTTCTTTAACAGCCTGCACGTAGGCATCCACATATTCGCCACAACTGTTCTGGTAGTTTTCATCCGGTTGCACGTTCGTTTCTCCAAAATTGGCCAATGAGCGGTGCAACGGGGTCAGTAACACAATCTGCTTGTCCGGAAATAGCTGTTTCAGTCTATTGATTCCTATGTTGATACGTCCCTTATACGTGCTTCCATCCATTATAGGAGTGCGTTTCTTACGGGTTTCCAGCTTTTGGGTTTGTCCACGGGCTGCCATCACTTGTTCTTCTGTTTCCGTAAACCATTCTCCAATAGGTACACCGTCATTAAAATCATTCGTACCCATCAAAATCACGATAGCATCTACTTCTCCGCCGTGTTCTTTCTTCAACAGCTCGGCTTGCCGGGGCACATCATTCCATTGCCTGCCACTGATACCATATACATAAGGAGTAATTCCCAGCCATTCCTGCAGAAAATCCCAGTATTTCTTGATCTTGTCGCCATAACAGTTGGGATCTGTAATAGAGTCTCCCAAATATCCCACTCTTTTTCCTTGCCACGGGTGCCGGATGCATCCATTATTCGTTTCAACAGAGTTTGCCACTTTAGAAGATTGATTCTGTCCGCACAGAAAAGAGGAACAAAAAAACAGGATGGTACATGTGAGTAATAATTTGCTTTTCATCGGCATTTCTATATTAAATATAAACTACTTGCAGTCAGTATCTGACAAAACCGATTCAAAAATAGATGATTTCAATGAATTTAGCAAAACTTATAGTTATTAATGCAGTTTCGCAAATGCCTGAAACTTGTTTCGAGAATTCTTTGTTGTAACTGGTTCGCAACCCGTTCGGAAACTGAATGTCTACCACATAACTTTTGACATTCTGTCCGTCCACTACCGGTATCAAAGAAATATTCTCCACTATCCCTTTCACGATACTAAATTCTTTATCCGGATAATTACTAAAACGTATATTCACTTTCTGACCTTTTCTCACCTTGCCCAACCTTTCCGTTGGTAAGATCACTTTTTCGATAAACATACATGCGTACGTCACTCCAGACAAAACGATTCAAAGACTTCGTTTGATAAAGAAATGAATGACCGACTACAAAACTAACCCTTCCATCAAGATTTAGATTTTTCCATTTATAATCCAATTCTCAATACCGCCTTTGCCACTAATGGAAAAATGGTCCTTTTCACTTTGATACCCTGTAGTCCCCCGAATAAGAAATATCGGACTTTTCCCAAACGCTTCTCATAGAACCCCTCGGCAGTAATCAGATAAGTATCACCATCCGCGTCCGAAAGAATATCCGTAAGTGTATTGCCCTCCTGCGTCTCCCGACAGGAACGATGAAAATCGGTATATACATACGGCCATCACTTCAAGAGCCAGCAATTGTTTGTGTTTCATCTCCTTCTGATAATAGAGACTATACCTCGCTTTCTTGTCACGATAATATGTAGCAGTTGTTTGCTTATCACAGGCTGTTGCCCTTCACAAATCCCCCCGTTTCCAGTTCCTTTGTTGAAAGTACCATGGAAAGAATAGTTCAGCTTAGTGGTAAACAACACATTTTAGAGACAAAATAACTGTAGCAGAGTGCGTCGTTATAAATGCGTACTAGAATAAAAAAACAAAATCATTTCTCATATTCTCATAGTAAGGCATATTCATTTGATTACTAAACACATAAATAATGAGAATAAAATCATTTACATATATTTCTCATAGTTTTATCAAGAAAACACACTTAAAACAATGCATTTCTCATAGTCTAATCAACAACACTTAATGGATTATTACAAAACTACCGTTCATTTTCGCCATAACTAACCAATAACCAAAGATTATACTACTGTAATCAATAGATTTTCAATAAGACATCTCTATTGTTGCACTCCAGCGAACAAGCTCGTACACTAGAGGTGCGCAGGTCTATCCACTCGAGTGCAAAGGTCTGCTCACTAGAGTGGAATAATACGGATGAAGACAGGAAAACACAATAATGTCTGTTGTGAAAGACATGTTATCTACCGATTCAACATACAAACTACGGTTATATTATCCTATACATATTAGTATCCTGAAACAAAGACAAGCATAATATATACGGCATGAGAAATGCGAAACAAAGTACGAGAAATAATTTTATATTTTTCACTAGAGGGCTGAAGGCTGTCCTGTCATTTGATTTTTTATTTTATGATATTTACATCGCGCCAACAGCATCTTTGAAAGATATCTCCCTGCGGAATCATCAGTTTGTCCTTCAAACACTGCTTACGTTTACTCAAGCTGTGCGTTGAAACACCAAAGAGAACAATATGTTTTCTATGCTTTACGCCTATGTAACAAAAATAACAGAGAGCAATCTCCTCTTCGGACAGACAATCATATTTAGCCAACCAGATTTTCAACGTATCTCCATAAAAAATTACAATTGTTTCGCCTGCATCTTCAGCCAGATATATCCTTTCTCCGCCTGCTCCTTCAGTGCAATCCCGATGCGGGTATAAGCCGAGGCATTCACTTCAATGGTTTCGGAAGTAAATGCGACTTTGCCGGATGCTTCGATATTGACAATCATCTGTTCTGTGCCGCTAGTGAGCAAAAGACGTGTATCGTCCAAAACTTTCCAGTCGGCTTGTGTCGTTATGGCTGTTTCGAACCGGATGGGGACATTGGCTGTAAATTCGTCACTGACGGTGAAGTTGCCTTCACCTTGGCGGTCGTAGACGAAAGTACGGATCAACTTATCCAGATTGGGGGTAGAATAAGCTGATGTATAGTCAATACTGAACAAATCTCTTTCGGCTGTAAATTCTTTTTTGAGTACAATAGCTTTCGCTTTGGCACCGGCGGATTGTGTTTTCCCGTCTACCACCGGAACAGGATGACCGAAAGAACCTTTAATTTTATATTTCGTAGGAGCTTCCGCACTGAAATAATCACCTGGATAAGAAAAAGGGCCGCCTTGGTCGCCCGCCATCGTACTCTTTCCCAAAGCGACGGCATAAGAACCGATATCATTATGGTTATGATTTTCAGCATTATTACCACCCTTGACCGAGACAGCCATCGGGCACGAACTACCCTCGGCAGGACGTGAAACCAAGATTCCTGCCTTCTCGTAATAAGCACGCAAAGAATCAGCACCTTCCTGCAACGCCTGACGGATGCTGTCCGTCATTTCCATTTTCCACACCTGATGGGGGAATAGTCCAATAAGATAAAGAGAGAAATTATTGCCTGAAGGAAGAATGTATTTCTCTTCCGGCGAGGTAATGCCAAGCGCACGGTCGCAATAATCAAGGATGAACTTATCAGGAGACAGGCCAATACGGCAATCGGAATAAGCAGGACATACACCCTCGTTCATCTGTATTTTCCTGCCATATTGGGCAATACGCACAAACTTAGGTTCACGGAAGAAGTCTATCTTGCCTTGTGTGGCACGGCATACTTCCTCACGCAACAAGATGTAAGCACGGAATCCATAATTATAGTAACCGACCCCTTCACTGCAATAACCGTCGTCGGCATATCCTTTCATACCATACACATTATATTTTTCGGCTGCGGCAACAAAATAAGCACGTTCTTCCTTATCTGCCAACAAAGTAAGAGCGGCACCCGTGACACCTGCCAGACAAACAGAGTTCCAGTTATTGGTAATCGTGAACCACCAGAAAGGTTTTGTCTCTTCCAAGCAACGGTATACAGGACGAAATACTTTTTCGCGAAAGGCGCACTGCACACGGGCCTTCACTTCCGGTGATAGACGGTCGTCGAGCATAGCGACACATTGCGCTATTCCGTTTCCAGCCGTGGCAACTACCAAATCGACATAATAATCTGTCCCATGATAATTATTCAGATTGCGGTCGTGAGCCGGAATCGACCAAGAGTTTTGGTTACAGAGATCAATCAGGGCTTTCTCAATAGCAGGGATATAACGTTTTTTGTTTTCCAGACATTCTGCCAATGTCAACCGGAAGAGATAATGATAACGTGCATTCATCATGTTTTCACCCGGCAAGCGGATATTCGTCTTGTTCAGATGCAGATACAATGAATCGACAAATGGCGGCATACCCTTTTTCAGCAATGAGGGGGCCTCTTCTGTCAACAGTTTTTCCGCTTTGCCGCTCTCTTTTACTTTATTCCAGAAAGTACGGTCTTTATAAGAAACGCCCATTACTTCCGGTTTATCGGGCAACATGGCAGCAATTTCACGGATACGGTCTTGAGAAATATTCGCATTCTGTTTCGGAGTATCCTGTGCCATACGGTAAACTTCCGTCCCTGCCAGCAGGAAAGCACCCGGGCCGTATACTTCGGTCATATCGGGAGTCACCTTTTTGGGGTCGGCACCGATAGGCTGCACGTATCCCAGTTTCCCGTCTTCCCTCACAGCCGATACCAAGGCCTGCCATCCTTTCTCCACCACAGGCAGAAATTCGTCCTTCGGCAGAAGTCCCTCGTTGATTCCATAGGCAAGGGCGTAAACAAAGAAACCGCTGCAACTCGTCTCGGGCGACGGATAGGAAGCTGGGTCGAGCAGGCTTGCGTGCCAGAAACCGTCCTTATTCTGGAGAGGAGCAATCCGCCGGCATAACTTTTGGAACAAGTCCTGATAGAACGGACGGTATTTGCTTTTGGCAGGAAGTTCACGCAGCATCTCTACAAGTCCGCCGAGCACCCAGCCGTTGCCGCGTCCCCAGAATACTTTTGCGCCATTGGCTTCTTTCATTGTAAAATAACGGTGGTCACGGTAGAAGAGGTTCTCTTCCTTGTCGAACAGGAAGTCATAAGTGGCTTTGTATTCCTTGTCCATGAAACGGATGAATTTCTTGTCACCTGTGATATTGTAGAGTTTCGTGTAAACAGGTGGAGCCATGAACAGGGCGTCACACCAAGTCCAATGTTCCAATGTACTTGCATCGCCATAGTTCAGTTTGAACGAGCCGGAAGGCGGGTTGTCAATCACCCACCCGGCACGCGCCTGTGTCGGGATGAGCATGTTTTTCTTCTTGTACTTTTCGTACATATACAGATACATCTGCGAAATACAGATATCATCCGCATGATACATCCGCTGGTCTACCTGCCAGTAATTCCGGTTTCCCAAACGTAACAGCCATTTATAATATGAGTCATCATTGTCCGTCTGTTCGGCTATCGCAGCCCAGTGGACAAGTCCCAGATAGAAAGTGGCATTCACCCAGTTGAGGTCACCATAAACTGCTTTGTTGTAATGAGCAATCTGCCAGTCGGCTACCCGCCGCATCGACTGCTTCACTTCGTTTTTAATAAATGTCTGCGCAACTGTAGTACACAAATAGCCCATGCATAAGGCAAGGGTTAAGAGTAATTTCTTCATAATACTATAATTTTATTCAAGGCAAAGATAACGGGCATTATGGATTAAAATAGAGTCATATTGTCCGTTTGAGCTGCTCTTATCTTCCACAAAGAAAGAAAAAAGCAGCTTTCTGAACAACTATACTAACTAAGCCAATTATTGAATACCTGATTTATGAGTATTCAATTTTTTATCCACTAATAAGCCGTCAATAATCTTCAACCCGAATTTCACTTTACGTTTCGCCTTAAACTTCAAAAGACATAAATCAGCGGTTCCTTCAAGAATCTTCTTGTTTCCTACATTGACAAAAGTAGGATACAAGGCTTTTGAACCATTGGTATGAAGACGGTCGTAAGTCAGATTCTCCATTGCATTCATATTCTGCAATTCCACCCCGACAAACTCATAATCCTGCTGATTGTAAGGTAAAGCAAAGCTGAATGCGTTGACTGCACGCAAGTCAATGCCTTTTACCTGGATTTCAATGATCTCATCTTTGTCATATACTTGTTTCGGGGTGCTGATTTCAATCGTGCCGTCCACTTTATCCGTACCACGGTTATCAGCACCACCTTCAAGCTGTGTGGCAACCACCGAAATATCATAAGCGTCAATCAGCCCATTCTTATTGATATCACCATTGCTGATGTATCCTTCAAAATCGGAGTCGCCCTTTCTCAACCCTGTATAGTTGGTATAAGATGTCAGGTCATTGCCGTCAATCTTACCGTCAACGTTGATGTCTCCCTGAAGATAGCTTTCCGTTCCGGGTACTTTGAACACATAAATTTCTTTGCCGGAACCGTAGTTGCCGACAGTCTCCGTAACGGATAGTTTGATATAGCGGGCAGTAGGATGACTGGTGAAATTGAATATCTTCACATCATCGTTACGCTGCCATTCAAATGTTCCGGCTTCTGTCCACTGTTCTTTATTCATGCTATAAGAAACGGATCCTTTCAACAATGTTCCGTTGCCGGCGTTGGTACGTGGCAGGTAGTGGAACTTATCCAGTTGGTTGACAGTCACCAAGTCCATAACCAGCTCGAACGGAACGGCTCTTGCTCCGTATTTCGTATGCCAGATGTCACCTGACTCTACAAAGTCGAATAAGCGTTTCACACCTACTCTTCCTTGCGAAGCGGCTGTACATTCGCCTTTGATACCACGGATAGCAAATTCCAGCGGATCGGATTTGGTTGTAGCACTGAACTCAGCCCAATCTGAAACTCCGTCTTTGTTGACAGCACGTATCTTAAATGAGTACGACGTTTCGGGCGTCAGATCTTTAAACAGCAGTTCCATATCCTTAATCGTAGTGTAGCGCATATCCATAAAATCGATCTCGTAAAAGTCAGCGTTCGCTACCTTGTCCCATGTCGGTTTCAGTGTATAAGCTTCCGTGTTGCCGGCAGTAATCCGGGCAATGGGAGTGGTCAGAGTTCCGGTAGTGATCCGGTGACGGTCTTCGGGAGCAAAGCAGAATCCTTCAATACGCAATGTCGTCATATTGACCGTTATGTCGGTAGCAGCCAACTTCACCAAAAGCTGCGGGTTCTTGGGAATAATTACCTTTTCAAACTCACTTCCTTTAGTGGCAAACCGGTTCAGGTTGGGAGCCTCATCATAAAAGAATACATTTTCTCCTTTTTCAAATTCATCTTTCGAAGCTGCTTTTGTCAGTTTCACTTTTTTCTTTCCCAGTTGTGCCGTTACTTTCTTCGGCAGGGCAGTGACATTAATTCTGAACTCTGTAGCCTTTTCTTTCACGAAACCTGCAAAGTCCCCTTTTGCCGGGTAAATGGTTACAGTAACATTATTCTTGCCGTCAACTTCAGATTCGATATCTGTTGTCACTCCTTTGCCCCGTTTATATTCTTCGGACACTCCGTCGTCGTCATACTCGGTAAAGGTACTCCTGCCATACGGGTAAAGCTCATAGATACGGATTCCCTTATTGATTTCACTTGTATTGTTATTAGGATTTGTAAGCGGAATAATCGCTCCGCTCTTCACGAATACGGGAAGTTTCCAAAGAGGAGACGCAAAGTTGTTGAGTATGCAGTTTCCTTCATATTTTTCCCCTGTGAAATAATCAACCCATGTGCCTTCAGGCAGATAAATGCCGTCGCGGATGTCATTTCCTTTCTTATCCGCTTTAGTTGCCTGATAAATAGGGGCAATCAGGAAATAAGGGCCGTAGAGATATTGATATTGCGTAGCCGCACCTTGAGTATAAGCATTCGGATATTCCAGGAACATGGCCCTTATCATCGGCATGCCGTCTACAGCTTCTTTGGCGATACTATACGCATAAGGCATCAGTTCGGATTTCAGCTTCAGATACCAGCGGTTGATAGATGTAGCCGGTTCTCCCAAGGCATGCGGGTATTTTTCATTGGAACCCCAACCGTCCATGTTCAGTTCCATGGGAGTAAAGGTTTTCCACTGGAAATCACGGGTATTCACTATCAGATTTTTTCCACCGAATATACCGTCCATGTCGGAAGTGATATTCGGTTGTCCGGACAATCCCGAACCGATATAGGTAGGAATGTGGAAACGGATATACTCCCATACGCCCCCCGTCTGGTCGCCCGACCAGATTCCGGCGTAACGCTGCGTTCCCGCCCAGCCATCGAGAGAGATGATAAATGGTCTGGCATCACTTCCGTAGTAAGGCATGATATGCCCGACGTCGGCTACTCCGTTCAATCCGAAAGAATAACCTGCACCTACCCAGGCAACGTCAGTTTTCAACACACGCACTCCGGCATCCCTTACTTCTTTCACAATATCCCTTTGCAGCAAAGCGCTCACTCCTTCTTTCGGATGCAGGTCCGACTGTGTCCATAGTCCTATTTCCACTCCGTTCTGACGGGCATAATCCCCCAGACTTTTCAAGTTTTGTATATTACCGTCCAATGTTTCTGTCTGTCCGTATCCGGCTCCATAGCCGTCGTTCGGGAGCAGCCAGCCCAATGGCATGTCATGTTTCTTATAGCGGTCGATTACTGCACGTGCGGAGAATTGGTAGTTGTTCTTTTCTCCGTTCAGCGTTTCTTTGATTCCACCGTTATCTTTCTGGCTTTCTTTATACCGCTTGCCGTCCTCAAACAGAATGCCTTTCTCGTTTTCTACCCAGTAGTCGCGATTATAAGCATTGAGGTGTCCCTGATAGAAGCCGAATTTTGGCAACAGAACAGGGTTTCCAGTCAGTTGGTAGAAGTCATTCAACAAGGCTACTGCCCCGTCGTTAATCATATAGAATACATCCAGATAGTCTGATTCGTGGTACAGTTTTACTTTCCCCTGTTCAGTGGCTCCGAAGTCATACTTTCCTTTCTTGAAAGTGTACCACATCATGCCGTACCCATTTGTAGACCAGTAGTAAGGAGTGGGTGATGCAACTCCCCCGTCTGTCCAGCTATTCTGGTTTTCGATGGAGATAACTTTACCTTTATGGGAAAAACGTCCGTTCTGGACACCGCCGCCGTAAAAGTATTCTTGCGGGTCTTCTTTCAAGGTCAAGGTCACTTTTCCTTTCTCAAAAAGAGGTGCTTCCAGTTCTTCTACCACAACGGTGTTAGTCGCCAAGTTAGTTACTTTGAGCAATGAGGTCTTTTTATCCAACCGGACTTTTATCTTTTCAGTAGTCAGAAAGACGAAATCGTCATTCTCTTCCAATTCCAGTTGGGAGAGTTCTTTCCGAGGATTGTCTACCAATATCTGCGCTTCCGGTTTGGCTTGAGGCTCTCTAATCACTTTTCCTGAGTTATCTTGAAATACACGGAAGATGTTTTCGCCGTAGAAATCCAATGTCATTCGCCGGTTATTGGAGAATAGAATTTCGACGGTGGTGGGATTTATCTTTCTTGCACTAACAACTGGCGATATATGTCCCGCCACCTTCATCCCGACTGTATTTGCATATAACCCGGGCTGAATTGACGAAAGAAAAAAGATCACGAATAATCCTGATACAAACAAAAGCTGCTTCATACCGCCGCCTTTTATAATTAAATTTCTCATGCGTATTGTAAGTTAGTGAATATAATCACACATAGTGAAAGTTATTTTATGCTCAATAAAAAACGTAAATAAAGAGGACACTTCGAAAAGTATGAAGCTTGTCAAGCAGCTACTTTATAAAAGTGCCCTCCATTTATATAAGAACCTATTTCAGAACTGTTAGATTAGAGTTTGCGCCCCAGTCCAAACTCAGCAACTTGCGCAGACGAACCTCCTGAACTATACGATCTATACTGTACTTTGACATACCGATAAGTTGATTCTGGTATATTAAAATACTGAATATCATACAAGTCCTCAACAATGCTGATAACTTCATCATTTATTTTTGTAAAACTTACATTGTCATTACTGCCATAAATATCTACGGACAACACCTGTAAGAAGCCATTATTCTGTTTTCTATGTTGCCAATAGAAATAATTGAAAGTTTGTGCCTCTTGCATATCAACTGTAAAGTTCGGATCTGTCGTCCCCTCATAACCATTCATTGATTTACCTGGTTTAATCATTGATAAATAAGTAGTTTGCTTACCATCCAATATATCTTCCGGTTTTCCGGTATTACCATCTGTCACGTAATTCTGTCCATTAGCATATTTTGCAAAAGTAGACACCGTCCACGAATCACGATCCAATCTGATATCACCGATAATCTCCAATGTAATAACATCCGTCACTCCGCTGTCATCAACTGCCGCCACATTGACTGTCACTTCACCTGCCGCAATCCCTTTAATCACACCTGTCTCTGACAGTTCAACAAATGCATCGCTACCTTCAGCAAGAGTAAAAATTAGATCTTGATAGCTTGCATTAGCAGGCAATACTTTGATTGCCGTATTCAAATCCAAGGTTTCGTTTATATTGATAGATTCTGGCATAGCACTTTTATCAATGCCTTCAACCAATACAGCCGGGGCTTTCCCCTGTTCCACGACAAGTTCTACCTGATGATTTTCATCATAAGTCAGAGACATCTTGGCAGTGCGGCCGTTGATATCTTCCGACAAAGCCACGTCTATCATTATCTTACCATCCTCAATATAACCGGAACACCAACTCTCGTGATTAACAATATACACTACACTCGCATCAAGCCCCTCAGCCAGCCTGTAGTCACATGTCAAACTTCCTCCTTCATAATCGATACTCATCGGTTCAGTTGATACAGTCACCCAATTATCGGGTACAACAACCGTTTTCTCATCATCGTCACAGGCAGCAACAAAAACTCCTACAAAAAGTAACAATAATGTCACTACCCATATATTCGTTATTTTCTTCATATTCTTAAAATTTTTAGATTATTATTCGTGTTATAATTCCATCATCTATAGTCATCCAGATTGGTTTCCGTAATCTGATGAACATTTGGTCGCGGCATAGGATAACCCATTCCGTTAATTTCCTCTTTCAATTGTTTAATCTGTTCTTCCGTAATTTCAAATGACTTGCTTCCATAGTCGTTCAATGTTGTCTTAACCGGATATAAGAATCCCCACTTTTCAAAGAAATCAAGCATATTCAAACCGGATATAGCACACACCTGACGTACAAAATCCAATTGGTTCATACCTTGGTTCGCCCCCTTGTCACTCGGACTCTCATGCGTACGGAAGTATTCATATAAATCATGATAAAAATCTTTCTTTTCCAACACATCTATCATGTACAATTTAAGTTGCCAAAATGGTACTAATTGAGTCTCACGAGTTATGCTTGAAATACCCGGGAGGCAATGAGGACGTTTTCCATCCACTATTAACGAGGTAGCACCTTGATAGATATTAACATATGTTCCCAATGTCTGATCGTTCTCGTCTTTTAATGTACATCCGTCCACCAACAACTTACAAGGCCTGCCAAATGATGTTTGTATAAAAAGAGACATAATATTATTGGTAACTTCAGTCTGACCAGACCATTTCAGCCCTGGACGTGTCTGGTTGCAATGACCGACCTCATGCGCAGGCCCCCAACAACGAGCAGGAAAATTGTCAGGTTTACAGAACGGTTCCGCATAGTAATCACTGGCATTATAAACCGTGCGATAATCTGACGCATTCGGGCTACTCGCCTTATAGTCAATACAAAAGTGCATCCGGTTGTTGAACATCCGGTCATATTCGACAAGCCCCATAAACTCTTCCTCCAAATACACCAAACGATCCAAATTTTCAATGGTTTTCGTTATCTCCGTATCATACTTTTTAAAATCAGATATTCTCCATGTCAGATGTGAGTATTCTCCTAAGACATCAATATCCTGATACTTGGCATTGTCACGAATGGAACTCCAATCACTTTCCCGGTTTTTCCTGACATCGAAATAACCATTCACTTTCCCCATCGCAAAATGCACTTTCACCGTTTTCATTTCAATAACCTTCTTCTGATTACCATCAGCATCCTCAAACCGAAGAGGTATGTCATCGCCTACATGATTCAGAATATAAATCAAACCACCCACTTCTACTGTCACCTCATTATATCCTTCCGACAGCTCGTAGGTTTTTGAATTATTATAGCCGCCGTTCAAATCCTGGATAAGCATTGAAACCTTACCACCCTCATAAATATCACCAACAAATATAGACAAGGTTTCACCAGCCTTTGCATAGATTCCGGTCGGATTATCTCTCAAACTATATTTGGAAGTCTTGTTGGCTGTAGCCATTATCGCAGGATTCTGATAAGGACGATAATCTGCCAATCGGTAGGAGGAGTCATAATCACCACTCAACAAAGCAAGCCCCAATTCTTTCAAATATTGATTAGGAATCTGCTTAATCTGTTTTTCTGTTACTCCTTCCTTAAGCTTCATGCCCATATTATCAGCAAAAATAACGGCCGGATCGAATTTATTATTGCTAGCTTCATAAAATTCCATCTCAGCACAACTTACCCTGTCCTCATAAGCTTTGTTTATTGTAAAACGGACATACCTGACATTTTCTATCGGTTCCGACAGCTTTATGGTAAACGGAGTATGTACTCCGTCCCCTCTCGAATAATCTCCTATCTTTATAAATTCATCAGGTTTTCCGGCAGTCGACACTTCTACACTAAACTGGTCAAATGCCCCCCATTTATTTCCTGCATCAGTGCGAGGAGTATAAACTATACTATTCAGCGTATGCTCCTTTTCCAATTCATATCTGATAAAAAACGGATATGAAACCGCCCCGAACGCAGAATTGAAATATGTTTTCTTATTTCCGTCATAAGACATTTTCAAAGTCAACGGATTCTTATCTGAATCTTTGCTTTGCGTTTCTTCAGAAGTAGCCTCTCCACCAATCACTTTTATTAATCTGTCAGCAGAACTGGGTGCAGATTCCTGAGATATTGTAATATTACATTTATGATTATCATCGTATGCTAATGTTAATACCGAAGTTCTTACTCTCTCCGTAAAAGAACGTTCGCACACAATTGTCATTTTACCATTTTCAACTACAGCAGTCAACCAATCGTCTCCTTTATTACTCAAAGCAGATATTATCCGGCTCATATCCAATCCTTGTCCTAATACAAATTCACGGCTTTCCGTCCCTCCTTCATAAGAGAAATTCATGGATTCTGTAGATATGGTAATCCAGTCATCCGGAATAGCGGAGTTTGTATTGTCACTACACGAGAAGGCTAAACAAGGGTAAAGTAAAGATAAAAAGATTATCTGCAACTTACACCACCGATCTTTTATGAAACGTATTTTTGTATTTCTCATGACTTCATTTCGATATTTTATGTGTGAAGCAAAGGTGAAGCCGGTACAAAAGAAACCGGCTTCCGCCTTAATCTATCAAGTTTTCAAACGGTTAATTCCACAACGGATTTTGAACCGTCAACTCACTCTTCTGCATCTCATTGTAAGGTACAGGATACAGTAACATTGCCTTTGACCATGGATACCTGTCTACCACAATGCGATTGTAATATGAATCGGCGCCAATTTTTTCATTAAACTCAATAGCGGTGTTTTTAGCACTATTGTACGTTTTTACAGCCGACTTACTGATATCCATACCATAACGTACCAACGACTTGTTCTCATTATCTTTAATCCATTCACCGGTAGTCTCATCTTGCGACCATCCCGCACGCATCCATCTGTGCATATCGAAGTAATAGTTTCCTTCTCCCAACATTTCAATGATACGCTCACGATAGATAGCCTCACGCTGCAAGTCCTGATTTCCAATAATATTCTTTCCATAAGGTGCAGCCTTCGTTGCCAATTCCCTATAGCCCGGAATACCGGCACGTTCACGTACCAAATCCAGATATTTGATGATATTCTCATCGCCCGGATTAATTTCATTACATACTTCCGCATAGTATAAATAGAAATCCGCCAACCGGAAATAAATCCACGGACGTCCCCAGTCCGTCGGGTTTGAGCCTTCTTTTAAAAGTGTGCGGTTATTAAATTTATAGAGCAGATAACCAGCCCTTGCATGCATAGTGTTGTCCCTGTAAGCCGCGCCTCCAGAACTGAAATACGCTCCCCAATCTGGATAACTGCTTCTTTGTATATGCCAACTCTTGCCCTCATATGTAACATCAGCATAAAAACGAGGTTCACGATTCACGTACATATTAAAGATGTGCTTGTCAACATGTTTAGTCTTATTACAAACATTTGCCCAATTAGTGAATCCATTTTCATTATAATCCGGGTCTTCACTAATATCCAACCCGCTGTCCGTAAAGAACAGGTCGATGATATTCTGATAAAAACCGACATTTCCCATTCCACTGGGAATGTCTCCGGGAATCGTACGGGCTTCCATCTTAAGGGTAACACCATCATTATAGTCATTATTTCCGTTCGCCCAAAGAATCTCATCGTTATAGTACTGAAACAATTCGTAGATAGATGTATGCGGATCCCTGTCCTCAGAATAATACAGATCCATACCATGCGATTCGGCAAATCTCAACAAAGCTTCCAGGTGTTTCTTTGCAGTTTGCCATTTATTGTCGTCACGATCAGGGAAAAGACGTTTTCCGTCTTTATTTGTCAAACTTAATGCTTCCCTATAGCCACCGTTAAACAAAGGAGAAGCTGCATATACCCATAAACGGGCACGCAATGCCAAAGCTGCCGCTTTTGTCGGACGCAAAATTTCCCGGAGATTATACATGCTGTTATCATGAGTATAATCTTGCCCTGTACCTGTCTTTATCGTTTCAGGCAAATCATCCCTATATTCACCATTTATTACAGATTCCAACAACTGATCAATATGTCCCACCATCTCATCAACAGAAGCGCGGGCATAATCTACGTTTTCATCAGATGGATCGGCAGTCTCGGGAATAATAGGCGTAGGACCATACAACTCAAACAGTAAGAAATAATTATATGCAAGCAAATAAGTGACATCAGCTTTATAACGACGCATCTCCTCTACTGAAATATAACCGTCGGCATTGATCGGATCACCTATGCTTTCAGGAGCCATATCCAAGAATATCATGGCTTGACGAATCTGTTTATAACAGTTCCACCAACGATTGTGAGTCGTGCTACTGGGAGTAAAAGTATTCTGCCCGAATTTCAGCACATTCGGATGAGCGCAAACTATTTCTCCAGAATAGATGGCTTGCGCATTAACAGTACCATTAGAATTTTGCACATCCAAACCTACTTCCGAGTAATTCGGACAAGTCTGATAGATTTCCCCATACCATTGCTTGATATATTTAGCTTTGGAAAAAACCTCTTCTTTGTCCAGATTCTGTGCAAGTTCTTTAGAAACATCCAGATAATCAGAGCAAGAAGCCAACATACCTGCCAGTGAAATGGCGGTCGCCGTACATATTGTTTTTATGATATTCATAATGTATTATTCTTATAATTGATATTGGTTAAAAAGTCACATCAAGACCAAATGTCCAGGTCGCATTAATCGGGTATCTCGCGCCACTGTTCCCTATTTCCGGATCCCACAACTTAACGTGATCCCATACGGCAAGATTACTTCCCTGCACATATACGCGAAGATTCTGCATTTTCCATTTCTGCACCAGTTTCTTATCAAACTGATATCCCAGTTCTACATTTTTCAAACGAAGGAAGCTCCCGTCCCTATACCACCATGTACTATTCAGAGTATTATTGCTATAATTATTGGTATGCAAACGAGGATACAATACGTCCATATTATTGGGATCATTTGCGCTCCAGTGATCGGCTGCCTGTACACGTGCGGAAGACTGATCCTTTCCGTTAGCAAACGGAACAAAATAGTTGGTGTTCGCTTTCAAATTGACGGATGCCTTACCCACACCCTGGAAGAATACTCCGGCATAAATACCTTTATATTGTACATTAAGGCCAAAACCATAAACGATTTGCGGGTTATTCGGAAGAACACCGCTATAGTAAGTCTGGTCATTATCATCAATAGCACCGTCACCATTCAAATCCTTATATTTGATATCACCCGGCTTCACGTCAGAAGAATAAGTCGCAATTCCATCTTTTAACTTATAGTTGTAGCTACCGTCAGCCTTTTGGGTAATAATAAAATCCTGATTGGTAAATAATCCGTCCGCAACATATATCTTGTTCGTCCCAATAGAAGTTCCGGTTTGAGCAAGCCACGGATAAGCTTGAGGGATTTCATCTTTTTCTACAATCTTATTAACCGCATAGGTCACGTTACCTCTGGCCGAAAGCACCCAGTCTCTTCCTATGTTATGTTTTACTGTTATACTAGCATCAAAACCCTTATTGGTCGTCACACCGAAGTTTTGCCAGGGATTTTCACGAAAACCGGTAGCAGTAGGAATAGTTACGCGCTGAATCAAAATATCTTCACGGCGATTACTGAAATAATCGGCAGTAATATCAACACGTCCACGGAACAGGCCTAAATCAATACCAAAGTTTGCCTTCTTCTCAATCTCCCAGCTAATGTACGGAGCAGCAAATGTATTTTCATAGATTCGTCCCATATCATTCGTAGGACCGCCGTTCACACCTGCATTTAAACCAACATTCTGGCTACCGCTATCTGTTAAGAGCTCTCTATACACAAAACGGTCACTTCCTGTATTATCATTGCCTGTAAGACCGTAAGAAGCTCTTAAACGTAATTTGCTAAGAATATTCAGGATATTTTCTTTTTGCATAAATTTCTCGGCATGTACATTCCAGGCAGCACCTACTGCAGGGAAAACACCCCAACGGTTACCGGGAGCGAAATTCTCACTACCTGTTGCACCAAAACTGGCTTCCAATACATATCGGTTATCGTAAGCATAAGTTCCGCGCATTACAATATTCTGTTTGCGGTAAGGCAACAGTTTCAAGCCACCGACATCTTGTGAACCATCCGATTTTCTGGAACCCTGGTACTGAGTTTCTTTTTGGTTGTACACAAAAGTGCCTGTAACGGCATGTTTCTTTCCAAAAGTACGCTCGTAATTCAACTGCGCTTCAATATAAATCTTCTTTGTACCACTGCTTGTGCTGACAGAAGCTTCCCCAAGCGGGCTACCCTCCGCAAATAACTTCTTGGTAAGCAACCCATTTTCATCCCGACCTGTAACCGTATACTTATCCGGGCTCATTGAACGTTTTAAAGTAGAACTGAAATCAGCGTCGAAGCTTATACTACCTTGAACGGACAATCCTTTGGTTATGAAATCGAGCTTTTGTTTCAAAGTCGCTTTGGTTTGCATGGCAACAGACCACTTTTTAGAATAACCGGAATAATTCAACAAGTTATAAGGGTTATAACGGCCGTCCGCATCCGTATCACACACAGCCGCTGTACCGTCCGACCATACAAAAGGCACCAGATGTGTGGGGAAAAGTATAATGTGCTTGAAAATCTGGTCTGAAGTATTTCCTGGATTATTCTGAGTTCTATACTGCCCACTCATATCCACGGAAAGTTTAGTCGTCGGAGTTATATCCATATCCACATTGGAACGTAAATTATAACGTTCCAGACCAATATTAGCATTATAATCGTCAAGTGGATTCGACTTGAACATACCATTTTCCTTGTAGTAAGCTCCTGATACAAAGAATTTAGTTTTCTCCGAACCACCCCGCAAATTAATCGTATAACGTTGGTTCTGTGTGTTATTTGACAATAAGTCTGTCCAGATAGAATTCGGATATAAATCCGGATCAACACCATCCCGGTATCTTGCCAGTGCTTCCGCACTATATGGAGCATTATTCTGCATATAACCGTCCCAATTAGGATTTCCAGCATCATTCCAGGACGCTTCATTCCACATTGACAAATAATCCCAGGAATTCATCAACTCCGGCATACGTGTAGGAGTCGCAATGCTATATTGCGCATTGAAACTGATAATCGTTTTTTGAGCACGTCCACGTTTGGTAGTTATCAAAACTACCCCGTTAGCTCCCTCGGAACCATATACAGCAGTGGCAGCGGCATCTTTCAAGACTGTAAATGTCTCTATTTCATCTGTATCAAGATCGTTCATACTACGAGGCACACCATCTACCAACACCAAAGGGCTTGTACCACCAGCATATGAACTTTGACCGCGAATCCAGAAATCAGCATCATCATTTCCCGGTTCACCTGAACGCTGGATAGCAATCACACCTGCCACCTGACCGGCAATCGTATTTGACAAACTACGTGTCGGTATAGCGATCTCGGCAGGTTTCATTGTATTGACAGAAGACACAACACTTTCTTTCTTTTGTGAACCATAACCAATAACGACTACATCATCCAGATTTACATTAGATTCTGCCATAGCAATGTTGATAATGCTTTTTTCTTTCACTTTCTGTTCCACGCTATTATAACCAATATAGCGGAATTCCAATACCTCACCTTCCCGAGCCTTAATTGTATATTTACCATCCATGTCTGTCAATACGCCGTTGATAGTGCCTTTCACTATTACCGTAGCTCCGATAATAGGTTCTCCCGTCCCATCAGAAACAACACCGGTGACGGTTTTGACCGTTCCTTTTTTAGCTGCCGACACTTCCTTGGAAGCAGGTGACAACACTATCTGCCGGTTCTGAAATTTGAATGTAATAGTAGTCGAGCCGAACATTTTACGAAGCGCCAGACGTATTTCTTCATTCTTACAGTTCAAACTTACCAATTGCTCTGTATTTATCTCAGTTGCGTCATAAAAGAACAAGTACCCCGAAGCCTTCTCTACTTTTGTCATGGCTTCTTTCAAAGGTATTTTACTGAACGATATGCTAATCTTTTCCGTACCGCTTTGAGCGAATATTCCAATAGAAAAGAGGCATACAATAATTAATAAATGAATTTTCTTGTATTCCATAAGTAAATTAGATATTTTATATTCCATACATTTTTTATTCCAAGTGTTTTTCAAATCAATGCAAGATCATAGTTTCACATAGGCTTTCATATTTAAAGGTTTAACAATATTTTTTACATATTATAAAGCCGGGGATTACCAACCGGCATGTTCATTCTTGTTTTCACGTGAATCGGCACTGCGTCTTTTTTCCCTTGTATAAATCCATTCGATTTCGTCTGTGCGTATTTTTCCATCATGTGTTGCGACGGCTTTTATTTTATTTATTCCATCTTCTAATGTTACATTATCAAAAACATAATGTACGTCAGTATACCCTTTACGAATACCAGTCAGTTCCTTTCCGTTGAGATATACTTTCGGAATACCAATATTGGAATAGACAGTCACAGAAGTCTGTTTCCGTTCTCGATCAGTGTTACGGCGTTGAGTCAGATAGAGTACCGGATCTTCGCTCCAGTTGGCTTTGTACCAGTAATAAGAGTCTTTTTTCATTTTCCGGTCAAAAGTCATCAACCCCTTCAGGTTACGGGCAGGTACGCCTCCACGGCTCCACATCGGCACGCCAAAGTCAAACATATTCCATAAATAGGAAGCAATGATATAAGGATGTTTCGAGATGACACTCCATTGATACTCATGTGTTTTGGTTTGGAATGTTTCGGGATAGAAAGGTTTTCCCCAGTTCAAGGCATCACCAAGATATTCTGTCTGATGATCCGGATTAGCGTCCGCGCCATATTCTGTTAACATCAGTTTCTGCCACGGATATTTCTCTTCAAGCCCTTTCACCCACGGTTCAATATCTTGCAGTTTCTTCTCATACCACCCGAAATAACGGTTCATTCCCTGAATATCAGCATTCTGATTCACCGCATGCTCAGCGTGTCCGAAGCCATTGACGGCTACTGTATAGCGGTCCGGATCCTCTGTCTTGGCAAGGTCATGAAGTGCCTGTGTCAGTCCGGCCGTATATTCGTGAGGTTGATATACTTCATTATGTAATCCCCAGACATAAATAGAAGGATGATTGAAACTCTGACGAATCAATTCACGGAGTTGAGATTGTGCGTTTTCGGCTTCATACCCTGTCACACGATTCACAAAAGGTATTTCAGCCCAAATGACAAGTCCCAATGAATCACAGCAAGAATACAGATAATCCGACTGCTGATAGTGGGCAAAACGAACAGTTGTTGCTCCTATGTCCATAATTTGTGCCAAATCAAAGTCATGTTCCTTATTAGTGAGAGCACTCCCCAGCCCCCACCAATCCTGATGACGGGTTACTCCATACATCGGATACTTCTCACCGTTCAGATAAAATCCCTTACCGGCTATAATCTCATATTTACGGATACCCAACGGTTGGACTACTTCGTCAATTACTTTTCCATCCGCCATCAGACGTGAAACAACTTTGTATAAATAAGGATCCTTACGTCCTTGCCAGAGATGAGGCCTGTTCAACTCAAAAGAGGAGACATAAGTTTGTGTTCCTTGTGGAGTTAGTTCCAAAAGAAGACGATGAGAATCCACTTTCTTTCCCTCTCGTGTATAAATGATGTTTTCAAGCACCAGACTGGCAGGAGTCAGGCTACCGTTATCCAGTTTTACCTTCACAGCAATATCTGCCGAACGTCTAGATACGTTTTTCTGGGTAATATACACTCCCGGAGAAGCACAATCGGTTACTGTTATGTTATTTTGCTCAGTAATAATAAGCCAAACCGGACGATAAATTCCTCCATACACACCGAAAAGGTTATGATTCACAGGAATAACATCCGCACGGGAAGCATTGTCAGCTTTCACCATGATTTCGTTTTCAGCACCGAGCTTTAAAGCGGTTCCGATTTCAAAAGCAAAAGCACTGTATCCTCCTTTATGTGTGCCGACAAGCTTACCGTTCACATAAACCTCGGTGTTTGCGCCCACACCTTCAAACCGAAGAAATACACGCTTCCCTTTCAAGCCTTCGCCAAAGAATTGTTTTTTTTTATAATAGCCGACTCCTTCGTAAAAGGAAGCCGCTTTTACCTGCATATCTTTAGCATTCCATGTATGAGGCAAATTTACTGTTTCCCATTTCCCATTCCACTGGGCAGCCACTTTTACCGGCTCTTCCGAAAAGGGACCGCGTTTGAACAACCATCCTTCATTGAAAGAGGTCACTTCACGGGCAGCAAGAGAGAAGAACTGCCCGAGAAGCATCAATAATATAAATGTAGAATTGAACTTCATAATCTAATTCCCTGTTTGGTTTATGTCAAAGCATCCCGATAAATTCCCTTTGTTCCTTTAGCTGCACGAACTTTAAGCCGGATGACATAAGGTTCATCCGGACTCTTCTCAGGGATAGATATGTTATACTCGTTACGGGCTGTTTCGACAACATTCATCTCTTCGCCGGTTCCCAACAAGGCAGCTTTTTCAACTGAAATTCCTTTCGGAGTTTTTACCACTAGACGTTCACTATATGGTTGATTAAATACTATCATATACACTTCACCATTTTTGCCGCGTGTGTAATATCCCCAATCCTGTTTGTCGAATCCGGCATAATCACAAGCATAGACAGCTTCTCCATAACGGTGCATCCATTTGCCGATAGCTGTAGCCAACGCTTTTTCTTCCGGACGAAAATCTCCATCTGCCTGCGGGCCAAAGTTTACAACCATATTTCCACCCATAGAGACAGCATGTACAATACGATCAATTACCTCAATCGGAGTTTTGACATAACTCAATGACCAGTCTTTGTGATATCCCCATTGGTTTTCAGGAATAGTCATACAAGCTTCCCAGTCCCATTGCGTTACTTTAAGATCTTTCACCGGATCGGGCAGCCGACGCTCGTAACCGGATTCATAGTCTCCCATCAGGCGTCCGTTACTGTCGAAATGGCGTTTTCCATTATCATCGGCGCGCAGACGGCTGTTAATAGTAACGCCTGGCAGCATTTCTTTCAACATTTGCTCCGCATGAGCAGTCCACCAGCCATTCTTCTTGATACTGGCATCCCATGTACCGTCAAACCAAAAATCTTTCACTGTCGGGTAACGCGTAGCCAATTCTTTCAACTGATTGTCCGTAAACTCCAGAAAGCGGCTGAATGCAATACTATCTTCTTCGGATTTGATACTATAACGGTAGTCGGGATGGCTCCAATCCATTACAGAGAAATAAAAGTGCACATCAATGCCTTCGTCATTATAGGCTTTTACCATTTCGCCCAATACATCTTTTTTATAAGGAGTATTCGCAACCGTATATTTTGAATATTTGCTTGGCCACAAACAGAAGCCTTCATGATGCTTCGTTGTAATCTTTACGTACTTGGCACCCATTTCTTTCGCCATTTTAGCCCATTTCTTTGCGTCAAATTTTGTGGGATTCCATTGTTCCATCAATTTCAACCATTCGTCAGCAGGTACTTTTGCCCAACTTTTCAACCATTCGGCTGCTCCACCATACACTTTCCCATTCCATTCTCCTCCGGGAATGGCATATAGTCCCCAATGGATAAAAGCCCCCAGACGATTATCGCGGAATTTTTGCATAGCAGGATCTTGTCTTTTACCGTCATTCGTAGCTCCATATTTCAAAGGAATCTCCTTTTTAGTCTCCTGGGCAAAGGTTACAGAACCGACAGTAATTAATAATAATAGCAGCGTTATCAATTTGCTTTTCATGTGATAAATAATATTAGAGGTTCAATGATGCACTAAAAATTAAAGCACCGTAAAAGTATAGGAGACATACAATTTCCATAAACGTAAATATTGCAAAAAGAAAGCTTGTGAATCCGCATGGAAGAAACGACCACATTTTATGGAAGATTTGGGTACATTTTGCTTCTTCTTTCCAATTTCTCACAAGTTATACCCCACACAATTCTAGCAAATAACAACCACAAAACAAGCTTATAAGAACCTGTCCAAATCTGTACGGTTATGGATTAATTCATTCTACAAGCTCTTGTCTTATGCATCTTACAATAAAATAGACTAAGAACCTATATGAATGATGTATTTTGTTTCTATTCACTAATCGCCGACCTCTGTTGCCTATCTAGCCAACTAGAGTCGGCTGTTTAGACAACAGTAGTCAGCTAGATAGACAACAATAGTTGGCTTCTCATATGCAAACTATTTAATTTGATAAGATTGTCATAGCTGAGATGAAGGCTACGAACTGTGAAGATACAAAACTGCGAAAGTGTAAACACTGTGAAGGCGTGAAGACCGTGAAGAAGAAAGTTACTCTTTGTCTGTTCACAGGGAACAGCTGTCAGACAGATAATTATCTTCCAGTGAAGAAAGTGAAAGAGATGGATTCAACTTTATTGTGTCTTTAGTCATTTTCGGTACGATTCGTCCATTTCAAAATGGAAATGAACAAATCAGGACTACTCTCCTTTTTTACTCCGTACTGCTTGTGGAGCAACTCCAAAATATGATTTGAAGGATTTACTGAAGTAACGAGGTGAAGAAAAACCTAATCGGATAGAAATCTCTGAAATATTAAACTCGGAATGGTTCTTTAACAGAAACATAGCTTCATCAAGTTTTACTTTTAAAATAAACTCATTCGGAGTCAATCCGGTTATCTGTTTGAATTGCATATATAGTTTGCTGCGCCCCATACAAAGTTCAGAAGCAAGTGTCGTAACATCAAATTCCTGATTTTCAAAATTCTCTTTTATAATACTGACACATTTCACCAGCAACTCCCTATCACGTTCATTAATAACTTCCGGTACAGAAGACTCTGTTACTGTTTTATCTGCATAATGAGCGATCAGGCGCTTCTTATTCTTTATGAGATTATTGCAACGGGCTAATAATACCTTTACATTAAATGGCTTCGTTACATAATCATCCGCTCCGAACATCAAACCTTCCACAACATATTCTACAGAAGTTTGGGCAGTCAGCAGAACTACAGAAATATGAGAAAGTTCCACATTGGTTTTAATCTTATAACATAATTCCTTTCCTGACATTTCAGGCATCATCACATCACTCACTATCAAATCAGGCTGTATTTGTTGTGCCATCACCCAACCTTCGCGCCCATTCCGTGCAATATATACCTTATACATCGGTAAAAAGATGTCCTCCAACATAGATAATAATTCTTCATTATCATCAACCAAAAGAACAGCAGGCTTATCTCCTTTCACACTTTCTTGCAGAGACGGATGTTGTGCCGGCTCAATAATCTGATCATGAATGGGAACGGTCTCCTGAACAATAACCGACTCCCGTCCCTCCGTAACCGCCATCTCTTCATCACTAAAATGCCGGTTTCCCAAAGGAAGAAACAAAGTAAACTTAGTCCCCTTACCTACTGTACTCTCCACATCTATCTTTCCATGATGCATAGTCATAATTCCTTTAGCCAAAGCCAATCCGATTCCTGTCCCCAAAGTAAAAGCTGAGGAAGAATTGTCTGTCTGATAGAATCGGTCAAAAATCTTCGAGATCTGTTCTGCCGGGATTCCTATACCTGTATCACAAACCGAAACCAAAGCCTGGGAAGCAATTTTTCTGACCTCAATCGTTATCATACCTTTATTAGATGTATATTTAAAGGCATTTGACAACAGATTAAAGATCACTTTTTGCATTTGTGTCGAATCAAACCATACGGAAATTGATTCTTCCACATGATTAAAACGATAATTGATTTCCTTCTTTTGAGCATATTCATAAAAGCACATATAAATCTGACGAGTAAAAGTGACTAAATTTTGTTCTTCTACCTTCAGTTTCAAATATCCTTGCTCCTGCTTACGGAAATCAAGCAATTCGGATATCAGGTCCCGCATATGCCAAGCGTTTTTATAGATACGAAGAATACGGTTATACACAGATGTACTTAATTTATCCATTTGCATCAACACTTCAATCTGTCCTAGGATAAGAGTAAGTGGAGTGCGAAACTCGTGAGAAATATTTGTAAAAAAACGTAGTTTTGCCTGATTTAGTTCTTCAATTCTCTCCTTTTCTTTCCGCTCAAATTCCAAAGAAGACTTTAAAGCAGCCTGCCGTGTTTTAAAACGGATAAATGCGATCATTACCCCTAGTAAGCAAAGGAGATAGAAAAGATATGCCCATATAGTAGCATAAAAAGGGGTGGAAACATGTACATTCAAATAAATCTCACTCTCCGGCTTCGGGTTATCCCATGAACGAACCCTAAGTATATAATCTCCGGGAGGCAAATTTGTATAAGTAATTGTGGTTCCGGAAGTTTGAGTCCAGGTCTTATCAAAACCCTCCAAGCAATATTCAAACAAACGGTTCTGCTCATTATTATAATCAAATGTGGCAAATTCCACTGTTATGTTATTTTGCTTGTAACTCAAAAATATATCCGACGTCTTTGCCAGTATATCAGACAAAATACCTGTATTGTCATTAGGAATGATCTCCTCATTAAAAATAAGTAACTTATCAAAATTCAAGAAATTTCTGACCGGTGTTGCATATAAGGATTGTTCCTGAAACAAGGCTAACCCATTGGTACCACCTATAAAAATAACCGATTTCTCACTACGATATAAAGCGGAGCCTTGACTATAAGTCTGATTGAAGAGATGATATGTATCTTCTACTGTCTCTTTTTCCCGACTAAAGACAGAAAGCCCTTTTCCATGTAAAAGATAGAGCCTTTGGTCTTCAACCGATTCACATATATAATAACAGTAATCACTCGGAAGGCTATGATTCAAAGTACTGTATGATTTAAAAGCTTGCTCTTTTTCCTGATATTTGAATATTCCCGAACCTATCGTACAGAAATATACATCTCTTCTGCTATCCTCAAAGATATGCACAACTTTAAATCTCCCTATTGCAGCAGTATCCTTGGCATCCAATAGGTAACGAGTTACCTTCGATGATGGTAAATGCACACAAATAACCCCTCCACTAGCCGACGCAAGCCACATACGATGACGGCTATCAATCAAAAAGGTTTCATATGCATATTCCCGGCTCACCAACTTTTGAATAGTAGTATCTTCCGAAAGCGGAGAAAATTTCTCCGTCATCGGATCCATAAAAATCGGACCACCCTGTGTCAAAAGAGCAAGCCCACCCTTATACTCTTGAATATCATTCACAATCTCATGCGGCAAGGATGCCGGATTTCCCCTTATATGATGAAGTGTATGTCCTTTGTTTGACTTTAAGTCCAAAATGAACAATCCTCCCAAATGGGTACCTACATACAACCGGTCATTCTCTGTCCGATAGAATATTGATTTCAGATTATCACTTCCTATACTTTTCGTATCTTCCGGATTATGCTGATACCGGATAAAGCTTCCCGTAGCCGCATGATAACAATTCAAACCTCCTCCCTCTGTGCAAATCCACAAATTCCCTTTATTATCTTCTGTCATTTTACCGACAACCGGAAAACTCAGGCAGTCTTCCTGTAAAGGTTCCGCATAATAGAAATGATTATTTATTTTATCAGGATTAAAGACATTCACTCCCCCATAATAAGTTCCAATCCAAATATTGCCTTGCATATCTTTATGAAGGGATAGAATCGAATGATGACTCAGCGTATTTGACGAATCTCCATAACGCGTATAATGGCTCCATTCATCAACCGCCGGATCATAACAGTCGAGTCCACGGAAAGTCCCTATCCAAATACGTTTAAAATTATCTTCCAATATACACCGAACCTGATTGTTCGACAATCCCTTTTCTCTTGAATCATCTCTATAATGCGTTATCTCACGGGTAGCAGAAATACGGAATGCCCCATCCCAAGTGCCTACCCATATATTGCCGTCACTATCTCCTGAAATACATTTACCTCTGCTGAACGAAAACAACACGTCCTGTCTGGCAAGATTCTTACGGGAAATGGCAATCAAATGCCTGGATGTTACGACCCATATCGAATCCTTATTTACATATAAGGCTTCTCCTGCTCCAACCTGCAATCGGGTTACAAAAACCAAATCAGGATTATTATCTGTATAATAATAAATACCGGTGCCACAACTGACCCAAAGAGTATCTCCTTCACAGAATATACCTCTTACATCTTTCTGTCGTAAACAAGTGAATTGTTCTTTATAAATATCCAACTTGACCAAGTCATTTCCAGAACGGATATATACCTTTCCTTTTTTATCCCCACACAATTCATTGATTTCGTTATTCGTCAATCCTTGGCCATCTTGTGAGGGACGGAATATTTTCACTTCCTTGCCGTTATATCTGTTCAAACCTTCCGTTGTCCCCAACCACACCACACCTAACTCATCCTGATAAATGGAAGGAATGCAAATCTGAGACAACCCGTCCGAGACTCCCAAATGTTTAAAATAGTAGTCTTTTCCGCTGGCTATTGTCATGCACAGCAAGCTCAAAATAACAGCAACGAAAACTTTTCCTTTTTCAGATATAATCAAACCTCTCATTTAGCCAAACACAATAAAAGATTAAGATACTTCATCAATCCTGTAACGACTGTCTGTCGGATACGAATTGGTTGATAGTATAAGTGCCTGCTATTTGTAAGTCCGTAACCTTACTATTTAAGAGTATTATAGGGAAGGGATACAAAAAAGGGCACAAACACACTTTCCTTCATTGCTTGGTAAGGCTCTAGCAAAGCCCGAAGTTCAAATAAAGAAAAAGCAGTCTACGCCCTTGGATAAGGGTATAAACAAAGCTTAGACTTATTATTTTGAACTTCCTTTTAAATTTGCTAGATTTAACCAAGTCAAATAACTGCCTACAAGTTATACAATATGTCTTTTAATTAATATTCCTAAAATATACCTCCTTTTTGTTTGAATTTGCCCACAAAGTTAAATAAAAAAGACGAATATACGCAAAGAAACAATAAGTTATATCAAAAACTATCAGCATTACTTCAGTAATCACCCACCCAATCCAACTTTTAAGTAGATTTATTTGACGATTCTTGCTAAAATACAGGCTCACAGTTTTTTTCTTAAAAGAAATCATCGGGTTTTACACCTAAAACCCTATCTTTGCCACAAACTAAAAAAAAAAATTGGATGTTTAACTCATTTTCATTCCATAAGGATTCCGTTCTGTAAATAATCTGTAAACCTTCCTCTCATTACAGATTATCCCTTATGTTTTCTGACATACTCTTGTCAGAGTTATTTTCTATATCTAAATTTTCAAACTATTTGTATGGTCAAATGGTTGCAAGCATCATCATATGCCTCCATTCGCCATACAACTAAAACATTAAAACAATGAGTAACGATTTTAAATCAATCCACGAATTCGATTTTACACTGATATGTAATTACTTCAAGGCATTAAAACGTCAAGGTCCCGGAAGTCCTGAAGTCACACAAAAAGCCGTAAGCTTCATCAACGAACTGTCCGACAAGGCACGAATAGCCGACATTGGCTGTGGCACGGGCGGTCAGACAATGGCATTAGCCAACTATACGAAAGGACAAATTACAGGTATCGACCTTTTCCCCGACTTTATCGAGCTATTCAACAAAAATGCAATAGAAGCCCATTGTGAAGACAGAGTAAAGGGTATTGTCGGCTCCATGGACGCTCTGCCGTTTCAAGAGGAAGAGCTCGATCTGATCTGGTCCGAAGGCGCTATCTATAATATAGGATTCGAACGCGGCATGAACGAATGGAACAAATTCCTGAAAAAGAACGGATTTATCGCTGTAACGGAAGCCTCGTGGTTCACCCCGGAACGTCCCTCCGAAATAGAAGACTTCTGGATGGCCAATTACCCGGAAATCGATACGATCCCAAGAAAGATAATGCAAATGGAAAAAGCAGGATATATCCCGACAGCCCATTTCATTTTACCGGAAAATTGCTGGACCGAGCATTTCTATGCTCCCCAATTCCCGGTTCAGGAAGCTTTCTTAAAGGAATATGCAGGAAATGACGCAGCCGCAGACCTCATCACCGGGCAACGGTATGAAGAGAGCCTATATAATAAGTATAAGGAATACTACGGCTACGTATTCTATATAGGACAAAAAAGAGATTGATTATCTGCCGGAGAAGTTAGCAAGATAGGACAACTCTCCGGCATTTATTATCCTTTACTTTGCAGAAAACATGGAGACGAAAGATATCAATAAACAGGAATATCAGTTACGGATCAATAAAGTGACCGACTATATTCACAATCACATAGACCAGCCGTTATCATTACAGAAAATGGCAGGTATCGCCTGCTTTTCTCCTTTCCACTTCCATCGCGTATTTACAATCCTGACGGGCGAAACGCCTACGGATTATATCAAACGCACCCGGATTGAAAAAGCAGCCCTATTATTAAAACGAAACAAGGAACTTTCCGCCACCGAAATCGCCCGCCTTTGCGGCTTTAGCAGCCTTTCACTTTTAAGTCGCAATTTCAGGTTACATTTCAGTATGACGATCCGGGAGTTCCGTTCATTAAAATAAAACTCTAAAGAATATGGAAAAAGAAAATAAGATTCTGATTTTTCGAACTTCTATCACCCAAAGGCGTGACATCAAGCGCATAGGAGAGCTTTTGGCAGAGTTCCCCCAAATAGACAAATGGAATGTGGACTTTGAGGACTGGGAGAAAATATTAAGAATCGAGTGCAGGGATATCTCTGCACTCGAAATATCGGAAGTACTCCGGAACAATCATATTTTTGCCACCGAACTGGAATAAAACCGGGAAGAGAAAACCTCTCAAACTCCCAACAATTGTTTCAATTCAGCCACTCCTTCAGAAGCTCCCTTCTGAATTACATGTATCGAACGGGAAGTATGCGTATCTACCGGTTTCGGATCAATCAGATACACCTCTGCTCCTCTCGGTACATAATGAAGCAACCCCGCTGCAGGATATACATTAAGCGACGTACCGATAATAACGAAAATATCCGCTTTCTCCACATATTGGATGGCTGTTTCAATTTCCGGCACAGCTTCTCCAAACCATACGATAAAAGGTCGCAATTGAGTGCCGTCGCCGGCCTTGTCTCCCATCTTCACTTCATATTCTTCCGGTTTCAGTTCTTTTATGTAATGGGGATTATGAGGATCTCTACTGGAACACACCTTCGTCAGTTCGCCATGCAGATGAATGATGTGGCTGCTCCCGGCACGTTCGTGCAAGTTATCGATATTCTGTGTCACCACCGTTACATGGAAGTTTTTCTCCAGTTCTGCCAACAATTCATGTCCACGGTTCGGCTTTACTTCCAACAACTGTTTCCGACGTTCATTATAGAAATTAATCACCAAAGCCGGGTCACGCTGATAACCTTCAGGAGTAGCCACCTGCTCTACAGGATATTTATCCCACAAACCGCCTGCATCGCGAAATGTACTAATCCCACTCTCGGCACTCATACCCGCACCCGTCAAAACTACCAGATTCTTCATTACTATTCCTCCTTCTTTTTTTAATAGCCACACAAATGTAATCAGAATCATCGAATAAAAGAACACTTTCTTACGCTTAATATAATCCGGTTTATGCAGAACTTTAAGATGAAAGATACAGATAGTTAGCATTATTTATGGCAACAACTATTCGTCTGACTACTGTTATTCTTTCGTCTGACAGTTGTCAGACGAAAAAACAACAATTGTCAGACGATTAATTATCTACATAAACCAACCTAAATAATAAGAATAAGCCGATTAAATCCTACGAATAAAAGGACTAATTCTTAAAAGAAAAGCGATTAACTTTCACAGATATAAGAATTTTTAAATAGCAAATGCTAAATCATTCAAATAAAACACGTACTTTTGCGATTCATAAATTTGCAATTGATTGAAAGCTAAAACCATGATGGTGATGCATTTCAATCGCCAACAAAAAACATTATATGGATAAATTCAGTTACGCTATTGGCCTCGGAATTGGTCAAAACTTATCAAGTATGGGAATCGGAAACCTTGCGGTAGATGATTTCGCACAAGCAATCAAAGACGTATTGGAAGGCAATCAGACGGCTATCAGCCACAATGAAGCCCGCGAAATAGTAAACAAGTATTTCGAAGAACTGGAAGCTAAAATGGGTGCCGTTGCTATCGAGCAAGGACAGGCTTTCCTCGAAGAAAACAAAAAAGGACCGGGGGTAGTTGTTCTTCCCAGCGGACTACAATATGAAATTATCAAAGAAGGTACAGGCAAAAAGCCGAAAGCTACCGACCAGGTAAGATGCCACTATGAAGGAACATTGATCGACGGTACGCTGTTCGACAGTTCTATCCAACGCGGAGAACCGGCTGTATTCGG
Organism: Bacteroides sp. D55t1_190419_B8; assembly: GCF_015558905.1. NCBI lineage: Bacteria > Pseudomonadati > Bacteroidota > Bacteroidia > Bacteroidales > Bacteroidaceae > Bacteroides > Bacteroides sp. D55t1_190419_B8. The sequence continues at coordinate 195,746 of NZ_JADMOU010000008.1, forward strand.
TGTCAACCAAGTAATCCCGGGATGGGTGGAAGCGTTGCAGCTGATGCCGGAAGGTTCTAAATGGAAACTGTATATTCCGTCAGAACTCGGCTATGGCGCAAGAGGTGCCGGGGAAATGATCCCTCCTCATAGCACACTCATTTTTGAAGTAGAATTACTCGAAGTATTATAAATAAAAAATTTCAAAGCAAAATGAAAAAAGTTAGTATTTTTATGGCAATCGCCGCTGCTGCAAGCCTTGCTTCTTGTACAGCTCAAGCTCCTAAAGCAAATCTGAAATCAGACATCGACTCACTGTCTTATTCTATCGGTATGGCTCAGACTCAAGGTCTGAAAGGCTATCTGACAGGTCGTCTGGACGTTGATACTACCTACATGGCAGATTTCATCAAAGGTTTGAACGAAGGCGCAAACAAGACTAGCAAAAAAGACATCGCTTACATGGCAGGTCTGCAAATCGGTCAGCAAATCAGCAACCAGATGATGAAAGGTATCAACCAGGAATTATTTGGCACTGACTCTACTAAAACTATCAGCAAAGAAAACTTCCTGGCAGGTTTCATCGCAGGTACTTTGGAAAAAGGCGGCGTAATGACCATGGAAGCAGCTCAAGAATACACTCGTACAGCTATGGAAACTATCAAAGCAAAAGCTTTGGCAGAAAAATATGCTGACTACAAAGCTGAAAACGAAAAATTCCTTGCTGAGAACAAGACTAAAGATGGTGTAAAAACAACTCCGAGCGGTCTGCAATACAAAGTAATCACTGAAGGTAAGGGTGAAATTCCTGCTGACACTTGCAAAGTGAAAGTAAACTACAAAGGTACTTTGATCGACGGAACAGAATTCGACAGCTCTTACAAACGTAACGAACCGGCTACTTTCCGTGCTAACCAAGTAATCAAAGGTTGGACAGAAGCATTGACTATGATGCCTGTAGGTTCTAAATGGGAACTTTACATCCCTCAAGACCTTGCTTACGGTGCAAGAGAATCCGGCAACCAGATTAAACCGTTCTCTACTTTGATTTTCGAAGTTGAACTGGTAAGCATCGAAAAATAAGGAAGTTCTTTCTAAATAGAAAAAGGAAAGAGGCGCAAAACATTTGCGCCTCTTTTTTTGCTTTTTCCTATTTTTTTTCTCGGAAAAGAAGAATAATTAAAATAAATCTCTATATTTGCTTACTATTTGATAACAACAGGAAATTACAATTTATTATTATGGAAAGAATAGACAACCTCGACAGGCAGATCTTAGAGATTATCTCCCAGAATGCCCGCATCCCTTTTAAAGACGTAGCAGCCGAATGTGGAGTGTCACGCGCAGCTATTCATCAGCGTGTGCAAAGACTGATTGACCTAGGTGTCATTGTAGGCTCTGGTTACCATGTTAACCCGAAATCGCTGGGATACAGAACTTGTACCTACGTGGGTATCAAACTGGAAAAAGGATCCATGTACAAATCTGTCGTAGCGGAACTACAAAAGATTCCCGAAATTGTGGAATGTCATTTCACTACAGGCCCGTACACAATGCTGACAAAGCTTTATGCATGCGACAACGAACATCTGATGGATTTGCTGAATAACAAAATGCAAGAAATACCGGGTGTGGTAGCTACCGAGACATTGATTTCTCTGGAACAGAGTATCAAGAAAGAAATCCCCATCCGCGTTGAAAAATAATTATGATGGAGTTTCTAAATGAATATCACCTCGCAGGGTTATTCATCGGAATATGTACCTTTTTGATTATCGGCCTTTTTCACCCCGTCGTGGTAAAGGCCGAATACTATTGGGGTACAAAATGCTGGTGGATATTCCTGATACTCGGCATAGCCGGTGTGGTCGCCTCATTAAGCATCGATAATGTGATTTTATCTTCTTTGCTTGGCGTGTTTGCGTTTTCTTCCTTCTGGACGATTAAAGAGGTTTTCGAACAGGAAGAACGGGTACAAAAAGGATGGTTCCCCAAGAACCCGAAGCGCAAATATAAGTTCTAAAAATAAAGTATCGTAGTTTTTTATCAAAAGGATTTGCATAATTCGAGGGAAAATACTACTTTTGTCACCGCATCCAACAAAGGATACACCGGACTTGTAGCTCAGTTGGTTAGAGCAACAGACTCATAATCTGGAGGTCCCTGGTTCAAGCCCAGGCTGGTCCACGTTGAAAATCAAGCAGTTAGCACATCGCTGACTGCTTGATTTGTTTTTAGAGTGACCTTGAGGTGACCTTTTTGCGCCGAAACTCCGTTTTCAGTGACCTTGCGTAATTTCATGAAAACACAAATAATCTCTTATACTGTCAAAGCCCCTCTTTCCATGTGCTAGAAATGGATGATTATGTTGAATCTGCATTAATGAACAAAACTACGGCAAACGGAGATTTTATCAGAATAATCTTAGAGTTAGATGCGCAAGATAAGAGTTTAAACTGCAACAGCAAAAGAAAATACATTTTCCAACAACAATCACGATCTTCTTCTTGACAAACTGCTTATTTCTTGTAACTCACTGATACACAATGCCAACGAAAGCACAAAAACACCAAAAGAAACAAATTGGAAACAAGAATTACCGAAAACCCCAAACTACAAACAAGAGATAACAAAAAATTAACACGGAAAGATTAGAAATTTTCATTTTCTGTCATTTGATTACTTGGTTCGGATGATTCAAAAAGGGCAAAAACCAACCTCATTGGCGGCTCAACAATTGGGTTGAAATTTGACTTTGGTTGGAAAAAATACACGAAAAGTGGACTTGTCAAGTGGCAATTTATAGTATTTTCAAAGAAAATAAAGGTGTATAAGTGACTTTCCAAAAGTAAATGTCTTTTTCTCATAGAATTTTATTAACTTTACACCAAACTTTATCATTATTGAATCTTATGGGAAAGTTAAATCGACTCAAAGCAGTTCTTGCAGAGCAGGACAAAACCAGTAAATGGTTGGCAGAACAGGTTGGAAAGTCAGCTTGTACTGTTAGCAAATGGTGTAACAACAGTGTACAACCCGATCTTAATACACTTGATAAAATATCGAAGCTATTAGACGTGGATATTAAAGATTTGTTAGTTTCAAATAAGGAATAACTATGGATATACAAGAAGAAAAAATCTTTGATAACGACAAGATTGAAAGTTCTTATGTTAATCTTCTTGAGAATTGCGACGAGGTTTCAGTAGATGAATACATGGAAACTTATAAGAGTCGTATCTCCCAAGAGAGTGAAGCTCTATTTGTTAGAGAATTCCTTTTCCCAATTTTGGGAACCCGGAAAATGAAATATGTTGTTCCGCAGTATCCTTTCTTGGATTCTTCGGGACGATCACGTCGTATAGATTTTGGCGTATTATACAATGGCAAGAAATTAGCTCTTGAGGTCAATGGGGAGAGTTATCATGCTGAAGGTATTATCCCTGGTGAGCAATTTGATGATAATTTGAATCGTCAAAACGAAATACTAAGTGCAGGTTGGTTTCTGTTACGATTTTCCTATAATCAGTTAAAAGATCCAAGGTGGAGACAAAAGGTTTCTCATGACCTCTTTTCTCTACTACGCAAACATATACCCGAGATTTTGTCCGAAAAATCAATAGAGCCTAATTACCTTCAGCAACAAGTCCTGTCCGCTTTAGATTTTTATAGAAAAGGTGGTCACAAAAAGGGTGTTGTAATCCTTCCAACAGGAACAGGTAAAACATATCTGTCTGCTTTTGATACTTTAAACGCGCAGGGACGTATACTTTTCATCGTACATAAACTAGACATCTTGAGTCAATCAAGAGAGTCATACGAGAAAATCTATACTACCGCAAAGTTAGGATTATTGACTGGCGAAGCAAGAGAGCATGTCCATGATAGTAAAGTATTATTTGCGTCAAAAGATACTCTAAGGAACTGTTTTACAGATTTCGAACCAAATGAGTTTGACTATATTGTCATTGATGAAGTTCATCATGGTCAGGCTCCAACATATCAGTCAATTCTAAATTATTTCAAGCCAAATGTATTCATGCTTGGCTTAACTGCTACTCCAGATAGAGCTGACCGTAAGGATATATTCCAACTCTTTGATTATAACAAGGTGTTTGAATATACCCTTAATGATGCCATAGATAATGGTTTCTTAGTTCCATACACTTATTATGGACTAACGGATAACATAGATTATTCTAACATTCGTTACAATGGTAATAAGTACAAAGTTGAGGATCTTGACCGAGCCTTGATTATTCCAGAGCGTAACGAAAGAATTTTTGAAGAGTATATCAAAAAAGGCAACTGTAATAAAGCTTTGGGATTCTGCTGTTCAATCAAGCATGCTAATGAAATGGCAGAACTATTTAACTTAAAAGGTATTCCTGCCGTAGCAATTACTTCGGAAACTCCAGATCGTGAAAAGGTAATTAAAGACTTTAGGCAGAATGTTTATACTGTTGCTTTTACTGTTGATCTATTCAATGAAGGAATTGACTTTCCTGACTTAAGAGTTTTGTTATTCCTGCGCCCAACAGAATCAAAAACAATTTTCACTCAGCAATTGGGACGTGGCTTGAGATTATGTGGTGGTAAAGGAAATGTTGTTGTTATTGATTTTATCGGTAATTACAAAAAAGCAAATCTTATCAGGAAAATTCTTTCTGGAGGTAAATCTACAGAAAAGAAAAATGCGCAAGGTCGAATAGAAAAGGTTAAGTATCAGTATTCTCCTAAATGCGAAGTATTCTTCGATGAAGAAGTAGAACAAATTCTTGATAATCAAGACAAGGCAGATCGAGAAATAACTCGTGAGGATCTTATCGCTGCTTATTGGGATTTAACAGAAAAGCTGAAAAGAAGACCTTCAACAGAAGATGTCAATAATGAAGGTGAGTTCAAGGTTGCAAGATATGTCAGCGAATTTGGCAGTTGGGTTAAATTCCTTAAAGAAATAGGTGAACTGACAGAGTCTTCGTACCATTTTCCGCAAGGTACTCATCTTGGTCATTTGATGTATATTCTAAAAGTTGTTGGAGATGGCTCTATTGAAAATAGCCGAATAGCCCCAGAACATGTTAGATTTGAAAAAACTGAAAATGACAAAGAACCATTGACTACTTTCCAGCGACAAACTAAATACAAGTTACAGGCAGCAATGGAATTAGGATTGTTAGTAGATTTTAGGTCTGACGCATCTGCAGGAGTTAAAATTCTATTAACTCCTGAGGGGTTGAGCCTATATAATATCCTCCTTCCTTTACTCAATGAGATTGATATGAGCTTTAAGGAAGGAGGCAAGGCTGAGATAAGCTGGGCAATGAACAACGAAAGCACAATCAATGCTACTATTGGATCATTCCTTAACAAGAAACCTGCTGCTAAGACATTAATGTCAAGATTATTGTTAAGAGCTGATGCTATTTCTCTTCTTCTTCGTTACCTGTATGGAGTGGCTAAAAGTTCTCAGTTAAGCAAAAACAAAGTATATACGGAGTTTTTTGCATGTCCTTTTGTGGCTCGTTATTGTGAGATTAAAGGAATTGAAGTGCCTACAGAAGAAGGTGCGAAACACAGAATTCCATTCCTCTTTAACATACTTGAAACCTTTGGAATAATTGAACAGGGGCGTTCCGATATTACGGTCAAGTATTTCTTCCCAACTTACGATTTGATTAAATTTGAAGAGGGAGAAGATGAAGCTGTTGTTGAACAAAGAATTACCGACTTGGTGGAGGGAACTCTTTCTGATGACGACATGTCCATGTTGCGTGAAAATTTCGGTGCCGAATTTGGTTCCAATAAATACTACCTTCCAATTCATAGATAATATGGCCAACAAATCTCATCATAACAACGGTCTAAGAACTCTCGTCAAGCAAAAGCGTGATGGAGTAGAACATAGTACTGTAGTGCATGTAAAAGAGTTTGATAAAACTTTTCATGCACTGTATATACAGGATGCTGTCAAGTTTTTGAAGACTTTGCCTGACTCTTCTGTCCAATTAGTATTGATAGATCCACCCTATAACCTTGATTTAGAATATTGGGATAACTATCCGAACTATCTGGAATGGGCAAAACAATGGATTGATGAGATTTATCGCGTTATGTCCGAAAACGGCAACTGCGTCATTTTTGGAGGATTTCAATTTCAAGATCTTAAGCAAGGTGATTTGTTAGAAATCCTTCATTATACTCGTCACAATACCAAATTAAGACTAATCAACTTAATAATATGGTATTATAAAAATGGGATGAGTGCGCATCGCTATTTTGCAAATCGTCACGAAGAAGCAATATGGCTATCTAAGACAAAAAAATATTTCTTTGACCTTGATGCCGTTAGGGTTCCATATGATGAAGAAGCAAAGAAAGCAGCATTGAAAGATAAAAGATTGAATCCTGAAAGTGTCGAAAAAGGAAAGAATCCGACTAATGTTTGGGAAATTGGTAGATTGAATGGAAATTCATCCGAACGAGTTGGCCACCCAACTCAAAAACCTACAGAGATTATTCGAAGATTGGTAAAATCTCTATCTTATGAAGGGGCTCTTGTTTTGGACTTCTTTGCAGGTTCTGGAACAACAGGACGGGTATGTATTGAAGAAAATAGACATTCAATTATGGTAGATGCAGACGAATCTTTAACAGGATATTTCCACAAGCATCTTGAGAAAGCAGACTTATCCAAGTCAAAACCTTTCGAAATTATTGAAAATCCATCGTTAGATGATTTTCTTAACAAGGTTAAAATAATGTAAATTTGAAATTATGTTTTTCCAGTCAAAAGATAATAAATTTACCCTTTATCAAGGAAACTCGGAACACATATTAGGTCAATTAGAAGAACAAGTTGACATGATATTTGCAGACCCACCATATTTTTTGTCTAATGGAGGGAAAAAAATACAAGGAAGACGAATTGTATCTGTTGACAAGGGAGATTGGGATAAGGCCGAATCAATAGATTACATCGATCAATTCAATCAAGAATGGATAGATTCATGTAAGCCATTGTTGAAAGATAATGGAACAATTTGGGTCTGTGGTACATTCCATAATATATATTCTGTTAAAAAATGCTTAAACAATGCAGGATTCCAGATTATTAACATTATTACATGGCAGAAATCTGACCCAACTCCTACATGGGGAGAACTGCATTTCAACTTTTCTTCTGAGTATATTATTTGGGCAAGAAAAAATCCGAAATCAAAACATTACTTCAACTATGAGTTAATGAAAGAACTCAATGGAGGTGTTTTAATGCCTGATGTTTGGAAATTGCCAACTGTTGGTATGTGGGAAAAAACATGCGGAAAGCATCCCACACAAAAACCTTTACGTCTTTTATATCGTATTATTCTAGCATCGACCAGAATTGGCGAAATTATACTTGACCCATTTGCAGGTAGTTGCACAACAGGAATAGCTGCTAATCTCTTAGGTCGCAAATTCATCGGAATTGACCAAAACGAAGATTTCCTAAATTTGGGAAAGCGAAGAAAGATTGATATAGAAGCCCCATCACGCTCTATAGAAATGCAGAAACGCATTGCCGAAAATCCAGAAGAGGTAACAGTCATGGTAAATCATGCAAGGCGAGAAACAAAAGCAAAAATGATAGAGACTGGTATTTGTTATCTTCGTGCGGGGGAATCAAATGGTTCTTTATGTGTAACACTTGGATTTGAAAGGATGGAATATGTATTACTTCATACAGGTGGGGAGGATTGCCAACTTTTTAAATTAAAACAAAAAGGGAGCTTCCAAATATGGACAAAAGAGACATTGGAAAGTCATGGTTTCACTCCTGCACACGCAACTTACTATATCGTGCTAAAGTTTGATAATACTTCTAGTCCAAAGTTTAAGGTTCCAAATAATTTGAAAGAAAGAATCAATACTTATAGAGCCAAGGTGAGACCACTTAGTGATTTCCTTGATTTCAATAACTTATAGAATTAAATTATGGCAAAAAAAAATCAATCATCGAGATTGACAACCCAACATAAAGAAAGTCAAGGTGTTGTAGGCATCTTTGGTGTAGAAGCCAAAATGCATGATAAAGCAACTGGAGAAATTCAATATGCAGTTTTAGGTGCATTGGAAGAAAAATATCCACAGTTAAGTTTCAGATACCGTCAAAGTGTCGAAAAAAAAGAGATTAATGAGAAGCTACAAGAGATAGATCCATATCTTGGACAAACATTATTTGTTGAAAATGCAAGTATAATCCCTGACGGAGGAATTATTGAAGTCAAAGATGATAACAATAATTGGCGAGTAATTCTGGTATCAGAGGCAAAACACCAAGGAAAAGACATTGAAAACATTGAGAAGGGTGAACTTGTGGGTACGAAGAAGGATCAAGACCTTATGGCTGCAGGAAACGCTATAGAACGATCACATAAGAACATATCAGAAATAGCGAACATGATGCTTGGAGAGTCACACTTTCCTTATGTATTATTCCTTGAAGGTTCGAATTTCTTAACTGAAACCATAAAAGTTACTCGACCTGATGGAAGAGTGGTTGTCTTAGAATATAACTCAGGTATGCTTAATAGGTTAGATCGCTTAACGGCAGCTAATTATGGTATGCCTATAAACACCAATCTGTGCAAAAATAGATTTGTTAAGCATGAAGACAAAACAATTATGTTACAAGCCGCTTCAATTTACACTCAGGGCAATGGAAGAAGCTGGGATGGTGTTAAGATGTTTGAAATCATGTTTGAAATCGCAGAGACTTCCCTTCGAATGTTAGGAAGAGACTTATGGAATCAAATAAATAAATAACTATGGCAAGACAAGCAACAAATAAACTTCTACAAAAGGCTAAAAAATCCAAGAGTGATGAATTCTATACACAGCTTTGTGATATAGAAAGTGAGTTGCAGTATTACCCAAATTGCTTTATAAATAAAGTTGTGTACTGCAACTGCGATGACCCACAGGTTAGCAATTTCTTTCGTTATTTCAGAGACAACTTTCAAAGATTAGGACTTAGAAAACTAATTGCCTCTTGTTATAGAGAAGTAGAGAATAACTTGCAAGCAAACCAAAATGCATATTACTGTGAATATGAAGGTGATAACATTCCAATGCACATAACTCTATTTGCTGGGAATGGCGATTTTAGGAGTGCTGAATGTATTGCTTTGCTTCAGCAAGCAGATGTTGTTGTGACAAACCCTCCATTTTCTTTGTTCAGAGAGTTTGTTACACAGATTGTGCATTATAATAAACAGTTCTTAGTTATAGGTAATGTAAATGCAATAACCTACAAAGAGATATTTGACCTTATACAGAAGAATAAAGCATGGTTGGGTGTTAACCTAGGAAGAGGAATCTCTGGTTTCATAGTACCAGAACACTACGATTTGTATGGTACAGAAGTAAGAATAAATGAAGACGGTCAAAGAATTATTTCCACCAATGGGTGCCTTTGGCTTACCAACTTAGAACTAAACCTAAGGCATAAAGATATTGATCTCGTAAAGGAGTATATTGGAAACGAAGACAAATATCCGAAATACGACAATTATGACGGTATAAATGTAAACCGCACACAAGATATACCCAGAGACTATGCGGGCCTAATGGGTGTACCTATCACATTTTTACATAAATACAACCCCGATCAATTCGAGATTGTCAGATTTAGGAAGGGGGATGATGATAAAGATCTTAGGATAAATGGCAAATGTCCGTATTTTAGAATACTTATTAAGAACAAAAGAAATATATAATATGTTGACAACCTGTTCTTGACATGGAAGAACATAAAACTTCCATGACATTTTGAGGAATCAGTATAATCTGCATACTTTAAGTGAAACAAGATGGAAAAAAAGATAAATGCACAAGCATTGATTAGAATACTTAAGGAGCATGGTATAACCTCATTATATCATTTCACTGATAGAAAGAATCTGGAATCTATAATTCAGCATGGCGGTCTTTATTCTTGGATGGATTGTTTAGAACAAGGGATTGATATACCATATCCTGGAGGAGATAGTCTGTCACGTGTGTTGGATGAAAAGAATGGATTGGAATACTTTGTGCACACAACATCCAATGATGTATCAAGCTAAAAATGAGGGAAGAATGGAAGATCCTGTTATATTAGAAATTGATACAGACGTTATTACATGGAAAGATACAAGATTCTCAGACAAAAACTCCGTGAGAAACGATACACAGCACGGTTCAAGTCTAGAAGATTTCGTAAATATTCATTTTGACACGACACAGTTCGGTAATCATTTTGACTTGGATGATTCTGAAATGCCATTCTATCAAGCATGTAACGGACAAAGCAGGAATAGCGAAGAATAAGGAATAGGGAAACAAGCCTATAATATTAAGCTTCAGATCACCTAATATTAAATAATTCCAAAGTGTTTCAGCGCCTTACAAAGCCCGTCATTCTCCACCGTATCAGTAACAAAATTGGCTGAAGCCTTGACTATCTCCGATGCATTTCCCATCGCCACTCCGATTCCGGCAGCTTTCAACATAGGAATATCATTACCACCATCACCGCAAGCCATTATTTCCGTCATTCCGATCCCATAATAATCAGCAAATACCGAAAGCCCGGTTGCCTTACTTATTCCTGCCACATTCACGTCAGCAAATAAAGGATGCCAGCGTGACAAGGAAAGATTAGGCAGAAACGGCATCACTTTTTGTTCCATCTCATCATCGATATAAAAACAAAGCTGACAGCACTCTTTCTTTTCAAACAGATCTTCAATGTCTACAACGGCCGGAATAGGGTGTTCCACGATTTTAGCAATCTGTTCGACAGTCGGAGTCAGACGATTGACAAACACACCTTCATCCAATTCAATAGCGACTGCAAAATCAAAGGTCTTTGCTATTTCCATGGCTTTCTTAAAATCATCTTTCGGAATAAGGTGCTTTCTTATCACAGTACCATCCCGCAAAACACAGTCGGCTCCATTCAACGCGATAACTCCGTCATACGGAACATCAGCTATTTCATGAAGGTCGCCCGCCGCTCTACCGGTAGCAATGGCTATTCGAATTCCACCGTCATGAATCTTCCTAAGGGCATCAACAGAGGATGGCAACACTTTATGAGTTTCAAAACTTACCAATGTTCCATCCACATCAAGCATGATCGCTTTTATCATAACATTTATATCTTTATTCATTCTTCGACAAATTAAGGGAAGCAAATCGACTATCCTCGACTGATAATCAGAGCAGTCAATTAACCAGTGACAAAGTTACTGAAAAAATTCCCATAACAAATACAGACCTCCAACACATAAAATAAAAAAGGCAAAAGGATCTCGTTTCCTTTTGCCCTATACCTATTGATACCAACTGAAAATTGATAGTAAACGTTAGCGGAAGTCCTTCAACTCTTCCTGCAATTTCTGACGGGTAAAGAATATGCGGCTCTTTACAGTACCTAACGGAAGATTCAACTTTTCTGCAATCTCACGGTACTTGAATCCTGAAACGTGCATAGCAAACGGAACTCTGTATTCTTTCGGCAGAGCATTGACTACACGGCGCATTTCCTTTAAATCGTAAGCTCTTTCCGTACTTTCAAAACCTGAATCCTGCGGCAGGTTTAGGTGATAAAGGTTCTCAGTCTGATCGACAAATGTCTGGTCGCGCACTACTTTGCGGTAATTATTAATAAAGATGTTCCGCATTATCGTATACATCCATCCTTTGAAATTTGTGTCGGGAGTATATTTATCTTCGTTATCCAATGCTTTTAATGAGGTTTCCTGCAACAAATCGTTTGCTTCTTCACGATCGGTCGTCAGTTTATATGCAAAACGGAGTAATTCATCCTGTACTCCTATCAGATCTTTCTTGAAGCTTAAACTTTTCATATACGTTATTTTTTTAATTGTGAGTATTCGTTATCATTATTTTGATGCTGCAAGTTTACGGGTTTTCAACAAATGTGACAGGTGAAGAACAGACATTGTTTAGGGGAAAATCTATCGGCTGATAGAATTTAGGTCATTTCTGATAGTATTCAGGTGGTTTTGAGACTGTCTTTATAGCGAAAATCCCATTTTGAAGCCACACCTGACTCAAAATGGGATAACACAAACAAAACAAACAATATTAGCGATTTTCACAAACAGCTGTCTTTTTCATCTTTAAAAATTCATAAGACTTAATTTAGAATCTGTTGCTAGAACATTCTAATTGTGGGCACAAAAATATTATTTTCTGGCAAAAAGAAACGTAGGATTTAAGAATAGTTATAAAGAATAATTGTTTTATGTATAAAAAATTGTGTCTGACTATTAAGAATTATATTTGATATTTGCCATCAAAAGAGACATAAATGCTTCATTTGATGATATTTTATAATATCAGCATTCCAAAGCGATGTAAATTCTCCTACTTCTTTTTTTCACTAAGAATTAATTTCTATATTTGGAGAATATACAACCAAATTCCGATTTATTATCTATGACTGATACCATCTCTTACCAATATGCAGCTCCTTCCGCCCTGCAACGGTCGGCCAATCAGGACGAACTGTTTCTTGCCAAATACAGCGAAATAGAAAAGAAAGAAGCACCTTGTTTCTTTTGGGGAAAGTTGACACAACCCTACATGACAGCACGCTGCCTCATCGCATTATCCAACGTTGTGCAATCCAGTTTCAATCTGACACCGGCACAGCTTGCCATGCTGAAAGATCCGATTGTAACCGCAGGAAATGACCGCCTACGCTTTGAAGGATTTTCTAATTGTGCAGGTGTATATGCCAGGGTCGACGTACTTCCTGACGGACACGACGGAGAATTTCCGGAAAACGGGACAACAAACGTAGATTTTAATCCCGGAATGATTTCCGCTTTAGGAGGAATAGGCAGACAAGAGAATGTGGTAATGTCAGTCGGTCCCAAAGAGGTGGGGCTTTATCATAAAGGGGAGAAAGTGATAGAACGGAAAGTACCTCTTCCCGTGAAATGGATAAAAGGACTGACTACGGTACAGATTTATCAATCCGCTGCGGAACAGCTCTACTCCTTCAATCGCATACAAACCTTGCAACTCTTCCAGACTCTTCCGAAAAGTAGCGTGAAATGCGACTATTATTTAGTGATGCGCGGTCAAAAACCCGCCTTTTCACCGGTGAAAAGCATGAATGCCGTCTGCATTGGAGGACTTCATCGCTTACGTCTGCTCGAGCCCTTGCTTCCGTTTGCCGATGAGCTGAAAGTCTTTGCGCATCCCACCATGCAATCTACCATTTGGCAACTTTATTTCGGTCCGGTACGCTTCAGCCTTTCTCTTTCCCGCGAATGTTGGAGAGGATTTTCCGGAGAAGGCGCCGCACTGGAATCCCTGCTCGAAGACGTCCCCGAAAGATGGATAGAGGCAATGGACAAATACAGTTATGCCAACCAACAGTTCAACCCCACTCTTTTTGCCATAGAAGAACATATTGACCTGGATAAGGTGGATTCTCTCTCGGCACGATTGGCAGCAATGGGATTATTGGGATTCGATTTGGATGAAAACAGCTTCTTCTACCGCCGCCTGCCTTTCAAAACCGAACGTATTTTAAGTCTCAATCCTCGAATGATAGCAGCAGAAAAGCTACTGGAAGAAGAGAAAGTAGAAATCATATCGAATGACGAGAAACGGACAGAAGCACGCGTGGCAGGAAGCGGAGGTGTCAGGCATACGGTCATTCTCGACAGAGAAAGTGAGAAAGAGCGTTGCACTTGCACCTGGTTCAGTAGCAATCAGGGAGAACGGGGAGCTTGCAAACATATTCTGGCAGTAAAGAAACTAGTACAATGGAAGAATTAAAAAAAGAACTGGAGAAATTATCCAAAGCTTATGTGGATACTCCGGAGAACGAAGAGAAGATATTAATCCCTTTTGTCAAGAGATTACTGGAGTTACCAATGAAAGAAAGGCGGAAACTGCTGCCGGTTATCCGGGATTTACAATGGATAAAAAGCAAGTTTGCCGGTTTCAGTAGTGAGACAACCTGCAGTGCGGCACGGGCACATTTTCTATCTGCTGTCCAGTTTGTCTGCGCCAACAAACGGGAAATGGATATGGCCTATCATGTGAAGTTTGATACGCTTTGCAAACTGCTCCCGCTTTACTACCCCACCTGGCTGACAGATTTCATCAACGATGACAAAACTTGGTTTAATTTCGATCTCAATTACGAACAGCTGACGCAGCTCATGGATATGGGATACCTCAAAGATATTGCTCCAAGCCGCATTGCACATGTATTCCCCTGGATTACCCGTATCAGAAATAAAGAGCCCAAAAGAAGCGATACTTTCAACAGTGAGTTATTACTCAAGCGGGATATCACCCTGAAAGAACATATCTGGACGATTTTCGAATACGAATCGTCCATCGACTATCAAGATGATTGCGCCAAAGAGGCTTATAAAAAAGGAGTTACCGCACAGGATGAAAGTATCAGTGCTGCCCTCTACCGTTTCTCGCTGGACGGCCATCTGGATAGAGAACGCCTATTAAAAGCCACACTCGCCACTTTTCACCGGAGCTTCAAAAAAGACATGGCAGGATGGTTTGCCGGATTCTTTGAAACTCTACAACCAACTACCGGAGAACTGTTATCCTTGCAAGAAGAGATGATGCAAATATTCACCTCTTCTTATACAAAACCGGTGAATGTGATGTTGCAACAACTGAAAAGTATCGCATCCGAAGAGGGATTCCGTTATCAGGAATTCATCGAACGTGCAGCTCCCCTTTTCTTCTCCAGCCCCAAAAACTCGCTACTTACCATCCATACTATCTTTGAGAAGATCGTTGCACGGCATCCCGAAATGAGAGAAGTCTGCTGCATCACTCTCTGCCAACTGTTCCTGAAGAAGGACGAGAACCTACAAAAGAAAGCCGCCGACTTCATCATAAAATATGGAGACACTTCTTCGTCCAGTCTCCAAGAGACATTACAATCCTATCAGCCGGAGATGTTTCAAAGCGTACAAGCAATACTCATATCTTTCAGAGTACAGTCTGCCGGAATATCAAATGCGACAGACATGAATCTTGAAGAAATCATTCATACCGGAGGAAATATTACAGACGAAACCTCCTTTAACGAGGAGCCGTCTTCGGAAACCGTCCGCATTTGCAGGGAAGACAACCATATTCCCTTTCCTGCCAGCAAAGAAGATTTTCTGTTCCAACTTAGCCGCCTGTTCGATATGGAGGAAAGCTGGGAGATAGAAACAACAGTTGCCGCTATTATCGCCTTCCATCCTCAACTGAACAAAGAAGATTTCGACCGGATGGGACCTGTTTTCCAACGGGCAACCAATATCGTAGCCAACAGTTGGGAACCATACGAGGAGCTTCTGGCTACCTTCCTGTTGGAATATCAACGTCTATGGACACAGACGACAGACACCTCCCGCACAGGATTCTTGAGAAATATGTTCACCCGGCTGGAAGAAAGACTGAAAGGAAGAGATCAAAACAGGGGAGCTTATGACGAGCGTTCTTTCAAACCACTTGCCGACTGGAAACCCGGCTACAGCGACGCAACCTGTTTCACACCCGTCCAACAGTTATGGCTGAATGTAATCCGTCAACTAAAGGAGAATAATACATTGCCCTTACTTTCCACTCCTACCCATACTCCGGCATACATACAGGCCACCGAACTGATACGCCGCCTCGCCGCATATCAGGAAGCAGGCACAAAGCCCTGTCCGTGGGATTTCCAACTAGCGATTGCCCGCTGTGCCATGGAAGGCAAAGAAGAAGCCGTCACCACCGCCCGGCAACTATTGCAAGATGAATACCTCCATCTCTGCCTGTTCTTGTTGGATGAGAACACACAACCCGAACCGCCCTACAACCATCCGACCGGCTGGGTAGCCGCCGGACTGGTAAAAGCACCGGAAACTGAATTCGAAGTATTCAAGTCCTTCGCCTGCTGCACGTTGCCACACAACTATCTGGCAGGAGACTATGGGTGGAACAAATTGAAACCAAAAGAGAAATCATACGAAACGGACAGGCGTCTGCTTGAACTCGATTCCTACAAATGGCACAAATACGTCGAATTCAACAGCCATCAGCTATGGCAGGAACATCTGATTATCAACAGTAAATATAATATAGACGACTCCCGCTACATGGAACCTCTGCTATGTTACTTCCCTAACCGGCCGGAACCGTTGATAGCCCAGATCATCACCTGCTACATGGCTTTCGGCACTCCGCAGGAAGACAGCAAACGCACCCTCACCTGTGCTTTGCGGATGCTCCTTTCTTTCCACTGCCCGCTTCGGGAGATGAGCCTGCTCTTATTAGGCGGCTCACTACTTTTCGTAGACAAGACAGTCCGTTCCTATGCAGCGGAATTATGGGTAGAGGGACTTGCCGCAAGAAGAATAAACAACCGCCGGGTAGGAGAAATCCTGGCTCGCCTCATCACGATGGAGCTTGCTCCGCTAAAGCGCTTCACCACCCAAGTATACGAAAGCATGTACAAACGAAGTACTTTCCACAACCGTCAATTGGAAGAGCTACTCACAGTCTTTATCAGCGGATTGCCTGACAAACCCGTCACCGGACTCAAACAGCTGCTCGAACTCTATCTGGAACTACTGACTATCAACCATAGCAAAGTTACAGACGAACAACTCTTACAACATCTGCAAGAATGGGCAACGAACAGCAACCTGAAGAAGGTGGCAACTTCACTCAGCAATCTATAATGGATTGAAAAGACTTAATCCCTTACTTTATGCCACAGTATTAGTACAATTGTGACAGTAAGATGGTACTACCCGATCACTTAAACAACCAGAATTTAAAGGCAGCTTATTGGAGCTAAAGCCTAAAAGAAGTATCTTTGGCACACTAAATACAAAAGGCTGAATGATCATTCTGAAGTATAGTTTACCCATCCTCTGTCTGCTACTGACAGGATGCTCTTTCCTTTCGAGTCATAAAGAAGAAAAGGAAAGCATCCCCCTCGTAGAATACGAACATACGCCGGAGAATATACAACCGCGCGAAGAATGTTCCACCGTCTCGCCACCGGAGCGAAGCGAAATGGCTCTCTACATGGACTCATTAGGACTCATCAATATAGCTGATCTGGACAGCAGCCTCGTCGTAAAACTAATGTATACACAGGCTGATAATTTCACGGGTGAAGTGCTTTACGACAACTTAACGGAAGCCTACCTGCATCCGGATGCGGCATACGCTCTGATAGAAGCACAAAAAGTATTGAAGAGACTACACCCGTCTTACAGTCTTATCATTTACGATGCGGCACGTCCAATGTCAGTACAGAAAAAGATGTGGAACGTAGTGAAAGGAACGTCCAAATATAAATATGTCTCCAACCCCAACCGTGGAGGCGGATTACACAACTACGGACTGGCAGTAGACATCAGTATCCAAGACTCTCTGGGACAGCCCCTGCCTATGGGAACCAAAGTAGACCATTTAGGCGTGGAAGCACACATCACAGACGAGATCGAGCTGGTACATAATGGAAAAATAAGTGAAACGGAGCGTCAGAACCGGTTACTGCTACGAAAGGTGATGAAAGAGGCCGGATTCCGTGCATTACCCAGCGAATGGTGGCATTTCAATTTTTGCAGCCGGGACGTAGCCAAACAGAAGTATAAGTTAATACCATAACCGACATTCAACAACCCCATAATCAGAGCTCGACGATTCATTGTAATATCCTATAACACAATAACACCATGATGCAAATCTCTCCTGAAACCCAACTTTTTATTCGCGAACATTCATCGGACGATGTACGTGCACTGGCTTTACAAGCTAAAAAGTACCCGGATATAGATATGCCGACTGCCATCACCCAAATTGCAGGAAGGAAGGTAGCGGCCGAAAAGATTCCCTCATGGTGGGAGATGGAAAAGATATGGTATCCGAAACATCTGTCGCTGGAGCAATGCTCTTCAGAAATCACCGCCCGCTACAAAGCACGTCTTTTGCAGGGAGATTCTCTGACCGACCTCACCGGCGGATTCGGCATTGACTGTTCTTTTCTTGCCACCGGATTCAAATCCGCCACTTACGTAGAACGTCAGGAAGAACTCTGCGAAATAGCGGCACATAACTTTCCCGTACTGAATCTAAACCATATAAACATAAGAAACGAAGACGGAGTAGCCTACCTGCAAGCAATGTCCCCCGTAGACTGCCTCTTCCTCGACCCCGCGCGCCGCAATGAGCACGGCGGAAAAACGGTTGCCATCTCCGACTGCGAACCGAATGTAGCCGAACTTGAAGAGCTTTTACTTCATAAAGCCAACCGGGTAATGATCAAACTTTCCCCCATGCTCGATCTTTCGTTGGCACTGAAAGAGCTGAAACATACACAAGAAGTTCACATTCTGTCCGTCAACAACGAATGTAAGGAATTACTAATCTTACTCGGACAAACATCACCGTCAGAAATCTCCATTCATTGCGTGAACCTCTCCACGAAAGGGACTCAAGAAGAACAACACTTTGTATTTACCCGCGAACAGGAGCAATGCAGCGAATGTACGTATACGGATTCTTTAGAAACCTATCTTTACGAACCGAATGCCTCCCTTCTGAAAGCCGGTGCTTTCCGTAGCATTGCAGCAGCTTACCCTGTCCGCAAATTGCATCCCAACAGCCATCTTTATACTTCCGATACTTTCATTGAAAACTTCCCCGGAAGAATATTCCGTATTGTCAACCAGTGCAGTTTCAATAAAAAAGAAGTAAAGGAGAATCTGGCAGACCTGAAAAAAGCAAATGTGACAGTCCGTAACTTCCCCGCCACAGTAGCCGAACTCCGCAAACGAATCCATTTGGCTGAAGGAGGAGATACCTACTTATTTGCCAGCACATTAAATAATGGGCAAAAAGTTCTGATCCGCTGTGAGAAAGTCTGAACTATTTTCTATTTTTGCAAAAAAAGGTGCGACAAGAAGTCGTACAAGTAATTGTTCAGCATAATGTCTGAACCTGTTGTTCCATCAACAGTAGCCTAAAGAGGCGTGCTTTACGAGTAATTGTTTGGTGCGAAGCCCTCTTGACAATATGGTTCTATGCA